>SMYC01000156.1 GCA_004356105.1 Acidobacteriota bacterium | reverse complement strand
CCGTGGCCCCAACGACCGCGGCGAAAAACACCATCATGAGAGCCACGCGGCGCACGAACATATGGACGTAGGCCGTGCTGGGCTTCGTGGTGCGATCGAAGAACTCGTTGAACTTCGTGAAGAACCAGCCGCGCTTCTTCATCGACGGGCGCAGCAAGAGGCCGTAGAGTGACGGGCTCAATGTCAGCGTGTTGATGGATGAAAAGACGGTCGCCACCGAGATGGTGATGGCGAACTGCGTGTAGAGCCGGCCGGTGATGCCGCCCATCATCGCTGTGGGGACGAAGACTGCAAGCAGCACGAGTGTCGTCGCGATGACCGGGCCTGTAACCTGCTCCATGGCCTTGGCGGCCGCCTCCTTGGGGGGAAGGCCCTCGTCGTCGATGAGACGCATGCTGTTCTCGACGACGATGATAGCATCGTCGACCACGATGCCAATCGCGAGCACGATCCCGAATAGCGACAGCGTGTTGATCGAAAGTCCCATCGCGAGCATGACGCTGAAGGTCCCCAGGAGGGCGACCGGGATCGTGACCGCGGGGATGAGCGTTGTGCGGACGTCCTGCAAAAAAACATAAACCGTGAGGATGACGAGGAATATTGCAATGAAGAGGGTCTCGATCACTTCCGTGATCGACGCATCGACCGGGCGCGTCGAGTCGAACGCGACCCTATATTCGACGTATTCGTCGGGTGCGCCGGTCTGCGGTACGGCGCCCCTCGCCGGCCATCCGATCCCCTGAGTCGAGGCCGTCGGCAAGCGCCTAGTGCTGGACCTCGCCGAGATGGCGGTCGAGCCAGTCCAGGGTCTCTCGAATCATATCGTTCCGGTGGTGTAGATGCCCGGAGTCGAACACCGCGTGCCGCTTCTGCTCGTCGGGAGTACCGAGCAAATCGAACGTCACTTTCTGCGACTCCTCGACTGGATTGCCGTAGTCACGGCTTCCGTTGATCATGAGAACGGGAACCGTCACCCGAGGATAGAAGTGAACGGCGTTTGCTTCCGGGAGGTGCTGCCCGCCGGCGGCGTTGAAGGAAACGCCTGGAAGGCCCAACCGATACGTGGGACCTAAGAGGCGATCTTCCTGTTCCTGCGGACGGCAAAATCTGGCCCGTAGCTCCGAGTTGAAGAGCCTCACATGGAGAGTGCGGGGAAAGTGGGAGCCGGTATCGAGTCCGGCCTGGCGGGGAATCAAATGACTGAGCCGAGAGGCGACTCAGCACCTCATGCTTGTGCGGAGCCGTCTCGGAGCCATCAAAAAGACCGGTTTCCGATCCCTGGGCCAGCGCTTATTTTGGGAACAGCAGCTGGATCTGCCAACGCCACTGGAAGCCGCCGCCGTTAGTCGGCTTCTCCACGTTGTAGAACACTTGCGTATTGGCGTTGACTGGCTGATTGCCAATGCTGAACACCTTCCCGAAGCCGCCACCGAACGGAACGGTCCACTTCTCGCCTCTGTCGGCTTCCCAGTTGGCCGTGCCGATGGGCGACGTCGTGAGATACCAGCCGCTCGGGTAGTTGTAGTTGACGAAGTACTGCAGCAAGAAAAAGTTGACGTCATTACGATCGTCGTTGCCGGCAAACGACCAGACGTTGTTGACCAGAGCTCCGACCACCCACGCTCCTCGCATAGTGAGCACGACAGCGGAGGGACACGCGCTCCACTTGTCGGAACCCAGAACGGCATCGGTCGCCGTTGGGAAGCCTACCGAAGGTCCTACACCCCAGATGAACTTGCTTGGCTTCTTCGGTGAGAAGAACGCCGTGAGTTCAGATCGCCGATGCCGTTCGTGCGATCGATTCCCGGAGCGGGCTGACTGATGACGGGCAGGATGGCGCGGGTGATGAGATTCCAGCGACTGCCCAGGCCGATCGGTACCACCGGCTGAACGTTGTGCACGTTCTGGACGTGGTCGCCGGGGCCGACGCCAAAGCTCATGTTGTTCTGGAACGGCAGACTGATGAGATCCCCGACCGGGTTCTGGGCAGCGCGGGCGAGGTCGCCCTCGTCGACGACACCGTCGCCGTCGTAGCCGACCCCTTCCTGGCTGGCAACGTTCCCGGGTGCCGAGGCGTCCTGGCCGGCCGCTGCGCCACCCGAGATCATCAACAGAAGAGCCGTCGCAACAAGCCCTCGGTCGAGCATACTGCTTCCCATCCTCATCGCACCGTCAGAGGAATAGGCTCACGGTTGATCGGATCGAAATAGCCAAGGAACCGCTGAAGATCCTCTGCGGTCCCCTTTGAGAGGCTGGCGTTCCCCGATTCAAAAAGCGCCGCCAGGAGCGCTTGTGGATTTCCCGCGTGGACGCCATCGATACCCTGCGCCTCCAGGTTTCCGGTCAGCAAATTGTCGAGTGCCGAGCGGTCCATTTGAAGGACCACGTCCGCATCGTCCGGCAGGTATTCGTAGAACTGCGCCACACCACGACGGATCTCCACGCCGTAACCTTCATCGCGGTCAGGTACGCTGAAACCACAGGTCATGTTGACGTCGAGGGTGTCTTCCGCCCGTAGGCGAAAACGCAACCCCCGGATGAACTCGGAGGTTGGGAAGGCGCGCATCAGCTCGGGGGCCTGGATGTCGATCGCCTTGCTAGTCAAACCGCTCGCTCAGAACCTAAGCGTGATGCCGCCCGCAAGCTGGAACTGGTTCGAGTACTGTGTGTCCGCGACCCGGTAGCAGATCCACGGCCAGAACGGGCTGCACCAAATGCCGCCCGGATCGGATTTGATGTAAGTGGGCGTCCAACGTGCCATGATCTTGATGCCGACGTTGCGCGACGAATACATCTTGAGGCCGCCGCCCCAGTTGCTCGAAAAACGCGTGCTGCTCTCGACAACATTGCCCATGACATCGGAAGGCTTGTACTGCGTCGCGCCTACACCTCCGAAAATGAAAGGCCGCATCACGTCGCGGTCGTCCCCCCAGTTGTAGACGAAATTGACATGATAGTTGTTTACGTTCATGTCGGTGAACTCACGCTTGCTGCCGCGCCCCGAAGCCTCGAGCACGCTGCGCTGCTGGTCGAGCGCGAACTCGATCTCGACATTCTCGGTGACGAAAACACCGAAAGTAAGACCGTATGAGCCGCCGCTCTTCGGCGTGATCCGGTTGAAGGTATCGCCCTCGAACTCGATATCGTCAATCGGCACACCGCCACTGAACGTCCAACCGGCATAGCCACTCACTTCGATTTTGTAGTCTTGCGCCCCGGCGGCACTCGCGTAGAAAAGAACGCACAACATCAACCTAGTTTTCTTGAGCACTCGAATCTCCCTCGGATTTGTCAACTACAAACAATGTGCACGCCGAAAGGTGCTTGTCAAATGTTTTTACCTGTCTCTCTTGCTTTTCCGACAAGCGTGCTAAGGTCGAGGGCTCGCGCGGTAGATGTAGGTAAAGGGAGTAGCTGTTGCCGACGGCCGCGCCAGCCTGCCACCTCTGAGATTCTCCCAATAGGTGTTTTTAGGGCCTTAATGAGGGGTGCGGTGGGGCAAGACTGTCATCCCGACACTCCTCGAGCGAAGCTGAAAGACGAACTCGAGCCTCGTTTCACCGTCGCTTCTCGCTTCGCGTGGCTGTTCGTCCTCGCCGGATCAATAATGACGAGGCACAGGAAAACCGCTCAAAAAAAGGCCGGCGCCCCTGACGGAGTGCCGGCCCTCGGTTGTGGTCTACGGCGCCTGGAATTTCAGGACACCACCGTCATAGGCGAGTGCCAAGCTGCTCCCGGTCACCTGGAACATCGACGTGGAGCCGAGCGCTTCCAGGTAGTCCCGCTCGAGCGAGCCGGGGGCGCAGGCGGCGAGCGTGCAAGCCATGAGCCCGAAAGAAAGGCTCGAGCCCGTCACGTCGTAGCCGCTATTGCACACGTTGCAATCGGCCCGGATGTGCGCGCGTCCGTCCTCGCCGAGATCGAGCGTGTATTGCCCGGGATCGGGTACCGGCCCGACTCTACCGTCGCTCCGCTCGAACGATTGGAGTACCCAAGACCCCACCGGATTGCCCGGATCGGCGTCCGGAGCCGTGAGCGGGGTTCGGTTCGTCTCACATCCAATCATCCAGACCAAAGCCCCCGTTGTCATCAACACGAGTAACGCTCTTCTCACACTTCCTCCCTGTTGTACGGCGGCGGCGAGTGTCGCCATTTCCAGGCATACCCTTTGCAAGAGCCTTGCCGTGTCCGGCGCGGCGCAGAAAACAGGGGAAATCGGAGCCGGGGCCCGCGGCGTCTATCCGATGGGTTAGGCCATCCTATCCATTCAGAGAGGTGACATGGAAAAATTTTCATTAGAATGCGAAGCGGGCGCGGCGGCCGCAGGCGTGTATTTGAAGAATCGCTTCACCCCACTCGATGGGATCGTCTTTGGCTATACAGCCATCATCGCGATCTTTACCGTCATCTTCTACGCCAAGATGCCCGCGCCCGCTTCGATTCTTGCGCTGCATGTTTTCGTGCTCGCGGCCATCGTCCTGCTGCCGCCGCGCGGTGGCCGATGGGAGACCGTGCCCCACGCCGGTCTTAGGGGCCATTTTCGCGACGGGCTCCGCTTTTTGCGTCATAGCTATCCACTGCTGCTCATCTTGTTCTATTTCGAGGAAGGGACCCAGACCGTGAACGCGATGTGGAGCCATGCGCCGCACTGGTTCGAAAGCCATCTCTACGCGGCGGATCGATGGCTCTTCGGCGAGCTCCCCGCGTTGACGATGAACGGCTGGGTTGGCCTCGTGCCGGACGAGCTCATGCACGCGTTCTACTTCTCCTACTACTTGATCCTCATCGGAGGCGTCGGCATCGCGTGGATGGGCTCGCGCGGCTCGCCCAAACCGGCTCCAGGGTTTCAAACGACGCTGACCTCGGTCATCACCGCGTTTTTACTCTGCTTTATCTGGTACCCCTATCTTCCCGCGCGCGGCCCATGGGAAAACCCGGAGCTCATGGCGGGGATGACGCCGTTTACAGGCGTCCTCTTTGTCCCCATCATCGAGAGGATCATCGAGCATGGTGCCGTGTCCGGCGGGTGCTTTCCTAGCGCGCATGTGGCTGGGGCGTGGGGTATCGTATTTGGCCTTCTTCCGTTCCAGCGAAAGCCCGCCTTGCTCCTCGGGTTCTTCGCGCTCGGGATGAGCGTGGCCTGCGTCTATACCCGCTATCACCACGCGGTCGATGTGCCCGTCGGTTTCATGGCGGGCCTACTCGGCGCCGTCATCAGCTATAAGCTCACCGCGTCAAAAGCTCCAGCCGAATGAGGTCGTGACCCCGAAGTCGTTGCGATTGGAGAGAGCGCTCGGAGGATCGCTGTCGAAGCTCTCGTAGAAGCTCAGTTGCCAGAAGAGATCTTTGAAGAGCTCGAGCCTGAGCTTGGCCTCGGCTTGAATCCGCACGCGACCCGCATCGAGAACGTTCGGAAGAAAGAGCGCGCTCGCGGTGATCTGGATTTCGGGGGAGTTGAAGCGAAACGTGTCGAAGAGAACGCCACCGAAGATCTCGACGTTCTGGATGAAGTCTGTATCCGTGAATTTCTCGTTCGAGAACGCCGTGCCGCCGAGCAAGGAGAACGTGGTCCGGCTCGTTTGCACGAGCCTTCGGCCGATCCCCGCTCCGAGGAGACCGCGTAACTCGAGAGCTTGATTGTCGTTCTTTTGGATCTGTCCGAGACCGACGGAGAACCAGCGGCCCCGAAAATGACGTGAATAGGTGATGTCGAAATGCTGCCGGTTGACCGGTTCCGCGCCTTCCTGGGTCTTGTAGAGCGAATCGAAGGCGATCTTGGTGTCGTAGTTTTCTCCTAGATACGTCGTCTCCGCATTGAGCGACCAGCTCGTCGCGCTCGAAGCAACCGTGAAGTCGTAGCCGATATCGATAGAGCCTTCCAAACGTTCGAAGAAGCTCTCCTCGACCGGCTCGATGGAAACGATGCGCGCCTGGTCCAGCCGATTGGTCCCCGCTAGCGTCTGCACCTCGATCTTCCCGCTCTCTTCACCGGGCGCAACCGCGCCCAGATAGCGGATCCCGGACTGAAGCTCGAACTGATAAGGATTTTCGCTCTCGATGTGCGCGATCTTGTCCCACTCGATGTTGATAGTGCCGAATCCAATGCTTTTGACAGTGAGCTTGCCGCGCGCGAGCCCTTTGATCTCGCAATGGATCACATCGCCGTTGACGAAGTAGACGATGTCCGTTTTGTCGCGACCGTAGAGCGGGTGGATGCCCAAGACCACGAAGGTCAGTACCATGAGTCGTCGTGAGAGCATGACGATATCTCCCCGAGAGGATGGAAAAAGGGCCGTGTTCCGAAGACCCCGGAAGAACGAGCTCTAGAATCGAAAACCGGCCGTGAAGCTCAACCGGTTGAGACGAAAATCCTCCCTTTTGGCGAGAACGTCGAAGACTCGTGTCCCATTCCCGCCACCAGTAGTATGGTGGCGGCTACTACAATCCAACCTCTCTGACTTCGCATGTAGGTTCTCCTTGATCGTTTCATCCGGTTTAGCAAGCTGGGGGCTGCCAAGCTATTTTATTCGTTGTAGAAAGTATCCGCTATGGTGATTCTCGAGCCCGTCACGATGTTGACCGACTACGCACTCGCCGCGCTGTGCCTGTGGTTTGCCGCGCCGCTCTGGCGCCGGTCGAAGCTATGGGTGGCGGGCTTTCTGGTCACGGCCATCGCGGCGCTCCTGGGAGGAACGGCGCATGGATTCCGAGTTCCGCTGGGCGACCACTGGCAACGGGTCTGGGATCTCACTTTGTGGTCGATCGCCATCGGGTCGGTGCTCTTGATTGCTGCTGGCGTCCGTTCCGCGGTCCGCCGGGACGCCGCGAGCGACGCGGCGCGCCAGGAAGGCATCCGCTGGCTCAAAGGGGCCATATCGGTCAGCCTCGTGGCGCTCCTAGTGCTCGTCGCCAAGCTCTCGCTCTATCAGCACGTCAACCAGAACGACATTTACCATGTGATTCAAATGGGCGGCCTCTACTGCCTCTATCGAGGTGCCATGAACCTCACAGCGTCCGCTACGGCCTGAGGGCTATATTTCCATCGTGACCGACCCGGACTTCAACAGCACCTTACAATCCGGACCACGCGCGACGAGACGAAGGCCGGTCGTATCGGCGACCGAGAGAGGCTAAGCGCTCAGTGCTCTTTGCCGACCGTCTCCGCCGGCTTGGACTTAGCCCACTCGGTCACGAGCGTACGAGGCGCTTCACGTTTGATGGGCACGAGCGTGGCGGCCAGGGACTCACGGGGGATGGAGTCGAGATAGCCGCCCACAAGCCAACGCAACGCGGCGGGCACGCCGCGGCTCAGGCTGACCGATTCGAGCTCGACGATGATGCCGCCCCAGGCTTCCTCGAAACGCCAATACGAGTTGAGGCGCCAGAGAAAGCCGTGGTCGTCGCCGATGGGCTTTTCCTTCTCCCGCGCCGTCCCGGCGTCTTCGATCTCGGCGATGCGCGTCGCGTAGCTCGCGCTCGAAGCCCGTCCGGCGCCGTGGCGCGCGTATCGAACGAAGTGGTCGGTGTTGTAGTGTACCGTCACCACTTTCTTTCGCCTGAACCGCAGAAAAATGCGAAAGTCGTCGCCCTCACGCGCGACGAGCCGCGATGATTCCACTTCGTCGAAGTAGCGATGATGGTCGTCATAGTTCTGTAGCCACGCGAGCAGAACGTCGAGCTCGGCGCCCGGAATGAAGACGCTCCCCATCCAATGGTGGACCATCCCTTTCGGTATATCGATGCTGCGTCCGCGCGCGTCCTTCGTCTCGAGCTTCGCCGTGTAGACCTCGCCTGAACGCAGAGCGCGTTTCGCCTCGAGGGACTGCGCTGCCGGAAGAGAATCCTGTATCAGAAATCCTTCACCCGACTCGAGCTCGGTGGCAATCCTCGCTTCCGTCCGCTCGACATAGCTCCCCCACGCGGTCAGGGTGTCGGCGTGGAGCTTCGCGGCCTCGGCCGACTTGAGCGGCAAGAACATCGCGGCGACGGCGGCTATCCAACCAACAGTGTGCTTCATGGTCTCTCCTAGTTTCGTAACCGCTCGACGTCGCTCGGGATCTCGACCTCGAAGGTGTCCTTGGCAAGAGGCGCGTTCAGATGAACGTCCTCGAGCGTAAAGGTGATGACGGACTGGTTCGCTTCGTGACAACTCTGTTGCACGGGAAGCCAGAGCGTCGTATCGATCCATAGTTCGATCTGCTGGCAGTATACGGCGGCATCCGGCTTCGCCACGAAGGGCAGTTGGTTGACCGTGCGCCCACCGAGCGCGACCAGACCCAGACTCTCGGCGTGGTAGTCCTCCTCGAGTCCAGCCATCGCCCCGGGCGAGCCCGTCAGGATTCCAGAGAACATCGACTTCTGTCCGCCTCCGTAAGCTTCCCTTCCACGGCTTGTTTGATCCGCGGCTGGTACAAGAGATATTCCCCGCCCTGTATCGTCAAGATGCGCGTCTCGGGCTGTCGGATCTCCATCTTCACTTTCGTCTCCCCACCCTTCGATTGCTAAAGATAGAAGTATCCGCGCTCAGGCGGGTCTTCGATCCCGAGTTGAGGATAGGACTTCACTTGCTGAAGCCCTGCTTGAAGGGTCGTCAGATTCGACTGCGCCTGGATCATATCATTCAGCCCGCGCAGCGCATGAACGTCGCCGCCGCCCATCCGGTAGGACTTCCAGACCGACTCGGCCACTGAGCGCCGGGCGCCGCCACCCTGCTGGGGCTCATCGTCGCCGGAACATCGCGAAACGTCGTTGCACTACTCATAAGACAAAGCCTCCACGGGGTCCTGATGCGCTGCTTTGAGCGCGGGGTACAAAGCGCCGAGTGTGCCGCCGAGCACGGCCAGTGAAGCCGCGGCGAGAAGCCATTGCAACTCGAACCGAACGATGAGAGACGTATGGGTCATGATGCCCCACTTGATGACGACCGAGACGAGCGCACCGAGACCGACTCCAAGGATGCTCAACAAGAAGGCCTCGGTCTCGATGGCGCCCACGATGAACGACTTCGAGCCGCCCATCGATTTCAAGATGCCGATCTCGCGCGTCCGCTCGGTGATGGCGGTGTAGAGCGAGAGAAAGATGGTCAACGTGCTGATGAACACCGCGAGTCCAATCACGACGTTCAAGAACACCTGAAGGCTCGGCATGCCTTTTGCCCACATCCCCGGGATGTCGCGCGTGAAGACGATCTGATTGCCGGGGAACTTGGTTTCGATGGCGCTCGCGACCGCGTCGACAGAAGCATCCACCTCTGTTTGGACGAGAATCCACGACGCGTGCTCGCTGACACCGAGAAGATCCTGCATCGTGGAGAGCGGGATTTTCATCCGAGCTCAGGAGCATGCCGCGCGCAAGCCCCACGGAACCATAATCAACACAACTCCGAGAGCGATACCCACAACACTCGAAAGACTGCGGAAGGGCCGCGCGACCAGGTTCGCCAGCACCATATTGTCCATGAATGTCTCCTTTCGGTGAAACGCCAAAGAAGGGTGCAACGAACATACCAAGAGACGAGATTCACAAACCTAAAGGGTAGAGGGCTTTAAGGAAAGGATCTGTGGTCGCGCCCCTAACCTAACGGGATAACCCCTATCCGTTCAGTTAGCCGCAGGCAGCAACCCGGACCGCCTACCTAATCAGAAGCCGGTCTCGAATCTGAAAAAGCGTGCTCTCGAGCGATTCCTTCGGGACGGAGTCTAGGAAATTCTTAACCAGCCACCGCACCGCCGCCGGCACGTCGCGGCTCAAGCTCACCGACTCGCACTCCACGAACGTGCCCTCCTCGGTCTCCTGGAAACGCCAGTAGGAGTTCAGGCGCCACAAGAAACCGCGATCGTCGCCTTCCGGCTTCTCGGACTCGTTTGGCTCTCCAGGTTTCGCAATCTCTCGGATGCTTGTTGCCACGCTTCTGGAGGAGATGTGAGCATCGTCGCGGCGGTGATAGTCGACGCGATGCACGGTGGCGTAGTGGACCGTGATGACCTTCGTGCGCCGTAGCCGAAGGAAGATATCGAACTGGTCGCCCTCCCGAGACAAGAGCTGCGAATCCTCGACTTCGGTGTAATAGTTCGCCGCCTTGTCATAGGCTTGAACGAGCTCGATGACGCGGTCGACGGAGACGCCCGGAACGTAGACAGTCCCATACCAGTGATGGATCATCCCATACGGCACGGCAATCTTGTTGCCTTCGTCGTCGAGCGTGTGGCGCTCCAAGACACAGACGTCACCGGCTCGAACCTCCCGCTCACACTCCGTGCGCTCCGAGGGATCGAGAAACTGCATCAGGAGAAATCCGTCGGGGCTCCCGAGCTCGGAATCGATCCGAGCTTCGGTGAACGCGATATAAGCGTTCCATGCTTTTTCCGTCGACGACTCGAGCTTCGCGGCTCGGGCCGACCCGCTCCAAAAGACGACGGTGAGCAGGACGAGGGCGCGCCGGACCATGAATAGACCATACACCACCGGTCCGGCCACGCAAGTTCTTGATCCCAAAAGGCAAATAGAGGAAACTCGTCCCAATGGCCCTCGAATCCGGCTCCCAACTCGGCGGCTACGAGATCCTGAGCCGCCTGGGTACCGGTGGCATGAGCGAAGTCTATCGGGCCCGCGATCTCACGCTCGGCCGCGAGATCGCGATCAAGGTGCTACCTTCTCTGCTCGCCCAGGATCCCGACAAGCTCGCGCGCTTCGAGCGCGAAGCAAAGATTCTCGCCTCACTGAACCATCCCAACATCGCCGTCATTCACGGCCTCGAGCACGAAGACGACGTTTGGTATCTCGTGCTCGAGCTCATTCCCGGCGAAACCCTCGCGGAGCGAATCAAACGTGCCCCGTTGACCGTCGCGGAAGCGCGCGCCATTTTTCTGCAAATCGCGCGGGCTCTAGAGGCGGCCCATGAAAAACAGATCATTCATCGCGACCTGAAACCCTCGAACGTCAAAATCACCGAGGATGGCGTGGTGAAGCTGCTCGATTTCGGTTTGGGGAAAACGTTGCCCGAGACACGTGTCGCAGGCTCGAAGACAAAGACCTTTTCCGGCGGCGAGACCAGTCCTGGGCTCGTGATGGGGACGCCGGGCTACATGAGCCCGGAGCAAGCCCGTGGCCACGAGATGGCGAAGAGCACCGACGTGTGGTCGTTCGGGGTGAGTCTGTTCGAGGCACTGACGGCCGTGCACCCCTTTGCCCGTGAAACGCTCCCGGATATGTTCACCGCGGTTCTCAAAGAAGAACCGCCCTGGGGACGGCTCCCGAGCAATGTGCCTCGCGCGCTCGGAACACTCCTTTCGCGCTGCCTCGAGAAAAACGCCCACGATCGCATCCATGACATCGGTGATGTACGGATCCAGCTCGAAGATCTCACCGTCGACGCCGTGCCAAAAACCGAGCGCACCGGCGTTTCGCGATGGGCACTCGTCGCCGTCATCCTCGTGCTACCGTTTTTCGTCTGGCTCTTCGCGCACGACGCCCCCACCTTAGATCGCACCCGGCCTGTCGTGCGGCGGTTTGTGCTCGACTTGTCTCCAACTGCCCCGATCTCCCTGAACGGCGCGTCGGCGCTCGCGGTGTCCCCCGACGGCGAACGGCTCGTCTACGGCTCGCGCCGAGGGGCCCGCAATCAGCTCTACCTTCGAGAGCTCGATCAAATCGAGACCGTGCCGATTCCGGGCACCGAAGGCGGCACCGCTCCGTTTTTCGCGCCTTCGAGCAACCGCCTTGGTTTCTTCGTGGAAGGCAAGCTGAAAACGCTTTCGTTACTCGGCGGCACGCCCGAAACACTCACCGACGCCGAGACGCCTCGCGGCGCGAGCTGGAGCGACGGCTCCATCCTGTTTTCTCCGTCGAGCCGGAGCGGGCTACAGGCGGTCCCCGCGAGCGGTGGAGCGAGCGCGTCGGTGACCGACGTCGGCGACGCCTCCATACGCGCGCATCGCTGGCCGAGCGTGCTGCCGGGAGGAACCCACGCTCTCGTGACCTTGTGGAACGATGACGGTTTCGCCGTCGCCGTCGTGGCGCTCGACACGGGCGATGTGAAGGAGCTCGTCCAAAACGGCTCTTACGCGCGCTACGCGAGCACGGGACATCTCGTTTTTCTGCGGGACGGCGATCTGTACGCGGCGGGCTTCGACGCCGGCTCGCGCACGTTGGTCTCGGAAGCTTCGCTCGTCGTGGAGGACGTTGCGCAGGACGCGCGTACCGGCGCGGCGTTCTACGACTTCTCCGAGGACGGCGCGCTGTTCTACGTCCCCGCGGACGCCGTAACGACGGGACCGGCGACGATGCTGCTCATCGACCGCGCCGAGGTCGCTCGACCGATCGGCCCCCCACGCCACTCTTTTCAGGTGCCGCGGCTCTCGCCCGACGGCCAATTTCTGCTCGTCACGGTGCAGGACGGCGACGAGGCGGACATCTGGTCGCTCCAACTCGACCGCGGAAACCTCACCCGGTTGACGTTCGAAGGCAGCAACGGCGCGGCGATCTGGACACCCGATGGCAAGCGCATCACGTTCAGCTCCAACCGGAACGCCGCGCACGCGATTTACTGGAAGGCGGCCGACGGCAGCGGCAACGCGGAGCGGCTCACGCCCGACGGTCCTCTTCTCTATGCGACCAGCTGGAGCCCCGATGGCGGCACCCTCACCTATACCGTACTGGATCCACAGAGTCAGTTCGACGTGTGGCTCCTCCATTTCGCCGATCGCGAGACGACGCCACTTCTGAGCTCGAGCTACAACGAGGCGGGCGCGGTTTTCTCTCCTGATGGACGCTTCTTGGCTTATACCTCCGACGAGTCCGGCCGTGAGGAGGTCTATGTGCGGGCTTTTCCTGGTCCCGAAGGGCGGTGGCAAGTCTCGACGGAATCGGGCAACGAGCCTCAGTGGTCACGCGACGGCAAGGAGCTCTTCTTTAGAAGCGGAACCAGCCTCATGGTCGCGGATATCGTGCTCGAGCCTTCCTTCGATGCTGCGAGGCCGCGGGTGCTCATGGACGCGCCGTTCGATCAGGCGGGCTCTCTCTACGCCAACTATGACGTTACGCCTGACGGCCGAAACTTCGTTATGATTCGCAGCGAAGAAGACAACGCGGCGGACCGGCTGCACGTCGTTCTGCATTGGTTCGAGGAGCTCAAACGTCGCGTTCCGGTAAATTAGCGGGCTGCGGTCGGTTTCCTCGAAGGGAGCCTCAAGCATTGGAATGAAATCCAAGGACCATCCAAAACTCATCGCGCTGACGGGCCCGACGGCGGGGGATGTCGTCGATCTCGAGGCGGACGCCACGAGCGTTGGCCGCGAGCCCGGAAACGACATAGTGATCGAAGCGCAATACGTCTCGCGCCACCATTGCCGGTTCGAGAAAACGGAGGACGGATTCCGTGTCGTGGATCTCGATAGCCACAACGGCACTTCGGTCAACGGCGTTCCGGTCAAACAGCGTGCGCTCGCTCCCGGGGATCGCATCTCGCTCGGCGGCGCGAGCTTTCTCTTCACCGATCCGAGCGAGCCTCCCGCAGCAGCAGAGCTCGAGCTCGAGGATGTCCCACTTCCGACGGGCGCCACCGTTCAGCTCCGGACCAAAGACGCCGTCTACCTGAAGCCTGAACGCCTGAGCGATGCGCGGCTAAAAGACGCGGAAACCCGAAAGGCCCTCGGCGCCACGCTCGAGCTCATTGGCCTTCTCGGCTCGACGAAAGACGACGCGCTCCCCGACAAGATTCTCAATCAGTTCGTGAAGCTCGTCCCCGCCGAAAGAAGCGCCATTTTGATGGGTAACGATCCGGAGAATCTGGACGTCATGACGATGCGTCCAACGCCTTTCGCTGTGAGCCGGACGGTGCTCGGAAAAGTCCTCGGCGAGCGCACCGCGATTTTGAGCAACGAGGTCGCGAAGGATGGCGAGGCAGGCAAGAGCCTCATTGCCTCGAAAGTCCGCTCGCTCGCCGTGTTCCCGCTCGCCATCGAAGAGCGTGTCATCGGTGCTCTTTACCTCGACAGCCGAGAGCCCGGCACGACCTTTCCCGAAGACGCGATGGAGCTTCTCATGGGCCTCGCGGGCGTGGCCTCGGCCGCTCTCGAAAAGGCGCGCCAGCTCGGGAGCTTGCGGGCCGAAAATCGCCGGCTGCAGCAAGAATTCGATCTCGACCATGACATGGTGGGCGAGAGCCCGAAGCTCAAAGCGGTGCAAAAGATCATCGCGCGCGTCGCGCCGACAGATACGACCGTGCTCATCGAGGGTGAGAGCGGCACGGGAAAGGAGCTCGCGGCACGGGCCATCCATTTCAACAGCGATCGCCGCGACCGAATCCTCGTCAAGGTCGACTGCACCGGACTCACCGAGAACCTTCTCGCGAGCGAGCTCTTCGGCCACGAGAAGGGCGCTTTTACCGGCGCGATCCAACAGAAGAAAGGCAAGCTCGAGATCGCCAATGGTGGAACCGTCTTTCTGGACGAAATCGGAGAGCTTCCTCTTGCGCTCCAATCCCAGCTTCTTCGCGCGGTGCAGGACCGTGAGTTCGAGCGCGTCGGCGGGACTCGGCCGCTATCGGTGGATATCCGCCTCGTAGCGGCGACCAATCGGGAGCTCGCGGAAGAAGTCAAGAACGGCAACTTCCGCGAGGATCTCTATTACCGACTCAACGTAGTCAAGCTGAAGCTGCCTCCTCTGAGGGAGCGCCCGGGAGACATCGAGCTCCTGACGCAATATTTCGTCGCTGAGTTCAGCAAGAAGGTGAAACGGCCCGTGGCCGGGCTCTCGGAATCGGCGCTCTCTATTTTGAAGCGTCACGACTGGCCGGGTAATATCCGCGAGCTCTCGAACACCATCGAGCGCGCCATCGTTCTGGGCGCCACTGAGCTCATCCTTCCGGAAGACCTCCCCGAGATGCTCGTCGAGTCGAAGCGGGACGGCGGCCCGGCACCGACCACCTTCCACGAGGCCGTGGCGCAAGCGAAGAAGAAGCTCATTCTCGACGCCGTTGGGGACGCCTCGGGCAGCATCACCGAAGCCGGCAAGTTTCTCGGCCTGCACCCCAACTACCTTCACCGCCTAATCAGCAATTTAGGATTGCGCGACCAGATCAAAAGTAGCTAAACTAACT
>SMYC01000155.1 GCA_004356105.1 Acidobacteriota bacterium | reverse complement strand
TTGCGGCGTGCATCCTCTTCTTTCTGCTCATCGAGGTCGTCCTCGCCGTCGCTGGCATTCGGCCGGTCCTCTATGAGGAAGACCCCTATGTCGGATTTGCCGCGAACGTGCCGCTCTATGTCGAGCAGCAGAGATCTGACGGACGCGTCGAAATGGTCACAGCAGCCAACAAGCTGCGCTGGTTCAACGAGCAGCGGTTCCTGCGCGACAAGCCTTCGGGAACGTACCGGATCTTCAACTTGGGCGGCTCCACCACCTATGGCCGGCCTTACGACGATACCGCTTCTTTCAGCGGTTGGCTGCGTGAGCTCCTGCCAAAGTTGGACTCGAAGCGCCGCTTCGACGTGATCAACGCCGGTGGTATCAGTTACGCGAGCTACCGCGTCGCCGTGGTGATGGAGGAGCTCGCCCGATACGAGCCGGACCTCTTCATCGTCTATACTGGTCACAACGAGTTTCTCGAGGAGCGAACCTATCGCACGCTCATCGAGACGCCGCGGCTGGTTACCGGCCTGGGGGCGGCGGCGAGCCGCACGCGCCTCTACAGCGTCGTCCATAGGCTTGTGAGGGCCCCGAGATCCGAAGCGTCGCCCACCGTGCTCGGAGCAGAGGTGGATCCCCTGTTGGAGCACTCCGTGGGGCCGAGCGATTACACGCGCGACGACGAGCTCCGAGAGCGCACTATCGCGCATTTTCGCTTCAACCTCGACCGCATGATCAAAATCGCCCGCTCGGCCGGCGCCGAGGTGGTGTTGGTCACGCCCGCATCCAACCTCAAGGATTGCTCCCCGTTCAAGAGCGAGCATCGAGAGGATTTGGGCTCGAGTGAGATGGAGCGTTTCGCGGCACTCTACAGGGCGGCCGAGCAAGCGCGAGAGGCGGGTGAGCTCGAGCGGGCTCTGGAATCGCTCGACGAGGCCGCGACCATCGACGATCGCTACGCCGATCTTCATTACCGGCGCGGGCGTCTGCTCCTCGAGCTCGAGCGCTACGAGGATGCCAGGCAAGCGCTCGAACAAGCCCTCGACGAGGACATCTGTCCCTTGCGAGCCTTAACGTCGATCACCCGAGTGGTGCGGGAAGTGGCGGCGGAGCGCCACGTGCCCCTCGTCGACTTCAGCAA
Organism: Acidobacteriota bacterium; assembly: GCA_004356105.1. GTDB lineage: Bacteria > Acidobacteriota > Vicinamibacteria > Marinacidobacterales > SMYC01 > SMYC01. The sequence continues at coordinate 5,137 of SMYC01000155.1, read as the reverse complement.
GGTAGTGGAGAGCATCTCTCCCCACGGTATTACGGGCGCCGACTCCTTCCTCGACCACGTTCACTTCGACTACAAGGGCTACCGGCTCCTAGCCGTAGAGCTCGTGGAGGCGATGGAGCGAATGGGTATCATCGAACCGCCCGACGGATGGAGGGATAGCGCCGTCGCCGTCGTCACTAGGAAGATCGAAGGAGAGATTGACGACGAGGCGCAGGGCATGGCGCTCAAAAACCTAGCGAAGGTATTGGCGTGGGCGGGAAAGTTGGAGGAGGCCGAGAGAGTGGCTTTGAGGGCGACCGCGATCCTGGGTGAAGATCCCGAGTCCTTGCATACGCTCGGCATCGCTGCCGCGGCGCGCGGTGATGTCGAAGAAGCCATCCGCCACTACGAGCGCGCGGTGGAGATGGAGCCGCATTTCGCTAAAGGGCACAACAGCCTGGGTGTCGCCCTCGTTTCCCAAGAAAGAAAAGAGGAGGCCATCGAGCACTTTCGCCGCGCCATCGAAGCCGACGCGGACTTTGCCGAAGGGCACTATAACCTCGCGAACGCCCTCGAGGCGGCGGGCGACCTCGACGAGGCCGTCCTCTACTTTCGCCGCGCGCTCGAGGCGAAGCCCGATTTCGTCGATGCCGGCAACAACCTCGGCATCGCCTTGATAGGGCAGGGGAAGGTCGAGGAAGCGATCGAGCGCTTTCGCGAAGTGCTCTCGACCGATCCCGATTCTGCCGAAGGGCACCACAACTTGGGCATCGCGCTCATGTCACAAAGAGAGCTCGAGGAGGCCATGGTCCACTTCCGTCGCGCCCTCGAGATCGAACCGCGCTTTGCGGAGGCTCACTATTATCTCGGCATGTCGCTCGCCGTGGCTCGCCGAATCGAAGAGGCGACCGGTCACTTCCAGCAGGCTCTCGAGCTCAGACCAGATTACGCCGAGGCACACTACAACCTCGCGAACGCCCTGAGCTTGTCGGGGCGCCTCAATGAGGGGCTCCCACACTATCGAGAAGCCGTTCGCTTGAGGCCTGACTGGGTGGCTCCTTTGAACCGTCTCGCGTGGGTTTTGGCCACCGCCAGCGCCATCGAAGACGCGACGATGCGCGATGGGGACGAGGCCGTCCGCCTTGCCGAGCGTCTGGTGGAGTTGACACGCCACCAGGACGCCCCGGCTCTCGACACGCTAGCGGCGTCCTATGCCGCCGCGGGCCGGTTCGACCGGGCCGTCGTGACGGCAGAGCGAGCGATCGCCGCGGCCGCTGGTGGACCGGAAGAACGTGTCACCGCCATGCGCCGGCGGTTGGAGCTCTACAAACAGGCCAAGCCCTATCGTGAGCCTGTTAACGAACCATAGGAGAGACTTCGGGCTCGCCGCCCTCTCGGATAAGAAGCAACTGATCGCCTGGAAGATCTTCGAAGACTTGCTCGAGGCCCGAAGGCCAGCGAAGCTCCAAACGATCGATCCGTGGGGACGCACCCAGCCCGAAGTGAAGCCGCAGGTCACTCTGCGACAAGTAGCTCCCTCCCGACCGCACCGCGTCCACTTGGACTTTGCCCCCGGCGGTCAAGCGTACGAAGGCGCCGATGCCATCACGATTGCTGTTGCGACCGACGAGGTGGAGCAAGGTCCAATGGTTCAGGCTATCGTTGTCGTTTCGAAGTAGATCGGGTGCCGCGTTGTTGTTCGCGACGAGTAGGTCCGGATCCCCGTCATTGTCCCAGTCACCGAAAGCGACTCCGCGGCTGACGCGCTCCTCGCGGAAGTACTCGCCGGCCCCCGCGGAGATGTCGGAAAAATGCCCTCCATCGTTCTCGTAGAGTTGGTTCCTCTGCGCGTAGCTGGTGGCGTCCGAGCGAGACTGAGGGTGGTCCATGACGTGCCCATTGGCGACGAAGAGGTCTTGATCGCCGTCGTTGTCCAGATCGAAGAACCCCGTCCCGAAACCCACCCAGGGAAGGCTCGGTAAGGCCAGCCCGGATTGATAGGTCGTGTCCATAAACGTGCCGTCACCCAGGTTTCGGTAGAGGGTGTTGGTCTCGAGCTCGTAGTTGGTCACGAAGAGATCCAGCGCCTCGTCGCCATCATAGTCTCCGAAATCGAGCCCCATGCCCGCCTCGGGCCGCCCGTCTTCACTGAAGCCCACACCCAGAGACAGAGCGGTCTCTTCGAAGCGGCCGTCACCGAGGTTCCTGAAGAAAAAATTCATGACCGAGTCGTTCGCGACGTAGATGTCGGCGTCGCCATCTTCGTCAAGGTCGACGAAAATCACGCCCAGGCCCTTGCCCCCCGGTAAGTCGATCCCGGCGCGGCTTGAAACGTCGGTAAAGGTGCCGTCACCTTCGTTCCGGTAGAGCACGTCAAAGGCGCCCTCGTAGTTGTTCGGGTGGCAATAGGTGTGAATGCCTTCCGCTCGGTTGCCGCAATAAATAGAGTTTTCGAGAGTGTAGGCGACATAGTTGGTGACGTAGAGGTCGAGGTCGCCGTCACCCTCGATGTCTCCAAAAGCGGCGCTCGCGCCAAGCCGCGCGTCGGCGACCCCTGCTCGCTCCGTCACGTCGGCGAAGGTGCCATCGCCGTTATTGCGGTACAGGCGGTTTTTTCCAAAGCTCGTGATGTAGAGATCGAGATCGCCATCGTTGTCATAGTCGGCGACCACGCATCCCATGGAGTAACCAGGCTCCGTCAAGCCCGCCTCCGCGGTAACGTCGACGAAGCGCCCGCCGTCGTTTCGATAAAGAGCATTCCACAGGGGCTGCGGCCCTTCGTATCCGGGAAGAGGTGCTCCGTTCAGAAAATAGATGTCGAGGTCACCGTCGCCATCGTAGTCCCAAAGGCTCGCCCCACCTCCTACCGTTTCCATGATGTGCTTGTCGCCACCGCCGCCGTGGCGGTGCTCGAAGGTGATGCCCGCCTTTTCGGTAACATCCACGAACCGGGCGCCGTCATTCCCGTTGAGCGCGGTAGCGAGTACGGATGCCAGCGTCAACATCAACATCAACGAGGCCCGAGCGAACGCGATGCGCATCTCGCGCCGCTAACGGTTCGAGCTACTGAGAAGGTCTTGGAGGGCAACATCCGCGGCGGCGAAGTTGGGGTCGATCTCGAGAGTCCTCTGGTAGGCGTGAAGCGCTTCTCGGGTCCGGCCCTGTCGCGAATGCTCTTCTCCCAAATCGAAGTAGTACGTTGCGTTGGTGGGATTCAGCCGTACCCGCTCTTCGAGGAAGTCCAGCCGCTCGCGGCTCTCGCTGAGCTCGCGGAAGAGCTCGAACCTCCTCTGGGATTCTTCTTTCTCGCCCAGCTTGGCGAGGAGCAATGCCAGGTTGTAGTTAGCGCTCACGTGCTCGGGGTCGCTGCGAAGGGCATGCTCGAAGGCTCCCCGGGCCGCGTTGCGCTCGCCGAGCTTCTGGAGAATCAAACCAACGTAGTATCGACCCTCAGCATGGTCCGGCTCGATCTCGAGGAGCTTGCGAAAGGATTGAAGCGCACCCTGAGGATCGTCCTGACGATACGAGACGAGCCCCAGCATGAAGTGCGCCGGCCCGTGCTCGGGGCGGATCTCGACCAGCCGTCGAAACTGCTCTTCGGCCTCCGGGTAACGATTCATCGCGCTCAAGAGCCGACCTAGCTGAAACCGCGCTTCCACATCGTCGACATTCAGCTCGAGGATCTGTTCGAACGCTTTCTCGGACTCGTGCGAAAGACCCTGGTGCTTGAGCGTGACAGCGAGCTCGAACCGCGCGCCGCGGGCCAAGCGCTCGGGAGGGTCGAGGGCGAGCCCTTGCCGGAACGCCTCGGCTGCTTGCTCGAACTGGAAGGCGCCCCGGTGAGCTCGCGCAAGGCTCAGGTGATAGACCGCTCGCTTGGGCTCGAGCTCGACGGCTCGTTGAAACTAGGCGGTGGCAGCAGAGAACGCTCCTCGCTCGAGGCTCAAGAGCCCGAGGTTGAAATGAGGCACGGCGTGTCCGGGATTGAGGGAGCGCGCCATCTCGAACTCCCGTCTAGCCTCGTCGAGCTGCCGCGTCCGAAACAGGAGGGCACCGAGGCCGTTGTGGAAATCAGCTTGCTCGGGATAGCGATGCGCCAGCCGACGATATTCCTCGATAGCGAGATCGACCTCACCAGTCTGCGTGTAGAGCCAGGCGAGGAGCGAGCCGCCTTCGAGATTGTCGGGCTCGCTCTTCAGCAGCGGCTCGAGAACCGCGATGGCCTCCTGAAGCTTCCCTTCTTGCTGGAGGCGTTGGGCGTCGCGTAGCTGCAGTGGTGAGGCGGCCGCGACGAAAGGTACCATGCACGCCAGGACAACAAGACCCTTGCACGAGAACGCTCGGCTCAGCAATCCTCCCGCTACCTTCCTATCCACGGGCTTCAGGTTTACCGGGATTGAAGCTCTCTCAGAAGCTCCTGCAAATCGGATTGATTGGGGTTCGCCGCAAGCGATCGCTCCACGAGCGCAATCGCCTGATCGAGCTCTCCGAGCTCCGCGTGGCTGAGCGCCCGCATGCGTATCAAACGGGGCTCGAGGCGGCGCGTCCCCGCGGCCTGTGCGAAGGCCTCTTTGGCTTCGGCGTATTTCCGCTGCTTGAAGTGAGCTTCACCGAGAAGGACCAACATCTCGTAACGATCGGGCATGAATTGCCGCATGGGCGCAATGAGCTCGAGGGCCTCGTCCACTTCGTCCTCTTCCAAGAGGAGGGCGGCGAGGGCTTCGCGTGCCGGCGGCATTCTCGGGTTGGCGGCGACGGAGGCCTGCAAGAGCTCGCGGGCCCGGTCTCTCTGCTCGAGGTTGAGGTACTGATGGCCGAGGGCCAATTGCACCATGCCGGGAATCTCGGGTGAGATTTCCGTCCAGCTCCCTCGCACGCCCGGCCGCACTACCGCCGTCCGGGGCGTGATCTCGAAGGCCTCGCGCCGGCTATCCAGAACCATCCCGTCGGCGTCCAACAAATCGACGACGACCCCGTAGCGTCCGCTGTCCATCCCCTCCAGCGAGAGCTCTTGCACGATCGGCGCGAGACGGAAACCGGTGGCGACGACCTGCCGTTCGAGGAGCGCGGTAGTGTCCGTCGTGTCACGCGAAGTAACACGGAAACGGACGTGGCTTCCCTCGGGCGCATCCAAGGCTTCCGTCATGACGGTCAGCAT
>SMYC01000154.1 GCA_004356105.1 Acidobacteriota bacterium | reverse complement strand
GGGCTCCGGGCACCCGGGTTTCAGGAAGCGCGAAGTCACACACGAAAGCCAAGCCGCGTGCGCTGGGAAGAAGGTGTTTATTATCAATTGGTTAGCCGAGTTTACTCCCCAATGCAACCCACAGATTTTGCGGAGGAGGCTAAGTTTCTATCATATTCGTCAGTAACAATTTTCGCGCGTCGTCCATGATGCGTTGCAGCATGACGGCCCGTAGCGTCAGGGTATCTTTCGTGTGGCGCCGGTTCATGAGAGCTGCCAGTGCCGCTGCGACGGGGTTTCCTAGAATTAGAGCGAGTCGAGTCCCGCGACCCGGAGCAGGTCACGTTCCATGGCATCGAGTCGAGACGCGGCGTCGGCGCCGACGATCTCGAGATAGAACTTGAGCTTGGGCTCGGTGCCGCTCGGGCGAACGGCAATCCGACCGCCGGCTTCGAGGTCATAGATCAAGACCCCGTCCTTGACGTGAAAGCGCACCCGCTCGGAGGCGATCTGCTCGAGCGGCTCGTCGCGCAGCCGCCGCATGGCGTCTTCGATGGCGCGCGCGCCCTCCTTACCTGTCAGCGTGAAGCTTTTCTGACGGCTCACGAAGCGGCCGTAGCGCTCGCGCAAGCGTTCGAGCTCATCGAGAAGCGTCTCTCCGTTTTCCGCGAGCCCCGCTGCCATCTCCGCGAGCAGCAAGCCTGCGCTGATGCCGTCTTTGTCGCGCACGACCGTCCCCACGGTGTAGCCGAGCGCTTCTTCGAAGCCAAAGACGAAACGGCATCCTTCCGTAGCCTCGAGGCGCATGGCTTCGTTGGCGATCCATTTGAAGCCCGTGAGCGTGTCCGCGTAGCGCACGCCGAGCTCGGTGCACATCTTTTCTACCATGCGAGACGACACGACCGTAGAGACCACGAGTGGTTTCGGCTCTCGAGTGCGTGCAAGGATGTAGGAGGCAAGAAGGACGCCAATCTCGTTGCCGCTCAAAGCGGTGTAGCGTCCTTCACCATCGCGAACGGCTGCGCCGAGTCGATCCGCATCGGGATCGTTGACGAGCACGAGCGGGCACCCGTGACGCTCGGCCTCGCCGAGGACGAGTTCGAACGCTCCGGGCTCCTCCGGGTTCGGAAAGCGCACAGTAGGGAAGTTGCCATCCGGTACTCCCTGCTCGCGAACGGGAAAGAGCTTCTTGAAGCCGCGACGGCCGAGCGCTTCCAAGAAGAGCCGTTGTCCGACTCCGTGTAGCGCGGAATAGGCGACAGCGAAGCTCGAAGTGTCCGCCTCTTGCGAGAGTGCGAGCCCGTTGACGGCGTCGAGGTAATCGTCAGCGAGATCGACTTCCGCGACAAGGCTCGAGCTTTCTTCTCGTGGGATCGCGTTGGCGGGAGGCGCCACGGCGATCGCGGCGGCGATGCCCGCGTCCACCGGCGGAATGATCTGGGCGCCGTTCTCCCAATAGACCTTGTAGCCGTTATATTCCGGCGGGTTGTGAGATGCGGTGATGACGATGCCCGCGGCGGCGCCGAGCTGTTTGACGCCGAACGCGAGAAGCGGCGTCGGGTTGGGCCCTTCGATCCAGTGGACGCGCACTCCGAGGGCCGTGACGACGGCGGCTGCGTCTTTCTGAAAGACATCAGAGCGATGACGGCCATCTCTCGCGATGACGATACCGCGGCGGGCTGCGTCCGGCACCACCTCGAGCAAGTAGCTCACGAGCCCATGAGTTACACGGAGGACGAGGCTGCGGTTCATGCGGCTTTCGCCCGCGCCCAGGATTCCGCGGATCCCCGCGGTCCCGAATGTGAGCGGCCCCGCGAAACGGGCGGCCAGCTCCTCACGATCGTCTGCTTTCAGAAGTGATTCGAGCTCTGCCCGATCGTCCGGGTCGACGTCCTGCTCCAAGAACGCGCGCGCGCGCGCCAGGAGACCGTCGCTATCGGGCATCGAGCTCGGTGACCGCTCGATAGAGAACTTCGACCCCGCGCGCGCAGTCGTCCCAATCGGTCCACTCGTTGGGATTGTGGCTCACGCCGTCCTTGCTGCGCACGAAAATCATTCCTGTTGGGATGCCGTGACGAGACACGTTCTGTGCGTCGTGCCCCGCGCCGCTTGGAAGCCGGATCGTATCGAGGCCTAGACCACGTGCCGCGCGATGGATTTGCTCTTGGAGTCCCGTATCCGTCGGTGCCGGCCGCTCCGAGGCGAAAGGCGTGATCCCGATTGTGGTGCCGTCCTCCCGTCCGATGACGGCGGCGCGCCCACGGATGCGCTCGAGCACTTCCATGACGACGGCTTCGTCGATATCGCGAAGCTCGATGGGAAACTGCACCCGTCCTGGAATGACGTTGGGTGCTCCAGGAAAGGCCTTCAGCAGGCCGACATTGCCCACTTGACGGCCCGGCTTCGCCATCACTTCTTCGCGTACGGCTTGCGTGAGCCTTGCCGCCGAGAACATGGCGTCCCGCCGCTCGTTCATGGGCGTGGTACCTGCGTGGTTTGCAAAGCCTTCGACGGTCGCTTCGAAGCGGTAGATACCGACGATACCCTCGACGATCCCGATGGGAACGCCTTGGCGATCGAGTTTGGGACCCTGCTCGATGTGAAGCTCGAAATAAGCGGTAACGTCTCTCGGGTTCAAGACCGCCGAGTCTATCTCCGACGGACGCTGTCCATAGCGCTCGAGCCACTCCGAGAGACTATGGCCGTCCGAGCCCGTCAGATCGAGCTCGCCGCGAATTGGGCCCGAGGTCGCGGCGCGGCTTCCGAAAAGCCCTTGGCCGAAATGAACGCCCTCTTCGTCAGCCCAAACGACCATCTGAAGCGGATGGCGCGTCTCGCTGCCTAGCGCGGAAAGCGTCTTCAGGACTTCGAGAGCGCCGAGGCTCCCCAACGTGCCATCGAAGATCCCGCCTTCGGGGACCGAATCGATATGCGAGCCGAAAAGAATGACCGGAAGGCCGGGCTCGGTCCCGGCGCGCCGTCCGTGAATATTTCCCGCGGCGTCGACCCAGACATCGAGCCCCGTCGCTCGCATTTCGGAGACGAGCCACGCCCGCGCCTTTTGGTCCGCATCGGAGAAGCCGAGGCGGGAGACTCCGCCTTCGGGCCGTTTCCCGAAGGCGGAGATCTCGGTGAGAAAGCCTTTCAGCCTTTCGGCATCGATATGATATTCGGTCGCATCAACCTCACGGGTCTTCTCTGGCTCACGGATCTTCTCTGGCTCACCGATCTTCGCTGGACGTGACAAATTGCTGCGCTTCGTCGTGACCGGGAAGGTTCGGCCCGGCACCCGCGAGGTGCGCCAGCACTTCGTAGAGCTCCCGTGCGAGCTCGTTCTCGCCATTCGCGACCGCCGCCCGCGCGCCACCTAGAAGCGAGCGCGCCCGGTTGGGCGTGCGAAGAAGCGAAATCTCGAACTGCTCCAGCGCTTTTTCTTCCATGCCTTGTGCGAGGAGCATTTCGCCGTAGAGCTCGTGCGGCGGCTTCACGGGCGTATCGGTAGCAGACTCTCCCGGAGGCCCTGACGGAGGAACGAGGGTTTCTGCAAGAGCCACGGCCTCTTTCATGTGAGCCAGGGCGTCGCTCTTGCGGCCTTCGGCCTCGGCGATGACAGCCTCCACTTCCTTCCAGGAGATATTGATTTGCTCGCGACCGGGAGCATCCTCCTCCATCTTTGCGGTGAGGTCCTCGAGTCCAGACGCGCATTTCTTTGCATTCGCGAGGTCGCCGCTCCTCGCGGCGCTCATGCCGTTCGCGAGAAGAACAGCCGCGGCAGCGCGTTCGTCGATCTTTCCGGTGCCTCGAACTTGCTCTAGGACGGTGTCGATGTCATTCACTTTCCAGTTCTCGCTCTCGACTACCTGAAGCGACTCCATGCGCATGAGCGTATTCGCTTGCCGACTCGTCGCGTCGTCGCGCTTGGATATGACGCGGAGCTTTTCGATTTGCTCCTGAGCTTTCGCGTATTGTCCCTGCTGTAAGTAGGCATATTGGAGCCAGTAGAGTGCGTGCCAAGAGTGCTTCGTCGGCGACAAGCCTTTGCGCTTCGCGCGTGCGACGGAGGCGTCGTAGGACTCGGTGTTGCGCTCGACGACGTGGTCCCACATACCGTGCTGCACGAAGATGTGCGCCGGCATGTGTAGAGCGTGTACGGCCGACGGAGCGATCTCGGAATATTTGTGCGCCGCGTAAAGCGCGATGGGCGCATGGACCGGATCGTCATAGGCGTGGATGACGTAATGCGCGGCGCCCGGGTGGTCGGGATTGGCGCGAAACACCAACTGCGCGATCGACCCGGCTTTCATGTCGTCACGGATGCTGTCTTCGCCGCGAACGTTCGTTCGCATCAAGGCCAGCGCGTAGAGTGTGGCGGCTTCGTGGTCTTCGGGGTAAGCCTCCCAGAGTCTGCCCATCGCATCCGAATAAGCGAGCGAGCGCTCTTCCGGCGAGCCGGCACCGAAGAGAAGCTCCACCGCTTCCATGTAACCGCGCTCACGTTCTGTCGGGGCTTTCTCGAGCCGCTCTTTTTTCGTGGTCCCGACCTTCTTGAGAACGGCGCGGCCAGCGGAGAGATCTGTCGAGGTAGCCGAGAAGTGATGGCCTTCGTAGTGGCTCACCGCTTCACCCCAATAGGCGAGGTAGAAGTCCGGGTCGATCTTTTGTGCTTCTTGAAACGCCTCGATGGCGTCGTCCCACATGAAGCTATGAATCAAGCCGACACCCTCCAAGAAAGCGTCCTGGGCTTCGGCTGCGCCCGAATTCGGAATTTCAATGGTGCCGAGAACAGGTTGCGCGTAGCCCATACAGGCGAACGAAAGAACCAGTAGTAGCGCGATCAGGAACGTCGATTTCATATGGATGCCTCCCAAGGAGGTAGTTTTATCAGAATTCCTAGCCTCGTTGCTACTAGGAAAGAGTGTGTGCGAGATAGGCCACGGCGACGCCCGCGAGCGAGAGCGCGGGGACGGCCATGGATGAGCTCGCCCGTCGCGCTTCGGGCAATAGCCGGCTCGCCGCGAGGTACAAGAACATCCCTGCGAACCAGCTCAAGAGCAGTGCGAGGAGTGAGGTCGGCAGCACCAAGAAAGACTGCGCGATAGCCCCAAAAATCGGCGCCACGGCCGTGATGACGAGCATTCCTACCGTCTCACGCACATTGTGCTCGGTGCCGAGCATGACGCCCACGGCGCTCACGCCGTCGGCCAACTTGTGCAGCAGGACCGCGAGCGCGAGCGAGACCCCGATATCCTCGCCCGCGCGAAACCCTTGGCCGATGACCACGCCGTCAAAGAAGCTGTGGGTTGCCAGGCCGATGGCGCCGCCGAGCCCCGCGAGCCGCGTAGACCCCTTGGCAAGGCTCCCGCGCTCGAGTAGATAGAAGCTGAGAAATCCGACGGCGCAGAACAGCCATACGAGGTCCGAGTCGAGCGCGGTGTCACTATCTTCCAGCAATTGCCACGCGTCGGGGAGGAGCACGATAACCGCGCCTCCGATGAGCGCGCCGGCACAAAACGCGAAGACTTCGGCTTTTCGGTCGTGCAGATAGAGCGCCGCCAGCCCGCTCAGTAGCGTCACGACGAAAGCGGCAATCGAGACGTATAGGACTGTATTCAAGAAAGCATCATACGCCAAAACATCGTTCTTGACAGATTGAGCTCATCCGAATATTCTCGGCGCTCAGTCAAAAAGGCGATTCCTAAAGGCCACGGCTGTTCTTGGTGCCCTTGTTTGCGAGGTGGGGATGGAGCTTGGATAAAGGAGTAGCCGGTCTCTCGTGATGTAATCCGAAGGGGAAGAATCTGAGAGGCGGCGCCTTTGTAACCGGTTGGGACTTCATCCTCACCTCATCATAAGCTTGGCGCCGATCAGGTGATGGCGGCGAGTAGGTCCTTCTTGCTGCTCGACCACGCCGCTTGTGACATTATCTCTGGACCGAACTCGACGATACGCGGCAGCAACTTGAAGATGCTCACTTGAGTCCACTCCGTCCCTCGGCGGGGTCGAAACTCTCGCTGGTTCAGCTCCGCTGCGATTTTGGATAGTGGGTGGTCGCCGGCAATCATTGCGATGACGAGCGTCATGACTTCTTTCTCGATGGGGTCGACCTCGAGATGGCTGCAGTCGGCAGAAATGCGTAATCCGTAAGGGATAGGGTGTTGATTTTGGCGCGCCTCCTCAGCCGACGGCTGGGGCTCGCGCGTCCATTCGATGGCGACCGGGTGCCATCCTTCAATCTCTTTGGCGGCCCACTGCTCCGGGCTGGGTAGGGTCGATACGGGCTCTCGCCAGCGTTCATGGGTCATAGACTCCTCCTTGCTCTATCGAGTAGCAAAGCGCGTGCCACGAACCGACACGGGTATTACGCTCCTCGCGCGCAGGTGGCGTCCGCCACTGGGATGATCGTTGACCGGTTCCGTTACAAGTTCAAGTGCTCTTTGAGGCGCCGCGTGTTGGAGCGCGATACCGGGATCTCGGTCTCGTTCCGGTCTGCCATTTTGAGCTGGATCGTGCGGTTGAACCAAGGGACCACTTCCTTGATACGCTGCAAATTCACGATATAGGAGCGGTGAACGCGCCAGAACACGTCATCGTCGAGCGATGCCGCGAGCTCGTCGAGCGTGCGCACGTTCGATGTACCCGTGATCCGTTCCGTCGCGATCGTCACGACACCGTCTTCCACCATTGCGTAGATGACGTCCGAGGCATCGACGAGCAGAAAGCGGTCAGAGACTTTGATGACGAGGCGCTTTTGCGCGGTCGTCCGCTCGAGCGCTCCGAGGAGCCTCTCGAGCTGGCTTGCTATAGGCTTCCCCTCTTTTTCCTGGGTGATCCTCGATACGGCTTCGCCCAGTCGCGTTTTGTCGACGGGCTTTAGCAGATAATCGACGGCATTGACTTCGAAGGCTTTGATCGCATAGTGATCGTAGGCGGTCACGAAGATGAATCGAGGGACGACGTCTCGGCCCATGAGCTCGCGCACCACTTGGAATCCGTCGAGGCCTGGCATCTGGATATCGAGAAACAGAAGCTCGGGCGCAAGCCGTTCCACGAGCGCGACGGCCTCGAGCCCGTTCTGCGCCTGGCCAACAACTTCGACCTCCGGGACCGATTCGAGAAGAAAACAGAGCTCCTCTCGCGCAAGCTGTTCGTCGTCGACGACGAGGGCACGGACGCTCAAGGCTCAGCTGGCTCGCAAATGGGAGATATCGACGTCGGGGATCTCGATCCGCGCAACGGTGCCCTCGTGAGGAGCGCTCACGAGCTCGATCTTGCACTGCTCGCCATAGATGACGCTCAGTCGTTCGTTCACGTTCGCGATACCGATCCCGTGCCCTTCGGCGGCGCGCTCGCCTTGCGGAAGGCCGCCGCCATTATCTTCGATCTCGATGATGACGGCGCCCATCCCGCGCCGCGTGCGGATCACGATGCGCCCGCCTTCGAGACGGGTCGAGATGCCGTGCTTGACAGCGTTCTCGACGAGAGGCTGGATGATCATGGACGGCACGAGGGTGTTGAGCGTGTTTTCAGCGACGTCCTTTTCGACGACGAGCTTGCCCGCGCCGAAGCGAACGGACTCGATGTCGAGATAGGAGTCGATGAACTCGAGCTCTTCCTTGAGAGGCACGAAGTGCTCTTGCTCTTCGAGAAGCTTTCTCAGAATGCTCGAGAGCTTCCGGATGAGACGCCTCGCGACCTCGGGGTTGGTACGGGTCGCCGATGCGATAGAGTTCAACGTGTTGAACAGAAAGTGGGGATTGATCTGACTCGAGAGCGCTTGGAGCCGGGCCCGGACTACCAGCACTTCTTGCTCGGCGAGCTTGCGCTCGAGACGGACGTTGTTCCAAATTTTCAGAGGAATGCCGAGTGCCGCCAGCGTGGCGATGTAAATAGCGAGCATGACCCAGGGGTTTTGCGAAGGTAGATGGAAGAGGAGCCCGGGAAATTCCGAACCGGCGAAAATGCGCAGGGATTCGAGGGCGAGCGTGACCGCGAAAATAACGACCTGCCAGTCGAAGATGCGGTCTCGGATCGCCGTCTGGGCTATCCGGTAGAGGTTCAAGAAGATGAGTGGTGAAAAGCTCCAGATGTCTTCTTTACGGCACAGATCGCGAACGATACCGCCGCTCACACCGTAGAGCACCCCGAGCGGCAAAGCGAGGAGCTCGCCGTTGAACGCGGCGGGCGCACCCACCATGAGACCCACGGCCGCTCCTGTCAAAGGACCCGCAAGCAAGCCGACGAGCACCGTACCCGAGAGCGACAGATCGGCCGCGTCGTAGTTCAAGAGAAGACGAACGATGACACCCGAAGACAGGAGCATCCCCGATAGAAGTGCGAAGATGAGCTTTTCCTTGAGGGAGAGCTCGGTTTTATAGAGAAGGCTCTTGAAGGCACCGAAGCGAATCAAGAGGCTCGCGATCGAGGCCATGACGCCCAGCTTGACGAGGATAGTGACCATCACCAGCTGGTCGGGCGATAACGTCGTTCCCATAAGAGTTAACCGAAAAATACCATGACGCGAAAGCCCCCACAAGCGAAGCCTGGGCCGCACCGCTAATTAGTGCTAGATCAATATTAAGAAAAGCGTAACGCAAAGGCGCAAAGAAAAGAAAGATACCGCTTTTGTCGCTACGTTGTTGCCACCTAACCTACGTGGTCAGGGCCCAACAATTTAGTAACAAAAGCATTTCTTTCATCTTCTTTTCTTTTTGGGTCTTCGGCAAAATCTGTGGGTAGAAACCGTCTGCCATCGCCCCCTCAGCAGACCACGGTGCTCGCCGGCGTAAAGGCTTCCCTCGCTTCGCTCGGCGCTTCGCGGCCTTGACCCCGGCTCCGCTCCGTG
>SMYC01000153.1 GCA_004356105.1 Acidobacteriota bacterium | reverse complement strand
CGATACGTGCCTCTACATCGTCCTCCTCGAGCAACACTTCAGCCTGTCGGAATGCATCAATATCCAATATTAGCGTTGCGCCGTCGTGATCTGGCTTCGGCTCGACCGCCTGTGCGATGTGCGCCTCGAGACGCCTATTAGACGCCTGAATCGTAACACGGGTGGTGAACCGGGCTATGGTCGCGCCCAGGTTCGTCGGAACTGGGGGGGGCACGTGAGTACATCGTCGAGTCTAAGTGCCCTGGAGGGGAGCGCAATATGATTGATGTAGCGGAGCGCCATCCGAGTAATTGCTACAGGCAATGCCATATTCTGGTACTTCCTCCAGAGCTCCAAAGCTTGCGGCCAGACCGATTTCCAGGACGTATACGGCTTCAATCGATTGAACGTAAAGCCGTCAACCCTGAATTGCACGACGTTGAATTCATCCTTGGAGCGGAACATGTAGCCACGCAGATCGTGCTCCGTCGACTGGATACCGGACTTTCCCCCGAACTGGACCTTGGTCGTGAACACACGTTGCTCGACCTTCGTGGGAAACCTAGCGGCTAGCATCTCGCTTGCTTCGCCGAAGATTGCCACGTCGAGGTCTGAGCGGGCCTTCACGCGGATATCCACGATCGCCTCGGTTATGGGCGCGTTTCTAAGGTGCTTTCTGTCAACCATGTTGTCGTCCCGCCCAAGTCTAACCTCGAACCGCGTCTCACGCACATTGCAGACGGGCCGACACAAAATGAACCTCAGGCACTATGGCGGCGTGACTCCGAGGAACGTGTTCAGACGCTGCGCTATTAGTCTTCGGCGCTCCAGAAGGAAACTTTTATATTTCTCGACGCCGAGGACCTCGGCGTTCGTAGGAATGCACTGAGCCTCGAACGCAGGCAGCCCCCCTTTCTTGACCAGACCAGGGAAGTACTGGCTCGGCGATTTGTCGCTAATCTGGCGATTGGTTTTGCCGCCGATGAAGGCGAGGTTGGCAATGTCATCGGCCTCGCGAGCCGTGTAGCTGCTTTTGAGCACAGCCTTCGGGAAGGATGGCCTGCATCAGTCCATGTCCACGCATCGGTTTGTCGAGATACATCGTGTGCAGGCTCGGCGCGTCGAAGCCGGTGAGCCACATGTCGCGCACCAGCACGATCTGGAACGGATCGGCGGCGTCGCGGAAGCGGTTGGCCAGCGCCGATGAAATCCAGGAAGTTCGCGATTGAGGGCAGCCCGCCTTCGCCCTCGTGATTTTCTTGGAGCTACGGCGGGCACTTTTCGCGGCTTCGCCGCGAAAAGTGGAGGCGGCGGGAATCGAACCCGCGTCCGAAGATCTTCTTCCGAGGCCTCTACATGCGTGTCCGGTTCCCGTTAAGCTTCGCTTCCAATCAGTTAGGAGCCGGCAAGGACCTGATGGTCGCTATCCCCTAAGTTTCGCTGGACACGCGGGGCGAATGTCCGGCTAGCCCACCTGAATGACGTTCTTCCCGGGCACGGCGGGCGAAACCCGGGAGAACGTAGCCGGCTTTTACGCGGCTAAAGCTAACTCTTGGTCAGCAATTGTGTGTTTTCCCACCGTTTAACGAGGGATGGGAGCTCGGCATGCCACCTCGAAATCAATTATCTCCGTCGAACCCAGGGCGCCCCCTTAAGCTCTTCTTCACATGTATTTTAGTCCGATCGCCGGTTTCTAGCAAGGAGGCGGTCGGCGGTGCTTGCGCGGCGCAACGTCTTTGTTCGTGTTGACTTATGTGAAAGTAGGACACATAATGATTTACCGATTGTAGGGACAGGTGCATATGGTCTTTCAGCCATAGATGTCTCTCTTAGCAGGACTTACATCTACAGCTCTCGATGAGTGACGATCAACTTCGCGCCAAATCGCTAGCCTTATTTCATTCGCTCGTGTCGACGTGGTCGAATGATCTCCGCAAGGAGGTCACCGGTCTTCAAGACGATCTCCTCAAGAAACTCGATGTTCTTCAAGATCAGATATCGAAGTACGAGGAGAGTATCGACGAGGAACGCATTCTCGCTTTCGTGCAGGAGGTCTCGAGCTTGGCCGGCGGCGGAGGCGGTGGTGACGGCGGAGGCGGTTCGCTCAAGGCCGTGCGCCGGTCGCTCACGAAGATCGACGAAGGCACGTCGCTGACCGAGGTGTTGACGCTTCTTCTCGCGGAGCTAGCTCAGTTCGCCCCGCGCGTCGCGCTTTTCATTCTCAAAGGGGGCTCTTGCATCGGTTGGAATGGCCGTGGCTTCAACGACAGTCCCGGCTTCAACGACGAAGGCATCAAGCGCATCTCGGTTCCCACTTCGGCCAATACCGTTTTCAGCGATGTCATCAATTCGCGTTCGTCTTTTGTTGGTGAGAGCAACAAGCACCCGGACAATATACAGCTGCTCTCACGTGTCGGCAACGTATTGCCTTCATCCATCTTTGCAACGCCCCTCGTCTTGCACGATCGTATCGCTGCGATCGTCTATGCCGATAGCGGTGATGGACCGGATCCACTCAACGAGACGGAAGCGCTCGAGATCCTCACCGCTTATTCCTCGAAGCTTCTCGATGCTCTGAGCGCTCAGAAATCTGCTGAGAAGCCTGGCGAGCCTGTGGCGCCAGCGGCAGACGTGGCGCCAGCGGCAGACGCGGCGCCAGCGGCAGACGTGGCGCCAGCGGCAGACGCGGCGCCAGCGGCAGACGCGGCGCCACAGCAGGCCCCGCCGATCACTGAAGCGCCCGCGGTTCCTGCGCCCGCCGTTTCCGACTCGTCCGGGACGGTAATGTTCAATAGCACGGATGTCGCTGCTCTCAAGCCCGCGACGGAGGCCCCACCGACCGCCGCCCCTCCCGCCACAGCGGCACCCGACTTGGACTCGATGGACTCGGATACCCGCAAGAAACACGAAGAGGCCATGCGGTTCGCGCGCCTCTTGGTTTCCGAGATCAAGTTGTACAACGAAGCGAAAGTTACAGAGGGGCGCTCACACCACGGTATCTACAGACTGCTCAGAGATGATATCGAGCGCAGCCGGCAGCTCTACAAAGAACGCGTCCCCGAGCCGGTCCGCTCTCAATCGACCTATTTCAACGACGAGCTGATCCGCATCCTTGCTGATGGCGACTCCGGACTGATGGGGCAGGGGTTGCCAGCAGGCTAAGTGCCCATTCGGGCATACTTTAGTCCTTTTCGTCCCGTGGTTTGGACGCTTTTGGCCGTCCGTTTGCTACAATCGAAGAATATAATTCGGGGGAGGCCGGCGGATTCGCCCGTCCAAACAAAGAAAGGAGCGCGGGGAATCCGATGTATCTAGGGTCGGGGAAGGTCTTGGCTCCGGTCTTCTTCCTTGTGTTCGCTAGCATTCTTCTCGGTCTGCTCACTGCCCAGCCCCCGACGTCTTCTCCTCTGTCAAAGCCCGAGGCGCTCGCCCCAATCGAGCTACCGTGGGCGCCGTTTGTTGAGCCGGCCCCGGCGCTCTTGCCAGTCTCAACATTATTAAGTGGCACGCCTCGCAACGAGAAGTCCGCCCGGCTCGAAGAGCTCTCGAACGACAAAAGCCAGTCCCCGCGCACACGCGGCCTCGCCGCTTTTGCTTTGGGGGTCCACCAGCTCGAGAGGAAGCGGATCGCTCCGGCTGTGGAGTCGTTCCGCAGGCCGGAGATTGATGCTACCGAGCTCGACGGCTTTGCGCTCTTCTACGTAGCGCGAGAGCTCGAAACCTCCAAGCCGGGGGAGGCGCTCACCGCACTCGCCGCGCTCGAAGCTTCCCATCCGGACTTCCCCTTGGCGGACGAGGCGCGCCTTCGTTACGCCCGGATATTAAAAGCCACGGGTGAGCGCGAGGAAGCCATTCGAAAACTCGAACCGGTGACCCAAAGCGCCGATGACGCGGCGCGCGGGGACGCGCTCGATGAGCTGTCGAAGCTCTTCATCGCCCTCGGCCGGCATCAGGACGCGGTCGATGTGCTCGAGACGCTTTATTACGAGCTCCCGCGGCACAAGCGAGCGAAGAATGGCGGACGCCGCCTGACGGGTCTTCGTAGCAAACTTCCCGAAGTCGAGCCGGCTCGTTACTACGAGCTCGGCATGAAACGCGCCGGGATTCTCATGGAGCAGGGGCGCTATGGCGACGCATATGACGGCTACGCGTCCTTGCTGCAACGCTACCGCAAGGTTGCGGATGTCGATCTCGTCCGGCTGCGGATGGCGGTCAGTCAATATCGACGCCGTCGGCTCAGCGCGTCGGTCGCGAATTTCAAGCGTGTCACGAACGACGAGCTTGCGCCCGAGGCACTCTACTATCGAGCACAAGTTGCACGGCGGCTTCGACGCCGGGAGACGCAGCTCGCGCGCGTCTCGGAGCTCGAGACGCGCTTTCCCCGAAGCAAGTGGACGGCGGCGGCGTTGATGCGGCTCGCGGACCACCACGCATCGAACGACGAGCCCGACGAGGCGCTCGCCCGCTTCAACCAGGTCATCAAGCAGTTTCCCCAGGGAGAGCATACGGTCGACGCGCGATGGCACGTGCACTGGAGGGCCTACCGCGGTGGCCGTTTCGGGGAGGCGGGGCGCGGCTTCGAGGAGACCGCGCGCGAACGGCCGCGGGCGCGCGAGCTTGCGCGTCTTCTCTACTGGGCTGGACGTGCTTACCAGCAAGCCGGAGAGCTCGAACGTGCCGACGCGTTATACCGTCAGGTCATGCTCGGCTACCAGAATAGCTACTATGGCCGGCGCGCGCTGGAGCATCTCTCTGAAATGCAAGGGGGGCGAAGCTCGATCGCGACGATCGAGGAAGCGCGGAAGGGGATCGATCTTTCAGGCGCGATGAGCGTTCAGCGCGTCGAGCGTCAGCAACGAATCGCTGAGCTTCTGGCGGTTGGTCTTCCGAAAAGAGCGCTCGAGGATGCCGAGGCAGCGGTAGATGGCGAGCGGCCCGAACGGGATGATGCAGCCTTTCTCATGATGGCGGCCTGGATCCACACCAGCGAGGGTCGCCCGCTTCAAACGATCATCACGATACGCGAGGCGTTCCCTTTTCACGTATCCGCGACGGGCGACTTGCTGCCGCGCGGGGTGTGGGAGCTCTTCTATCCTCTTCCGTATCGCGAGCACGTTGAGCACTACGCGAAGGCGCGCGGTCTCGACCCCTTTCTCGTAGCCGCGCTCATTCGTCAGGAATCCACGTTCAATCCTCGCGTCCGCTCACGGGCCGGTGCTCGCGGCCTCATGCAGCTCATCCCGGCGACCGGACGCCAGGTCGCTAGACAGGAGGGCCGCCGCTACAGCGCGCGCGAGCTCTACAATCCGGAGATCAACATCCGCTACGGTACGCGCTATTTGAAAGACGTTCTCGCCCGCTTCGACGGGCGTGTGGACTACGCGCTCGCGAGCTACAACGCGGGTCCTCATCGCGTGAAGCGCTGGACCGGGATGGACATGTCCATCGACCCTGAAGTTTTCATCGAAGAAATTCCCTTCGACGAGACGCGCAGATACGTCAAGCTGGTGCTCCGAAACCAGATGCTGTATCGTCGCCTCTACGGTGGGGCGGAGGTCGCCGCGGCCGCGGCACCCTGAAATCCGTCGTTCTTTCCACCGCTTCCGAGGTAACGATAAAGCGTGCCCGAGTCCCAAACCCGTCCGCGAGCTTCCCGAAAAGCCCTTCAATTCACCGAGTCGGTCATTCGGGAAATGAGCCGGCTGGCGGCGAAGCACGATGCCATCAATCTCGCGCAAGGCTTTCCGGACTTTGCCGCGCCGTCCGAGATCAAAGAGGCCGCCGTCGATGCCGTACGGCGCGACGTCAACCAATACGCGATTACTTGGGGGGCGAAATCGTTTCGTGATGCGCTCGCGGAACGCTATCGCGACGTTTACGCGATGGACGTGGATCCGGAGCTTCATCTGACGGTTACCTGCGGTTCGACCGAGGCGATGATATCGACCATGCTCGCGATCGTTGATCCCGGCGACGAGGTCGTCGTGTTCGAGCCGTTTTACGAGAACTATGGCCCGGATGCGATCCTCTCCGGCGCGGTGCCGCGCTACGTCAAGCTTCACGAGCCGGATTGGCACGTCGATACAAACGAGCTCGAAAAAGCCTTCAACGACAAGACCCGCGCGATCATCATCAATACGCCGAACAACCCCACGGGCAAGGTCTATACGCGCGCGGAGCTCGAGGCGATCGCGGCACTCTGTCAGAAATGGGATGTCATCGCGATCACGGACGAGATTTACGAATACATCGTTTATGGTGGCGCTAGGCATGTTCCCTTGGCGTCGCTCGACGGGATGGCCGATCGCACCGTCACCATCAACAGCCTGTCGAAGACGTATTCGGTGACGGGCTGGCGGGTGGGCTGGGCGCTCGCCTCCGAGGAGCTGTCTAGCGCGATCCGCAAAGTGCACGACTTTCTCACGGTAGGCGCAGCCGCGCCGCTTCAGGAAGCTGGAGCGGTGGCGCTACGTCTACCGGCCTCGTATTACGACAAGCTTCGAGAGGGCTACGAAGTGCGGCGCGATATACTCGTCAAGAGCCTCGATCAAGCGGGCTTTCGTTGCTACCTGCCCGGAGGTGCTTATTACATCATGACGGACATCTCGGGCTTCGGCTTCCCCGACGACGTCAGCTTCGGCCGTCATCTCATCGAGAAGGTCGGTGTCGCCGCGGTGCCGGGCTCGAGCTTCTACCACCTTCCCGAAGACGGCGCTCAAAAGCTTCGCTTTACGTTCTGCAAGAAGAGGGAGACGCTCGACGCGGCCGCGAAACGTCTCGCGAAGCTAACGGAGGAAGCATGAATAGCCTCGTCCTTCTGGCGCTTCTCGTTCAAGCCAGCGCGGATACGGCGCACGAGAAGGCGCGCCAGAAACTCGAAGCTTCAGACGCGGCGGGTGCAGAAGCGGCGGCGCGCGACGCGCTCGCGCTTTCGTTGAATTTCCGTCCCGAGCTAGAGCTCGAATTGCCTCCCAAAGGCCTCTTGTTCGAGGACATGATTCAAGAGGCCCGCGAGACCTATCGTGAGCGGCGCGCGGCCTATTTTCGAACCCTCGGTAACGCGTTGGCCGCGCAGGAAGAATGGCGCGCTTCGCGCAAAGCCTATAGGCGCGCGGCGAAAATGCAGTCCGACCCCGAGATTTTTCTTTTAATGGCGGACGACGAAGACTTGGATTCCGGCGAGCGTGTCGCGCTCGTGCTCGATGCTTATCTGAGCCCGGGAGCGGATCGAATCGGCCTCGAGGAAAGACTCCTCGAGTCGGGTTTGTTCCGCTCGCGCAATGCGCTCAAAGCGAGCCTCGACGCGCGACGGTTCCCCGAGCTTCAGAGCAAGTTCCCCGACCTCGAGCTTCTTCCGGGCGCTTTCCCCTCGTTCCAAGTCGTGACCGATGCGGGAAACTTGAAAACCGGTGAGCTCTACGCTCTCGGAGGGCGTCTTCTCGTCTACGTTCCTGTGGAGGGCTGCGGTTATTGCAGTGAGCAGCTCGATGGTCTCACGGTCCCGGTCGTGGAAGCTCGAAAGCGTGACGCACCTTTCTTCGTCGCTGCGTTCGTTCCCGAATTGGAGCTTCCGAATACCCGGCGCATCGTTCGTCTGCTTGCGATGGAGGTGGGCGTCGGGCGCCTCGCGGGGTTGCCGCCGAGCGTTGGGTTTTACGGGGATGGCGAGATTCGGGTCGTCGCTCGCGGCGGGATGACACAGATCCGCATTCCCATGTATCCCGATCTTCGCGCGAGCGAGATTCGCCGGCGGGTGGAAGCGATCTTTCAGTTCCTCGATGATCCGGACCTTTTGACCGAGGAAAAACCAGAGCAAGCGAGCGTTCCTATCGTGACGCTCGAGAGGCAAGTCAACGAGCAGCGCGCGCTGTACGAATGGATCGACCAGCTCGAGAAGCTCGAGGCGGGGCCCGCGCCGCTCGACGATCTTTACGAGCAGCTGCGTCGATTGGCTCAGCGTATTGCGCGCGGGTCGCGAAGCCGCGACCTAGGCTTCGAAGTCATGGCCGCGCTCGGGAAGCTCGAAGGCGCCAGCGCTTCGAAGACCCGGACGCTAGCACTCCTCGGGACCGATATCGGCGATCGGATTCTCGAAGAGGTCCAGAAGATCGACGCGAGCGTGCGCCGCACCGCCCCGTCCGGTCGCGGCTCTTCCTTCGTGCACGTCACCGAGAGCAAGCCGCGTCAGGTTCTATTGCAGCGACCGTTTCAGACGAGCGATGGGCTGCGTCATTTCAATATCGTGCTCGAGGATGATGGTCAGGATTTAAAGCTCGTCTTTCTCGCCCCCGAGGACGACATTCCTCGCGGTGTCGAAGCGGTGGGCGCTGATGATGACGCCGCGTTTTACTACGCCACCGGAGAGGATTGCAGCGGGCTCCGTCTCGTGCGCGGCGGCGAGGTCGTGTACGAAAATTGCGCGGCGGCCGTCCTCGATGGCGAGCTCGTCGAAGTGCGGAGCGCCCTTGTCGATCCTTTCCCGGACGGGCCCGTTTATTTCAGAAGAAATGTTCTTTTCGAGCATGAAGACACAGCGCTCGAGCGTGGCCTCCAGCTTTTCGAGCTCGGCGATTTCGGGGGCGCGGTGGCCGCGTTCGAAGAGGCGGCGGAAAACATCGATCCGGTTGCGCCGTATGACGCTTCTGACCTCGTTTACAACACCGCGCGCTCTCTCGAAGCGCAAGGCAAGCGTCGAGAGGCACTGGCTCTGTATCGAAGCCTTGGGGATGTGGGGTATCAGAGCCTCGTGGACGAGGGGGCTGGGCGGATCGAAGGGGCACCGCGTTAAGGACTTGGTGGGTTTGCACGGGAGGCTTCCGGGTCGGTAAAATATTTGCCCGGTTCGCGGGGCATGACTACCTGGCGTCGAGGGAGGTTTGTGATCGCTCATTCCGAGCGTTTTTGGGAGCAGTTGATCCAGCTCGTTGAAGAGGAGTCCGTGATCCCGGTGGTGGGGCAGGATCTTCTTTTCGTGGAGCACGAGGGGGAGCGGAGGCTTCTTTATCCGCTTATTGCAGAGCGGCTTGCGGACCATTTGGCTGTTTCGGCGCGGGATTTGCCTCGCGGGGAGGAGCTCTTCGAGGTGGCGCGGCGCTATCTTGTTGGGTCGAACGACGTTTCCGACCTCTACCACGGTCTTCGCGTCGTGCTGCGAGAGCTCGAAGGGCTTGCGGTGCCCGAGCCACTGTTGAAGCTTGCTCGGATTACGAGTTTCAAGCTGTACGTCACGACAACGTTCGACTTCTTGATCGAGCGAGCGCTCAATCAGGAGCGGTTCGACGGGCAGCGGCAAACGCTCGTTTTTACTCATGCGCCCACGGACAAGCAGGATCTTCCCCGGGAGCTCGACCGCGTGAGGCGGCCCGCGGTGTTCCATCTTCTCGGCCGTCTCTCGGCGACGCCGCAAAGTTACGCTGTGACCCGGGATGATATTGCAGAGTTCGTCCGGCTCTTGCAGTCGAAAGACGAGGATGCCCCGAATCTCTTGCTGGACAAGCTCAAGAGAAGCAACCTTCTGGTCCTCGGGAGCCATTTCGACGATTGGCTCACCAACTTCTTCGTGCGTCATACGAGGAGCGGCCGTCGCCTCGAGGCTGAGCTCGACTTGGTCTCCGCCAGGGGCCACAATACAGGGCGAGGAGACGTCTTATTGCTTCAGCATTTCGGAGGAGGCGCGAAGATCATCCGCGCTACGGGCGCTTTGGACTTCATCGACGAACTTTACCGACGCGTCCACGACCCCAGGCCGGTTGTCGAGGAGTCCGACACGCTGACTTCCATCTTGGAGTTGGTCTCGTCCTCCGGCATGCAATCCGGGGCCGTGTTCGTGAGCTACGCGGAGGCCGATCGCGACGCGGCCGCGTCGATTCGTGACGCACTCGATCGCGCCGGAGTGGATGTCATCTTCGGCAATGATGACCTGGACTTGGGCGGCAAGTGGGAGCGAAAGCTCCGAAACGTGATCGGCAGCTGTGCGCTCTTCGTGCCGGTTCTTTCGCGGCGGGCTTCGACGGCGCGGAGATTTTTTTTCCGCCCCGACTGGGTCGAGGCCATACTGGAGGCTAAAGAGCTCGTGCCTTCGGGACCGTTCATTTTTCCCGTTGCGGTCGATGATGTCGGGACGTCTATTGACGTGCTCCCGAACGACTTTGGCGCGTCCGTGTGGGAAAGCGTCCCGCATGGCGCGCCGAGCTCCGAGTTCGTGGATAAGGTCGTAAAGTTTCAGCGCAGCTATCGCAGCGCGAGTCCGGCATGAACGTCGAATATTCCTCACTTCCGGCCGGCGTCGGACTCAGCGACGAAAATCCGTGGCCTGGACTTTTGCCCTTTGGCGAGGACGACTGGAGGTTTTTTCACGGGCGCGAGTTCGAGTCCGAGATGCTCGTTCGCCGGGTGGAGCGCGAGCGCCTGACCATCCTCTTCGCGCCTTCGGGGCTTGGCAAGTCGTCGATTCTTCAGGCCGGGCTCTTCCCGCGTCTTCGCCGCGAGAACGTTTTCCCCGTCTATATCCGTCTCGACTATTCGTCTGATAAACCCAATCTTATCGCTCAAGTGAAGAACGCCGTCGTTCAGGCGACGGCCCACGCGCGCGTCGAAGCACCCGAGCCGCTCGCGAAAGAAACGCTCTGGGAATATTTTCACCGTAGCGAGGTCGAGTTTTGGAGCCCACGGCATCAGGTCTTGAGGCCCCTTCTCGTCTTCGACCAGTTCGAAGAGGTCTTCACGCTCGGAGAGCGCGACCCGTCGCGCTCTCAAGCGACGAACGCGTTCATCACCGAGCTCGCCGACCTCGTCGAAGGGCGGCCGCCGGTGCAGCTGAAGTCACGTCTCGAGATGGAGTCGCCGAATCAGGAGAAGAGCGAAGCAGAGCTTTTTACTTTCGACCGCCACCGATACAAAGTTCTTTTGGCGCTCCGCGAGGATTTTCTTCCCGACCTCGAAGGTCTCGGGGAGCGCATGGGCAGAATCGCCCATAACCGTTTTCGTCTCGGACGCATGAACGGCGTGGCCGCTCTTCAGGTGGTCAACCAGGCGCCGCAAATCATCGCCCCTGACGTCGCCGAAAGCATCGTGCGTTTCGTCGCCGCCGCGAAGAAAGACGAGGAGCTCGTCGACCTCGAAGTCGAGCCGGCACTCCTGAGCGTCGTCTGCCAAGAGCTCAACAGCCAGCGCCAGGAACGGCGCGAGCCCCGGATCACGGGCGAGATGGTCGAAGGTTCGCAAGAGCAAGTCCTCCACGATTTCTACGAACGCAGCATCGCGGATCTCAGCGAGTCGGTATGCACCTTCGTCGAGGAAAAACTGCTCACCAGGCGCGGCTTTCGCAATCTTGTCGTGTATGACGAAGCTTTGAGCGTTCCGGGAGTGACGAAGGACGACATCGAAGAGCTGGTTCGAAGGCGGCTCGTGCGTGTCGAAGAGCGAGGGCGCTTGCAGCTTCTGGAGCTCACCCATGATCTGCTCACCGGAGTGGTGACGACGAGCCGGGACGAGCGCCGCCGACGCCTGCGAGAAGCCACGGTCGTTCGCGAAGTGGAGGAGCGCCACCGAAAGAGCCTGAAGACAGCGGCGGTTTTATTTCTTGTTTTCGTGCTCGCGGTGGGTGCACTCGGCAGCTTGGCCTGGGCCTATTTTGCGCAACAGCAAGCCGATGCGCTCGCGGCGGCGAAAGAGGCTGCCGAGAACGCTGCCGCGGAAGCTTCAGAGCAGCGCGGCATCGCGGAAGCCGAGCGCCGTGAGGCAGAACGTCAGCAGCGCGAGGCGGAGGAGACGCGCGAGCTTGCCGAGCAAGCCGCTGCCGAAGCGTCCCGCTTGAAGTTCATCGCCGATGCGCAGCGAGAAGAGGCTGTTTTACAGCGTCAAGGCGCGGTCAGTGCACGGGCGGATGCCGAGAGCGCGGCCGAGGAAGCGCGACTCCAGAGAAATCTAGCGGATAGGCAGCGGAGCCTTGCGGAGGAGCGTCAAACTGAGATCGAGGAGAGCGAGAAACAAGTTCAAGAGACGAACAACGCTCTGGTCGAGGCTCTTCGGATACGCCTTTCTAGCAGTGATCCGGGGGAAGTCGTGGGAGCTTTGGATATCCTCGTGAGGGGAAGCCAGGATTCGAACGCTGTTTTGGCGCGTGTCGACGAGCGATGGTTTGCCTCCGCGAGGGAGTTCGTTCCGCTTCTCGTCGCTTTGGACGCGCTTCGACGCGAGCCGTCTAGAGAGCGGCAGCGGGAGCTTCGGACCCTGCTGGTCAAGCGGTTCTGCGAGGAGGCGGGTTACACTCCGCCGCCCAAGAGTGCTGCCGCGCTTCGGCGCGTCTCCTTCGCGGGCGGCGCTTTCGATTTGGGGATGACCGCGGATGAGGGTGGCTGGCAGGTGCGCGTCTCTCGGTTCTCTATTCAGCGCAACGAGGTTACGAATGCGCAGTACCGTCGATTCGATCCCAAATACGATCCGGAAGCGCCCGACGACCATCCGGTGACGCGCGTGAGCTGGTACGAAGCGATGGCCTATGCCGCGTGGCTTGGTGGCCATCTACCCACCGAGGCTCAGTGGGAATTCGCGGCTCGCGGTCCATCGGGGCGACCTTATCCTTGGGGCGAGCGGGCTCCCAGCGCGGCCACGGCCAACTTCAACCTCAATCGCGCGCAGGATGGCGGCACGAGGCCTGTCGGGTCTTTCGCCGCCGGCGCGACGCCGGAAGGGCTCAACGATATGGCGGGCAACGTGTGGGAGTGGTGCCAGGACGGCTCGAGGCCGACACGGCAAAACACGACGCCGGTCGATCCCATGGGCCCCCTCACGACCAATACGCGCGTGTTGAAAGGCGGGTCCTATTTCAACGATGAGCGCTATCTGTTGGCGGCACGTCGTAATTTTCTGCATCCCGAGGCCAAGGAAAGCGTCGTCGGGTTTCGTGTTGCATGGCAAGAATCACCCTGATCGGGGTCGCTCTTTTGACCGCGGCTTCGCAAGGAATCACCCTGATCGGGATCGCTCTCTTGACCGCGGCTTCGCAAGGAATCACCCTGATCGGGGTCGCTCCCTCTTGACCGCGGCTTCGCAAGGAATCACCCTGATCGGGGTCGCTCTCTTGGCAGCGGGCGCACCGTGCGTCGCGCAGCCGATCGAGCACAGCCCCGCCCCGTGCATGGATACCGAAGCGTTTCCGTTGATCGAAGCTCGGGCGTCGACCGCGCAAGCGGCGCGGGCGATTCGCGGACTCAAAGTTCGATTCAAGGCAGAGACGGACTCGGGTTGGTACGAGGTCGCGTTCGGGCCCAGAAACGGGGCTTTGTTTCAAGCCGCTCTTCCCAAGCCGTTGCCCGAAGCCGGCCGTGTAATCTATGTCATCGAGTCGAGCGCGCCCGAATTTCAGTCGCCGGAGCACGTGGTCAACGTGTTGATGGGAGGCTGCCCCGGCGCCCGAAGCGCCCCGAGCGCGGTCACCGACGACGTTCGCGTCGAGCGCACGGCGAGCGATCAGAGCGAGTTTCCGAACGGTTTCAGCTCTGACGGGATCCGGGCAGGCGGTACGTGGTCACGCACTACGCTCGGCGTCCTTGCGGCTGCCGGCGCGGGGGCGGGTGTGGCCGCGCTCGTGATCGCGGGAGAAGACCCGCCGCCGGTTGTCGAACCCGGCCCTCCCAGCGTGATTCGAGCTTGTTTCACACCCGACCCGATCCCGGACATCGAGTCCGGAGAAACGATCCTCTTCGACGCATCGTGTAGCATGCCGGCGAGTGTTATGGCCTATGCCTGGGATTTCGGAGACGGGCAGACCGCATCGGGCTCGAGCGTGGAGCATCTCTTTCGGCCGGGAGGGATCTACACGGTTCGGCTCACGGTAAGCGAGGGACAAAGAACCGACAACACCTCACGCGTCATCCGCGTGCGCGCAACCCCCGTCGCCTGTTTTACCACGACCCCAGACCCCCCGCGGATTACGGCCAACGGATCCATCAACTTCAATGGGGAGTGCTCGGTTGGCGATCGTGACGGAGGCGCCTCGGCGATCACGAATTATGATTGGGACTTCGGAGATGGCCGTCCGCACGCCGAAGGGGTCTTTGTCTCACGACAATTTGTCGAGCCTGACATCTACGGCGTGACGCTGACCGTGACCAACGGAGAGGGAAGGCAAGACACGACCACACAGTTCATCGTGGTCGAGCGCCAAAGCGTCGGCACAACAGAATCGAGAACGAGCCGTACCGAAGTCTCGTTCACGAGCAAGCTAGAGCTCGGAAAAGACAGCCAAAATCAACGCGCCCAAATATCCTTGAACAACTCTACCGCCGAAACCACGAGCGGGACCACACCGCACCAACACCATCTGCCCGCCCGACCCGGCGAGAACATCGTAGAAGCCCGCTTACTGACCCAACCAGCCACCCCCGGCCGCTGGCACTTCAATTTCCAAACCACCCGAAACCTAATCCCAGGCACATTAGTAATAGAAAGCGGCGAAGTCCTAACCCTAGACCCAAGACGAGTCGTCTTCCGAGTCCACGCCGAAACCACCATCGTAATCCGTTTCCGCTTCGCCCTCACAAAGTAGTAACAAGCGAGAGAACAACACCGAAACACGATAGGCCCGAAGCAGATAGCCGGCGGCAGGCAACCGGCAAAGCGCTATACTGGTTTCCTCTGCGCTTTGCCCCAAAAAATGAGCCGCCTCTTCCCCTATATCGCGCGCTATCCGAAGCCGATGGTTTTCGGGATGCTAGCGCTCGTCCTCACGAAAGCCGCGTCGGTTCTGACGCCGCAAGTGCTCAGGATGACGATCGACGACCTCACCGTCGCCGTCTCGATGCAGAAGCTTGCCTTCTATGCCAGTGCCATCGTCGCCCTCGCCGTTTTCGGAGGGTTTTTTCGCTTCTGGATGCGCCGTCTTCTTATCGGCGTTTCTCGCCGCGTCGAGTACGACCTTCGCGGAGATTATTTCGAGCACCTCCAGACTTTGAGCTCGTCCTTTTACCAGCGTTGGCGTACGGGCGATTTGATGTCACGCGCTGCGAACGACATCAGCGCTGTGCGCATGGTGGTCGGCCCGGGCATCATGTACACCGCCGAGACGCTGATCGTCACCGTTGGTGCGCTCGGGTTCATGTTCGCGATCAGCTGGAAGCTCACCCTCATAGCGCTCGCCGTCCTGCCGCTCATTTCTTACGTGGTGAAGAAATTCGGCTCCGCGATCCACAAACGCTTCATGGCCATTCAAGAAAAGATGAGCGATATCTCGGCGCTCACGCAGGAGAATTTGTCCGGAACGCGCGTCGTGAAAGCCTATGTGCAGGAGGATAATCAGCGCGACCTGTTCGCGGATGAAAACGAAGACTATTACGCGCGCATCATGCGGCTCGTGAAGCTCTCCGGCGCTTTCCATCCTCTGCTCGCCTCGCTCATTGGCATCGGGACCGCGCTCGTTCTCTGGTGGGGCGGCGCCATGGTTGTGAACGGGGAGATAACACTCGGCGAGCTCGTCGCGTTTTTCGCCTATCTCAACATGCTGAGTTGGCCGATGATCGCCCTTGGATGGGTCGTCAATATCTATCAGCGCGGGGCCGCGTCGATGAAGAGGATCGCGGTCGTTCTCGATGAAGAGCCTGCCTTGCAAGATGGCCCTGAGCGATTCGAAGCGCCTGTATCGGGCCGCATAGAGTTCCGCGATGTGAGCTTCAGCTATACAGGGAATGGCAATGGCGCTCGCGTGCTGCGCGACATCGATCTCGTCATCGAGCCCGGGCAAACGGTGGCCTTCGTGGGGCGCACCGGCTCCGGCAAGAGCACCTTGACCCGGCTCGTCGCGAGGCTTTACGACGTGACGGACGGCGCAATCCTCGTCGATGGCCACGACGTGCGACGCCTCTCGCTCAAAGCACTCCGCTCCGTGGTCGGCTTCGTCCCGCAGGAAAGCTTTCTTTTCTCCGAGAGTGTCGGAGACAACATCGCTTTCGGCCGCGCCGAAGCCACCGATAACCAGATCGCCGAAGCCGCGGCCTTAGCGGGCCTCGACGGCGACATCGCTGATTTTCCCGAATCCTACGCCACGATGGTCGGCGAGCGCGGCATCACTTTGTCGGGAGGACAGCGCCAACGCGCTACGATCGCAAGGGCGCTTCTCGTGGACCCGCCGATCTTGATTCTCGACGACGTTTTGTCCGCGGTCGACACCGAGACCGAAGAACGCATCCTGTTTCAGCTGAGCAGCGTAATGAAATCGAGAACGACGTTATTGGTGTCCCACCGCATCAGCACGGTAAAAGGCGCCGACCAAATCTGCGTCCTGGATGAAGGCCAAATCGTCGAGAGAGGAACCCACGATCACCTGATAAAACAAGAAGGCCTCTACGCCAGCCTCTACGAAAAACAGTTACTAGAGGAGGAGCTAGACCGCATCTAGAATGCTGCACGAAGAACAGACCTTAGGCAAAGTATATGACGGCCGTTTGATGCGCCGTCTCTTGGCCTATCTTGCGCCGTACAAGATGCGGGTCGTTATTTCCTTCGTCTTGGTTCTCGCTGCTTCCGCACTCAAGCTCGTCGGCCCCATCCTCACCAAGATCGTCATCGATGATTACATCGCGGTCGGCAACCTCTCTGGGCTCAGCACGATAGCAGCTATCTACATTCTCGCCCTCGTCCTCCAATTCGTCGTCTCCTATTTCCAAATCTACATCATGAACATGGCCGGCCAACGCGTGCTGGCCGATATGCGCGGCGAGATTTTCTCGCACCTGCAGAAGCTCCAATCGTCATTTTTTGACCGCAACCCCGTGGGGCGTCTCGTGACGCGCGTCACCACCGATGTGGATGCTCTCAACGAGCTCTTCACCTCGGGTGTCGTCACCATTTTCGGCGATATCTTCATGTTGCTCGGTATCATGGGCGTGCTCGTCTACCTCGACTGGAAGCTCGCGCTCGTAACTTTCGCGGTGCTACCTGCGCTCTTCGTGGTGACGATGATTTTCAAGCGGCGCATTCGGGTGGTCTACCGCAAAGTGCGCACCCGTGTCGCCATGCTGAATGCCTTCATCCAGGAGAACATCGTCGGGATGCAGGTCGTGCAGCTCTTCGGTCAGGAAGAGCGCAAGTTCGGTCAATATAGCGAGCTCAACCGGCAGCACACGGAAGCCAATATCGAGTCCATCCTTCATTACTCGATTTTTTATCCGGTCGTGGAAGTCTTGAGCGCCGTCGCGATAGGCCTCATCGTTTGGTATGGCGGCGGACAACTCCTGCTCGGGACTCTGACACTCGGCGGCTTCGTCGCGTTCATCCAATATTCGGAGAAGTTCTTCCGTCCCATTAGCGATCTTTCGGAGAAGTTCAACATCCTTCAAGGCGCGATGGCATCTTCGGAGCGCATCTTCACGCTTCTCGACACCGAGGTCGAGATCAAAACGCCCGCACATATCATCGCGCCGGGGCGCGACGATGGAAGCATCCGTTTCGACAACGTCTCATTCGCCTATGAAGGCGAGGATTGGGTCTTGAAAGACGTCGATCTCACCGTCCGTCCGGGGGAGACCGTCGCGGTCGTAGGGCATACCGGGGCCGGGAAGTCGACGCTCACGGGCCTTCTCATGCGCCTCTACGATGTCCAAAAGGGACAGGTGGTCGTGGGCGGCGTGGACGTGCGCGACTGGGATCTGAAGAAGCTCAGGCGCCAGTTCGGGATGGTGCTTCAGGACGTCCATTTGTTCTCGGGGACCATCGCGTCAAACATTCGCCTCGGCGACCAGACCATCTCGAATGAAGCCATCGCCGAGGCCGCCCGCATCGTCAATTTGGACAAGTGGGTGGCGACGCTGCCGCGTGGTCTCGACGAGAAAGTCGCTGAGCGGGGTGCGTCGATGTCCGCGGGGCAGAAACAGCTCGTTTCTTTCGCGCGCGCCCTCGTCCACGATCCCAAGATCTTGATCCTCGACGAAGCGACGTCAAACGTCGATACCCATACAGAGATCCTCGTCCGTGAGGCGCTCGAGCGCTTGCTCGAGAACCGAACGAGCATTGTGATCGCCCACCGCCTCTCGACCATCCAACGAGCCGATCGCATCGTTGTGCTTCACAAAGGGCGGGTCCGGGAGGTCGGCACCCATCAGGAGCTTCTCGCCGAGCGTGGGATTTACTACAGGCTCTATCAGCTCCAGTATAAAGACCAGGAAATCGAAACGCCGGTTTAATGTCTAACCGGTGAGAAACGAGGATTTTGTTCACACTTTCACACTTCGTCCAGCGCAGCCTGCGGCTGCAACCAAAGGGGATGGCCACAGAGGCGCAGAGAAAAGCGAGAGCGAGCGAAGATCACTCGGCGACCTCTATTGTTGCTTCTGTGTTCGACGCTGCTAGCAACGTTGTCCCGGCGGACGATGACGTCGTGAGCTCCCTGGAACATCTCGTTGCTCCCAGCGGAAACGGTAAGTGTTTTCGAAACTTTGTGTCACTGTGGCTATTCTTAAGCTTAAGGCGCCACATGCGGACGATTCGAGGAGGGCCGAGCTTTCAGGTTTATCTGGTGAGCGTCTAGCCGCAGCTTTGATCTGCTGGCCGCGCGGGATAAGATAGTGCTCCACAAATAATGACGGAAGACGAGAAAGCGCCCATCGCGAATCCTCCTGAGTCCTCACCGGCAGCTCCCAAGCTCGACGACGAACTCGATTTCGGCCGGACGGCTCTGCAGTTTTTCGTCATCCCGGCTTTCGTGGTCGCTTTGTGTGTGGGCGTCTTTGTTTTCTTTGCCTGGCTGGTCTCGGACGAAAAAACGAGCGTCGACTATCTGAACGAGGTGCGCGCCGGCAGCGCGAGCCGGCGTTGGCAGGCCGCGTTCGAGCTTTCCAAGATCATCACGATGGACGACGAGAACCGACGGATGGAAGGTCTCGTACGAGAGATGGTCCTTGCTTTCGAGGAGGCTGAGACAGACGACCCTCGGGTGCGGCATTATCTCGCTTTGTCCCTCGGACATCTCGCCGACGCGGCCGCCGTTCCGGCGCTCGTCGGTGCACTCCGCGACGACGAGCCGAGCACGCGACTCTATTCGGCGTGGGCGCTCGGCTCGATTGGTGACCTGCGGGCCCTCGATCCCGTCCTCGCGCTGGTAGGGGATAACGATGTGGGCGTGCGGAAAATGGCGGTCTACGCGCTGGGCGCGCTAGGCGACGACCAAGCGATCCCGCGGCTGCAAGTGGCGCTTTCGGATCCGGAGCGCGACGTGTCCTGGAATGCTGCGATCGCACTCGCGCAGCTTGACGACGCTTCCGGAGAGGCGCAACTTCTGCAGATGCTGGACGGGCCGTTTCTAGAAGGGCTCACGAACATGGATGGGTCCCAGAAACTCCTCGCTACCCAGAGCGCCATCCAAGCAGCGGCGCTCGTCGGTGGCGAGACCCTGACCGCAAAGCTTCAAGAAGTGGCGGACGCGCACGCTAATCTCGTTCTTCGCGAGGAGGCTCTTTCCGCCTTGGCGGCTCTAGCCGAGCTCGAGAATGCTCCCGCGGTCGCCGAGCCGTGACACGGCTCTTTCTCGGTTTGTCGGGTGGACCGTTTAAAAAACGCTTTCGAGCCTTGACAGCTTTTGCCCGTGCAGAATACAATAATTTGTTGGCATGGAATTCCTTCCGAGCTTCCAACGCGTGACCGTTAACACATTTCGAGTCGAACTGTCCCTGAGAGACCCTCAAATCTAGGTAGACGTATGGCTGACGAGACGAAGCCTAAAGAGACAAAGAAAGATGCGGCCGGCGCTGCCGAACAAGCCAAGCCCGCGGCCAAATCCGAGAAGAAGAAAAAGGAAGTGACGCGACGCGAGTTCAACTGGCTCGCTCTCGGCTGGACGTTTTTCGCGGCTGCTGCCGGCGCGGGCCTCACCGCCATGGGCCGTTTTATGTTTCCGAACGTTCTGACCGAGCCGCCATCCAGTTTCAAGGCCGGCTTTCCCGCCGACTTTGCTATCGGCATCGTCGACACGCGCTTCAAAGAACGCTACCGCGTCTGGATCGTGCGGAACGAAGAAGGCATCTATGCACTCTCCACAATCTGCACCCACCTCGGATGCACGCCGAACTGGCTCGAAGCGGAGAACAAGTTCAAATGCCCCTGCCACGGCAGCGGCTTCTACATGACCGGCATCAATTTCGAGGGCCCCGCGCCTCGGCCGCTCGAACGCCATCGGATCATCATGGCTGAAGACGGCCAGGTGCTCATTGACAAGAGCCGCATCTACAAGCAGGAAGCGGGGCAATGGAGCGACCCGGATTCATTTTTGAGTCTCACCTGATTCATTCCCGAATAACGAACTGATGAGGAGTTATCGGTGCAGAAGGTTCTAAACGCATTTAGCGGCGCCTGGGATGCGATGACGGAATCCCAGGTGTGGAAGTCCGTTTTCCGCCACGGGGCCATCACCAGCAATCGCAACCGCGTGCTCGTGATGATGTCCAACGTGTTTCTTCATCTTCATCCGGTGAAGTCGCGTAAAGCCGGTATCAAGCTGCGCTACACATGGTGCATGGGCGGCATCACTTTTTTCCTGTTTCTCGTCCTGACCTTGACGGGCCTGCTCTTGATGTTCTATTACCGGCCCACGGTCGAGTACGCCTATGCCGACATCATCGATCTCAGCGAACATGTGCCGCTCGGTATCATGCGTGAGCTTCATCGCTGGGGTGCACACGCGATGGTCATCACCGTGTGGCTTCACATGTTTCGCGTCTTCATGACGGGCTCCTACAAGCCGCCGCGCGAGTTCAACTGGGGCGTGGGCGTTATCCTTCTCGTGCTCACCCTTCTGCTCTCGTTCACCGGCTACCTTCTCCCTTGGGATCAGCTCGCTATCTGGGCCATCACCGTGGGCTCGAACATGGCTCGAGCGACGCCACTTCTAGGAACGGAGGGGCCGCTCACCGCGGCCTTGAAGCTTGGGGACATCAACCTCATCAACTCAGGGAACGATGCTCGTTTCGCCTTGCTCGGCGCACGCTCGGTGGGGGAGAACACGCTGCTGCGTTTCTACGTGCTTCACTGTGTCGGGTTGCCGCTGGTCGCGGCCGTTTTGATGTCCGTGCACTTCTGGCGGGTGCGCAAGGATGGCGGTATCTCCGGGCCCATGTGATCGCTTGCAGTTCTCGTTCGAAACTCAGGGCTGAGCGTTATGGAATTCATCAAAAACATCATCAATTGGTCTTCCGGGCCGACCGTGCTCTTTACGGTGGCCACGATCGCCTTCGCACTGTCGATCAAGTACCCGCAAGTCTGGTCGAAGAAGTTCGCATATATCCTGTTTGGGGGGATGGCGGTCTTCTACTGCTTCAGCATGTTCGACCCGAACTTCTTCCTCATCGTGGCGAAGCCGGACAACGTGCCGATTACCTTCATGCTGTTTCTCGTGGCGTTTTTCACGTGGTTCGCGTTGCATCAAGGTGTCGAGAACGACAAGCGGGTCGCGGCGGGCGAAGAGCCCTTGGAGAAGCAGGAGCAGGACAAGGTTTGGGTCTGGCCGGATCTGGTTTATGTCGAGCTCTTGTGCATGGTCCTCCTCACCATTGGGCTCGTGGTCTGGTCGATCTTGTTGCCGGCGCCCCTGGAGCAACCCGCGAATCCCGCCGATTCGCCGAATCCGTCGAAAGCGCCCTGGTACTTCCTCGGCCTTCAGGAAATGCTCGTCTATTTCGACCCGTGGCTCGCGGGCGTTGTCTTTCCTACTCTCATCGTCGTCGGGCTCCTGGCGATCCCTTTTATCGACACGAACCCGAAAGGGAACGGCTACTTCACGTTCAAAGAGCGTCGCGCGGAGATCGCCATTTTTCTCTATGGCTTTATCGTCCTCTGGATACTCCTCGTGGTTTCGGGAACGTTTCTGCGTGGACCGAACTGGAACTTCTTCGGGCCCTATGAATATTGGGACCCCCATCGCGTCGAGCCGCTTCTGAACGTCAATATCTCGGATATCTTTTGGGTGCGCGTTCTCGGCCGGCCGCTTCCATCGAACCCCATCGTTCGAGAATTCCTCGGCATCGGGATGATCCTCTTCTATACAGGGTTTCTTCCCGTGGCCCTGGCATGGCCGAAGGAGAAGTTTCCCAAATTTCTGCAGTGGATGAGCCTGAACAACTATTACGAGAAGATGGGACCCGCTCGCTATTATCTGGGCGTGATGTTATTTCTTCTCATGATAAGCCTTCCTATCAAGATGTACATGAGATGGATTTGGGATCTGAAATACATCGTGGCGTTCCCCGAGATCTTCTTCAATATCTAGCCTAGAGGTGGAGTGAAACGTGGCGAAACCGGCTCCTGGACACGCTTACGACATCAGCGGACTCAACGTTGTTTTTGGGATTTCATCTATCTTCTTGTTCGCAACGACCATCTGGATGATTTGGGCGGACTACTCGCGCGAGTGGAAGGGCTACCAACGGCAGTTCTCCCAAATGGAACGGGAGACGACCGGGCGGCAAATCCAAGAGGCAGACGCGGCCGTCAACCAGCGCGAGCTTCAGCGGATCGAAGGCGAGCTTGCCACGGCGGAACAAGAGCTCGAGGCGAAGCAAGCCGAGATCGCACAAAGGGAAGACGAGCTAGAAGCGCTGGAAGATCAATGGACTTTGGCGGATATTCGTGAACGCAGCCTCAAATCCGTCTATGATTCGAAGAAGTTCTTCTTCGAAGAGAGCGAGCACGAAGGGACGGTAGCGCCCTTTGGAAAGCATGTCACCGCCGAAGAGTTCGAGGCGCTCGATAACGAGTTCTTCGCGGCGCGTGACGAGCGCATTGCGATCGAGTTCGACCGCGACGCTGTTCAGAGAACGATCCGTGACGCGCAGGCCCGTGTAGGCGAGCTCAATGGCGAGCGAGACAGCTTGATCCAGTCCGCGACACTCCTGCGGCGCAAAGCGAGTGCTATCGCGCAGAACTTACCGAACACGTTCCGGAACCTGCCGATGGTCGATTTCATCGACCCGAGCATCGAAGTCCAGCAAGTCCTCGTGACGAACGTCACCGACGATCTCAACTTCGCGGTAGTGCCGCGCATCGATCGCTGCAAGACCTGCCATCTCGGGATCGACAATCCGGACTACGCCGATGCAGAGCAACCGTTCCGGACACATCCGAATCTCGACCTATACGTCTCGGGTGAGTCCGTGCATCCCCGCGACAGCTTCGGCTGCACGTCCTGTCACGAGGGGCGTGGCCGCTCCATTGACTTCGTCGGTGTGAACCACTCGCCGCAAAACGATGAGCAGGAGCACGAGTGGGTCGAGAAGTACGGCTGGAAAGAGGACCACCACTGGGACAGGCCGATGTACCAAAACGGCATGGCGGAGGCCGGGTGCCAGAAGTGCCACGGCGATCAGGTTCTTCTTCCAGGCGCCGAGAGATTCAATCTCGGCCGCCAGCTCTACGAAGCGGCCGGCTGCTGGGGCTGTCACAACACGGTGGGCTTCGAAGACCGGCGTAACGTGGGGCCGAAGCTCGAGCATCTGGTGGCCAAGACGACGCCGGAATGGGCCGCACGCTGGCTCAAGAATCCGAAGAGCTTCAAGCAGTCGACCTACATGCCGCGCTTCTGGGATCTCGAGAACAATCTCGATGCCGATATCGGCGCTCGCAACCAGACGGAAGTCGCGGCCATCGTGGCCTATGTTTTCGATAAAGCGAAGCCGCTCGACTACGGCGTGGTGCCGGATGGAAACGACGAGCGCGGCCGCGAGCTCGTCGAGAACGTCGGTTGTCTCGGCTGCCACATCACCGACGAAAGCAACCTCGCGGAAGTCGATTGGTACCGTACGCGCGGCGCGAGCCTCGCGGGAGTCGGCAGCAAAGTCAATCGCGAGTTTCTCTATAACTGGGTGAAGGATCCCAAGCACTATTGGGAAGAGACCTTCATGCCCGATCTTCGGCTCACCGATGGCGAGGCCGCCGATGTGACGGCCTATTTGATGACGCTCCGGAACGAGACTTTCGAGCAGATTCCGGTGCCGCAGATCGATAACGCCGCGCTCGACGAGATCGCGCTCGAGTTCCTCCGTGCGGGACTTCCAATCGCACAGGCGAAAGAGCGTCTCGGCTCGATGTCGGCGGAGGAGAAAACGCTTTATAGCGGTGAGGGTCTCATCCGTCGCTTCGGCTGCTTTGGCTGCCACGAGATCGAGGGCTTCGAGGACGCTCAGAAGATTGGCGTGGACCTTTCGACGTGGGGCTCGAAGATGGTCACCCGCCTCGATTTCGGCTATATCGACATCCCGCATACGAGGCAAGAGTGGCTCGAGAACAAGATCAACCATCCGCGAAGCTTCGACCGGGGCAAAGTGAAGGGCGCACCCGAAAAACTTCGGATGGGCTATTTTGGCTTCACCGAAGACGAGGTCCAGGCCATCGCCACTAGGGTGCTCGGCCAGACGCGGACCGCGCTCCCAAGGGAAGCCCGGAAGAACCTGAGCGCCAACGAGGCCATCGGGGAGAAAGCGCGCGTTCTCATCCACGAGTACAACTGCCGCGGCTGCCACCTCGTGGACGGCTTCGGCGGAGGCATCTACGAGACGGAAGTGATGACCGAGGATGTAGGCTTCCGGCCGCCAAACCTCAATATGCAAGGCGCCCGCACACAGGCCGGCTGGCTCTTCGACTTCCTGCAGGATCCTTCTGAGGTCCGTTTCTGGTTGAAGGTGCGGATGCCCACGTTCCACTTCGACGACGAACAGCTCAACACGATCGTATCGGGCTTCATGGCGATGGATGAAACCCATCCCTTCTCGATCTCGGCCGCGGCGCCCGTTGACGCGGCCACGCTCCGCATCGGAAGCGAGCTCCTCGATCGCCTCCGATGTGAGCAGTGCCATCTCGCGGCTGCGGCCGGCACGATGTCCGCCTCGCAGCTCGCGCCGAGCTTCCGCTTGACGGGCGAGCGGCTCCGGGAGGAATGGCTCGTCGACTGGATGAAGGACCCGCAGACGATAACGCCCGGCACGCAGATGCCGCAGTTCTGGCCCGTGAACGATGCCGGCGATCGCATCACGCCGCTTCCCGACATTTTGGAGGGCGACCCGGAAGCGCAGATGCGCGCCGTGGCGGCGTACCTAATGAGGTACGCGGAGTAGCTAAAACGTGAAGTTTCGACGCAGAAACTGACTCCGTCTGATGCACGGTTGGAAGTCAGCTCACTGCCGCTTTATTGAGGACGACTCATGGCAGAGAATATCCAGGCAACCCGAGACGCAAAGCACGGGATGGCTTTGGCCGTCACCCTCTGGGCTATCATGCTCGTCTCCGTCGCTTTCTTTTTCAAATATGACCTGCCCGAGCTCGCATCGGATCGCCAGTCCCAGGACACGCTCTATTACGTCATCCTCGGCCTCACCGGGGTAGCCTACATTGTCATCCAAAGTCTTTTCGCCTTCTACATCTGGAAGTACCGCCATCGCGACGACGCCGAGGGCAGCTATTGGCACGAGAGCCACAAGATGGAGGTGGCGTGGACCATCGCCACGGCCGTCATTCTTGTCCCGATCGTATTCGCGGGTCTCGTGATTTGGGATGACGTCAAGGCCGCGCCGCCGGAAGATGTGTTCACGATCGAGGCGGTCGGGGCGCAGTTCCAATGGGACATCCGCTATCCAGGCCCGGACGGTCAGTTCGGCTCGTGGCGCCCCGAGCTCTACT
Source organism: Acidobacteriota bacterium (assembly GCA_004356105.1). Taxonomy (GTDB): domain Bacteria; phylum Acidobacteriota; class Vicinamibacteria; order Marinacidobacterales; family SMYC01; genus SMYC01. The sequence continues at coordinate 7,874 of SMYC01000153.1, read as the reverse complement.
CGCTCGAGAACTATCTCGGCATCGATCCGGATGACGCCGCCGGAAACGATGACATTCATCTCATCAACCAGATGGTGCTTCCCATCGACCAGCCGGTGCGCATCTTGCTACGCTCGAAGGACGTGCAGCACGCCTTTTTTCTTCCGCACTTCCGCGTGAAGCAGGATCTCATGCCGGGCATCATGACTTCGGTATGGTTCACGCCGACGAAAATCGGGGAGTACGAGATTGCTTGCGCCGAGCTCTGCGGTCTGGGGCACTACCGCATGCGGGCTTTTCTCAGCATTCGAAGTCAGGCCGACTACGACACTTGGCTCGCCGAGCAAAGCCAGGCCAATTGATCTCGTACGTGAGCGTTTTGGATTCATAAGAAGGAGAAGATGGCATGAGCGAAGGTCACGACGACCACGGCCATGGCAAACAGAGCTTCATCAGCAAGTACATCTTTAGCTACGACCACAAGATGATCGCCAAGCAGTACTTGACGCTGGTCATGTTCATGGCCGTCGTTGGTGGATCGCTGGCCATGTTGGTCCGGCTCCAACTCGGCTGGCCGGGGCAGCACGCTCAGTTCTGGGAGACGCTTTTTCCCGCCGGAATGGCGCAGGGCGTGATGACGCCCGAGTTCTACGTCATGCTTTTCACCATGCACGGCACCATCATGGTGTTCTTCGTGCTGTCGCTCGGGCCCGTCAGCGGATTCGGAAATTTCCTCATCCCGCTCCAAGTCGGGGCCCGCGACATGGCGTTTCCGTTTCTGAACATGATGTCTTTCTGGACGGCGCTTCCGGGGGCGATCATCATCTTGATCTCCTTCTTCGTCGAAGGCGGCGCCGCGGCGTCCGGTTGGACGGCCTATCCTCCGCTCTCCGCCATCCGCTCGGCCATTCCGGGATCGGCGATGGGCCAGACGCTCTGGATCGTCGGCATGATCTTCTTCATCGCGTCGTTCACGATGGGCGGCCTCAATTTCGTCGTCACGATCCTGAACTTGCGAACCAAAGGCCTCAAGATGATGCGGCTCCCGCTGACTACGTGGGCGCAGTTCCTCGTCGGCATTCTCGGGCTTCTCGCCTTTCCCGCGCTCGCGGCGGGCTCGATTCTGCTTCTGTTCGACCGCGGCCTGGGAACGAGCTTCTATCTGCCGGCGGGCATTTTCATCGGTGACACGCTCTTCCCACATTCGGGCGGCTCGCCGCTTCTGTGGCAGCATCTTTTCTGGTTCCTCGGTCATCCCGAGGTCTACATCATCATGCTGCCGGCGCTCGGCTTCACGTCCGACATCATCAGCACCTTCACCAGGCGTCCGATCTTCGGTTATCGCTCGATGGTCTACGCGATCGTCGCGATCGCCATGCTCAGCTTCGTCGTTTGGGGACACCACATGTTCGTCTCGGGGATGAGCCCTTTCCTCGGAACGGCATTCACGATGACGACGCTCTGTATCGCCGTGCCATCCGCCGTGAAGGTGTTCAACTGGCTCGCCACGCTGTGGATGGCGAAGATTCAATTCACGACGCCGATGCTGTTCGCGCTCGGGATCGTGTCGTTCTTCGTGACGGGCGGGCTGACCGGCATTTTTCTCGGCACGAACGTCGTCGATATCCAGCTGCACGATACGTACTTCGTCGTCGCCCATTTCCACTTCATCATGGCGGGCGCCGGCCTTTTCGGACTCCTCGCGGCCGTCTATTACTGGTTCCCGAAGATGTTCGGGCGCCACATGAACGAGCGGGCCGGGAAAGTGCACTTCTGGTTCACGTTCATTGCGTATTACGGTGTGTTCTTCCCGATGCACTATCTCGGGATCTCGGGCATGATGCGGCGCATCTACGATCCGAACACCTACGACTACTTGAAACCGTTCCAGAACGTCAACACATTCATCAGCATCAGCGCTTTCATTCTTGGCCTCGCCCAGGTCATTTTCCTTGCCAATTACTTCTGGAGCATGTTCAAGGGCAAGAAGGTCGAGTCCGAGAACCCCTGGCATGCCAATACGTTAGAGTGGTCCACGCCGATCCATCCTGGGCACGGCAACTGGCCCGGCGACATCCCGGAAGTTTACCGTTGGCCCTACGACTATCAGCACCCGGATGAAGAAGGGGACCACGCTCCGCAGTGGCAGCCACCGGCCAAAGTGAAGGCGGCTAAATAGGGTCCGACCGATGTCCGTGAGAGGCGACGTGCACCTGGCATCGCCCGGGTGGAGTTTCGAGATCCGCGAGCGGATGCGGGACTATGCCCAGCTCGGCAAAGCGCGTCTTTCTTCGATGGTGTTGATGTCGGCGCTCGTCGGCTACTGGCTCGCGTCGAGCGAGCTGATGCTCGGGCATCTTCTCTGGTTCGCCATCGGCACCTTTCTCGTCGTCGCCAGCGCCAACGCGTTCAATCAAGTCGTCGAGCACGAGTCCGACGCGCGTATGCGGCGGACGGCCGAGCGTCCGATTCCAGCGGGCCGCCTGCGCCGATCGGAAGTTTTTGTAGCGGCGAGCGTTTGCTCGATTGCCGGACACGCGATTTTGTTCGTCGAGGCCGGCCCGCTTTGCGGCGTGCTCGCGCTCGCCGCGACCGTGATCTACGTCCTGGTTTACACCCCGATGAAGTCGCGCTCAGCGTGGTCGACCGTTCCAGGCGCCGTCTCGGGTGCCATCCCTCCGCTCATGGGTTTCAGCGCGGTCCAAGGTAGTCTCGGCCCACTCGCGTGGAGCTTGTTTACCATCCTCTTCTTTTGGCAGTTTCCGCACACCTGGGCCATCGCGGCGGCCTATCGCGACGACTACGCGAAGATCGGCTACCGCGCGATGCCGATTCGCGGGACCCAGCTTCGCACCGTCGCGGCTTGTGTGCTTTTGCTTCTCGTGAGCCTCGTGCCGGCGATGGGCGGGATGGCCGGCGTCGTTTATCTCGTAGGTGCTTCGGTGCTCGGCGTCTTGCTGGTGGTCTTCGCCGCGCGGTTCGGCGACGGTACCGCCCGAGTGCGCGCGGTGCAACTTCTCGTTGCATCGCTTTTCTATTTGCCGCTGGTTCTTGCCTTGCTTTCCTTCGACGGGAAGGTGGTTTGACGTGGCCGAAACGTTAACGGTACCAAAGACCAAGAGCGGTGACGGGGGCGGCGGTGATTTCGTCGACCAAAGTTTCGGCGATTACGGCTCGGGCGGCGAGTCCCAAAAGCGCGCGGACACGGCCAAGCTCGGCCTGCGGATAGCACTCGGCTCCGTCACGATGCTCTTCGCGGCCTTCACGAGTGCTTATATCGTTCGGAGCGCTGGGGAGGACTGGATCCCGCTCGCCGCCCCATCGCTCATTTGGGTCAATACGGTAATCCTTCTGTTCTCGAGCGTGACGATGGAGCTGGGAAAGCGGGCCTTTGAGAGCTGGCGGCCGGTCGCCTTCCGCAAGTGGATTGCGGTGACGGCGGTGCTCGGCGCCCTGTTCATCGCCGGGCAGGTTGCGGCTTGGAACCAGCTTGCGAGCCAAGGGATTTATCTTCAGAGTCATCCTCACAGCTCGTTCTTCTACGTGTTGACGGGGGTTCACGCGGTGCATCTTCTTGTGGGTGTTCTCGCGCTTTTTTATGTTTTGATGTTGGCGAGGCGGTACGAGCTGACGCCGGGCGAATCGAGCTCGCCGGGAGTCGTGGCGACTTATTGGCATTTCGTTGGCGGCATTTGGATCTATTTGATTGTGGTTTTGTTTTATCTGTAAGGGCCCGCCGTCGCCACCGTGAATAGCGGGAGGCTATGGCGGGTTCGCCGAAGTGTTTTTAGCGTCGGCGAAGAGGAGGTGAATATGAGCGATAGCCAGGCTGCGCCAGCAGCGGGTTCGCTTTTCGGCGAGGGCAGTCTCCCGTTCGATATTGGCTGGCAGAAGTTGATGATGTGGTTCTTCATCATCACGGATGCTTTGCTCTTCGCGGGCCTTCTTGTGAGCTACGGTGTCGTCCGGGTGGCGAGCTCCACTTGGCCCGACCAGAACGTCGCTTTCGACATGAACTACATCACGCTCATGACGTTCACGCTCATCGCCAGCAGCTGGTCCATGGTGTGCGCGGTCTCGGCCTCCAATGCGGGCAACAAGAAGCACATCTCGACGTTTCTATGGCTGACGATTTTCGGGGGGCTATCCTTTCTCGGCATGCAGGTCTATGAGTGGAGCCACTTCATTCATGAGGGCGCGAGGCTCACGAGCAATCCGTGGGGCGTCCCGCAGTTCAGCGCGAGCTTTTTTGTCATCACGGGCTTTCACGGGATGCACGTCACCACCGGGGTCATCATTCTCCTCATCGTCGCCATCCGCTCGGCTAAGGGGAAGGCCACGGCCATGGGCATCGAGAACGCTGGGCTCTATTGGCATTTCGTCGATCTCGTATGGGTCTTCGTCTTCGCCCTCTTCTATTTGGTGTAACGAGGCAAGGAGTAATCAGCGATGTCTGAACATCCAGCTGAATCAGGTAAAAAAGTCTACTTGCAATATGCGAAGATCTTGGCCGTTCTCGCCACGCTCACCGTCACCATGATCTTCATCGGAGAGTCGCCGCTGGCGCAGGCGCCGAAAGTGTTCTTGCTGCTTCTTGGATCATGCACTAAAGCGATGCTCATCATCTTCTACTTCATGCATCTGCGTTTCGAGCACAAAGGCTTGGTGCTGACCGTTCTGGTCGGCATTTTCGTGACGAGCGTTTTGATGTTCCTCGTGCCCGCCTATGACGGCGGCTACATTCTCGAGCACAGCCTCTACAAATGACAGCCCGTAGGCTCTTGACGCTATTGACCGTCCTCGCGGCCGTCGTACTCGCGCCCGAGCTCGCGCAGGCCCAATGCGCGATGTGCGTGGCCGCGCTCGAGCAAGGTGGAGAAGAGATGGCCGCCGGCTTCAACCGCGGCATTCTCTTCCTGCTCGGCATGCCGTACTTGGTTTTCGGCATCATCGGCGCCTCTTGGCTCTTCAAGCGCCACAAGAGAGAGAAGCAACTTCGCCGCATCAATAACGGTACCTCTCCCGCTTAGCGGAGAGGTTCGTCGTGAATCGTCGATTCGCCTCCGCGGCTTGGTTCCTGCTCGGCTACACGGTGCTGGTCATTCTCTGGGGTGGGTTCGTGCGAGCCACGGGCTCTGGGGCGGGTTGTGGGAGCCACTGGCCGCTCTGTAACGGCGAGCTCATCCCGCACTCGCCTCGCGTCGAGACCATCATCGAGTTCGTCCACCGTCTCACGAGCGGCCTTCTAGGCTTGCTCGTGCTCGGTGTCGTTGTCGCGGCCTTCCGGATCTACCCGCGTGGCCATACGGTGCGAAAAAGCGCCATCTGGACGCTTTTCTTCATCGTCACGGAATCGCTCCTTGGCGCCGGGCTCGTGACCTTCGAGTGGGTCGCCGCGAACGATTCCGTCGAGCGGGTCTACGTGATGGCCTTCCACCTCGTGAACACGTTCCTTCTCCTCGCTGCCGTGACCCTCACCGCATGGCTCGCGAGCGGCGAACGCAAGCTCCCGCTCCGTGGTCCCGGCGTGGTCCGCCTAACGCTAGCGCTTGCGGGTGTTCTCCTCGTAGGCTCGAGCGGCGCCGTTACCGCTCTAGGGGACACGCTGCTCTTGACCCAGGGACTGAGCCCCGACGAGTCCCCCGTCTTGGCGCGCTTGCTGGCAACCCGCCTGTACCACCCGAGCGCCGCTATCGTGGTCGCCCTATTCGTCGCGTGGGTGGCCTGGAGGAAAAACCCATACGGCCGCCCCCTTGTAATGATGTTGACCGCCCAACTCGCCCTAGGCGCCGTCAACGTCTACCTAAAAGCGCCCGTGTGGATGCAACTGGCCCATCTAGCCGTCTCCGACGCAATCTGGGTCCTCCTGGTCCTGCTAGCCGCCACAGCCCTGACCCGACAGCCGGTAGCAGGCAGCCGATAGCAAACAAGAAAAAGGCCCTCGCCCCGTCCGGGCGAGGGCCTCTTTCCAGCTAACTTATTCTCCGCTGAACGCGAAATTCGCTTCGACGGTCTCTTTCTCGCCGACCGTGATGTTCATCTCTTGCGTTCCGAGCCGCTCGTGCCACACTTCGACGACATAGTCGCCAGGGGGCAGGTCCGGAATGTTGAACGAGCCGTCCACGCCGGTCACCGCGAAGTACGGGTGATCGAGAACGCCCGCATAGCTGTTCATCCATTTGTGCACGTCGCACTTGAAGGGAACCATGATCTCGACATTGTCGAAGGTCTTCTCCGTTTTCAAGCCTTTGATGGGCTGGCCTATGTTGAACTCTTTGTTGTTTTTCGGCATGGCGTGGATGTTGTGGAGTGTCTCGTCGCTATTGACGACCTGAAGCGTCTGGCCGACTTGAATGCCCATGACGTGAGGCGAGTAGAGGCAGCCCTCCTGGTTGAGCACCACGGGCTCGCTCGGCGGCGGGAAGTTTCCCTCAATGCCGCTCTTGATGTACACGAAGGCGTTGGCCAGGGTTCCGCCTTCGCCGACAACGACGAACTCGTTCGTGACCGTCTCGGAATGCAAGCGAGCGCAGTTCGGGTCGGCGGACATCTGGATAGTGCTCATTTCTGGCGCCTCACCTTCGAGCGTGACGGTTCCCGTCATGGCGCCCGCGGTGGCGGGGTCGAAGGCCGGAGCGGCGGCAACCGCAGCAGGAGCCGAGGCCTCTTCGCCGTCACCGCCGCCGCAGGCGGCCACGAGGGCGAGAGCGAAAAATGCGATCAGGACTATCTTCTTCATTCTAGCGTTTCCTCCAATTTGTCGAAATGAATGGGAATTTGCTCGCTGAAAACACATGGGGCGCGCGAGGCCCCCTGTCGTTTTTCAACAGGTTGCAGTGAGCGAGAGCCTTAAAGTAAATATGAATCAAGTTTACAGTCCTGCGGTGGGCAGACGCAAGCGTGAGCGCGGGCTTGCTTTGCCGGGAAAGAGCTGGCGGAGCAAGCTTGATTCCCGCCGATAGAACCCCTCCGTATGAAAAGAGTCTTTGAGCCCTAGTTTTTGATAGTCGAGGTGGTGGCCGAGCTCGTGCAACATCGTGCGTAGAAAGGTCTTGAATTTAACGACTTGCTGGCGCTGCGCGGTCCGCATCCAGAGCGAGACTTTGAAGTGGCCTTCTTCATCCGCCTCATAGAGCCCGTGCAGCTCGCCCGTCTGCGATGAGGGCCGGCGCTCCGCGAGCTGAATCCGCAGCCTGGGTACTCCGAGAGCCTCCGTGAGCCCGTCCGCGAGTGTCTGGGCGGCTCGCTCGGTAGAAGCTCGCTCGCCGCTCTCGAGCGCTGCCTGAAGCGCGAGGACACGCTCACGTTGCAGCTCCGGGCGATAGAGCTCGGTCGCACTGGTCACGACGCGGTCGCTCTCGTCGTAGATTCTTTTCTGGGCTTTCGTTAGGCGATGATAATAAGCAAACGGCAAGAGCTTGCACGCCTCGCTATTTGATGGGGTCGTTCTTCAGCGACCGGCGCCCTGCGAACCCCGCCTCGACCTCGTGCCAGTGACCGACCTCGGTCTCGCCGAGCTTCCAGCAGAGATAGACCTCCCGGCCTTCCCAAAGCGTGGGAAAATCGACGAGTCCGGACTCGAGGTCTTTCAAGTAGCAGCCTGCCGAGCAGATATCGTCCACGAGGTTTTGAAGCCGTGTCAGAAGCGCGACATATCGAGGGTCGACCAGCATGCCGCCTCTGAGCGTGATCTCTTGCTGCGAAGGCGCGTCCTTCGACCACACTTCGAGCTTCTGATGCACGCGGGCGAGCTCCTCCAATTTGTCGCTAAGAAAGGGAATGAGCTCGTTCGCTTCCCGAACGGTGAACAGGTGTTTTTCGTCCATCGCCAAGATCAGTGTAGCCAAAATCGCCGAAGTGAACAAATCGCGACGATCGCGACGCACGTCACAGTT
>SMYC01000152.1 GCA_004356105.1 Acidobacteriota bacterium | reverse complement strand
CTCGATGTGATGTCCGAGTGCCTTCGAAGCCTTCTTGAGCACCGCTCGCGGGTTGCTGACTTGCCGGAGCGTGTTCGTTCCCACGGCGCGCACTTGTTTGGCTGGGATATCCCGAATCCGCTCGCCAAATTTCTCGAGGGCCGTATAGGCCCGCTCGAGTGCTTCCTCGCTCAGCGTTTTCTCTTCGGTCAGACCGGCAGCGATGCGTACGCGCTCGCGCAGGCGATCGACTTCGTGGATCTCGTCGTGGACAGCGCGAGCGATCTTAAGATGAAAGCTGTTCGAGCCGAGGTCTACGGCCGCGAAGGTGTCGGCGAGGTTGCTGTCGGTCATGTCGTATGATGCGCCTGTGGCCACTTACGTCGTCGGCGACGTACAAGGTTGTTTTATCACGCTCGAACGGCTTCTTGCGCGCATCGAGTTCGACGCCTCTCGGGATCGCTTGTGGTTTGTCGGCGATCTCGTGAATCGCGGGCCGAGCTCGCTCGAAGTGTTGCGCTTCGTTCGAGGGCTCGGCACGAGCGCGGTCACAGTTCTCGGTAATCACGACCTCCATCTCATCGAGCGCCGCCGAGGGACACGTGAACCGAGACGACGCGATACGTTCGACGACGTTCTCGACGCGCCGGATGGCGACGTACTCATTGACTGGCTCGTCGAGAGGCCCTTGCTCCACCGCGAGGGTGACGCCGTCATGGTGCATGCGGGCATCTTGCCCACGTGGAGCTTGGCCCAGGCGGAGAAGCTTGCGAAAGAGGCGAGCGTTGCTTTCCAGTACGGCGGCGTCGACAGCAAGCTTCAGACGGCGCTCGATGGACTGACGCGGCTACGCACGTGCTCGAAGGACGGCGAGATGTGTCTCGACTATGCCGGTCCTCCAGGCGGCGCTCCCAAGGGCTGCCGTCCCTGGTTCGAGATGGCGAGTCTCCCGAGCGGCGTGACCGTTTATTTCGGTCATTGGGCGAGTCTCGGTTTGTATCTTGGAACGAACATCATTGGGCTTGATTCGGGCTGTGTTTGGGGAAGAGCGCTGACCGCGATGCGCCTCGAGGACCGCGAGATCTTTCAAGAGCCTAGCGAGATAGGTTCGCGCTCTTAGGGCCGGCCCGGGCGAGCGCTTCGGGCTCGTATTTCTTGACGCCGGTGATTTCGCGCAAGAGCTCCGAGCGGATCCACTCGGGGAGGACGAGCTCGGCGCCCGCCTCGACCGACGCGAGCACGAGATCCTGCAACGGGATCGCGACGATGGTCCAAACGCGTCCGTTGTCCTCGAGCTCGTGACGGCGGCATTCGAGCTGCCGCCCTTCGGTGAGAGCCCAAAGCTTCTCGAAAGCCGGGCGTGTCAGTCTCTCTTCCATCGGCCGGTCGCCGTTCGATTCGACGTGGCGGGAATAGCGAACCCGCCGGCCCATACGCACCGCGCGCACGCGCTCGCGGATGGCGTTACCCGGGATCCATCCTTCTCGGATCCCAACGCCTGTTCTCTTGGTCAAGCTCGCCGGTAGGTTGGCGAGCAGAAAGCGGCGCTTTGTGAGCTCACGCGCCGGCCATATCCTCAGAAGTCCGACGAAGCGAGAGACGCGCTCGAAATAGGAGGCGCCGAGAGGCCCGATCCACTTGCGCTCGAGATCTTCGAAACAGCGATCCCGGCGCTCGCGCTGTCGCCGCAAGAGAGCGAGTAGGCCCGCATTTTGCGATGGGTAGGCCACGGGAAGCTCTTCGGCTCTTAGCGCGAGGTCCCGAAGCTTTCTAGCTTCTTCGAGCGCCGAGCTCTCGAGAGCTTCGGAGATCTCGGTCGTCAGGACGCGCGTGTCTTGAAGGTCGCCGAGGCAATCCTGGAGTGATTTCATCCCCTTGATGAGCGGGCGTGCCTCGAGAAGCTCGCTTTGCAGCGGCTCCAAGATGTAGCGAAGTCGCTTGGCTTCGATGCGGGCGCGATGAAGAAGCGCGGCATCTTCGGCGGAGTGCGCGGCCACGACGCTCTTTTGGAGAATGTCGGCGTGCTCCGCGAGGATCTCGGCGGTGGCGGCCACGAACGTGCTGTTGGTCTCTTCGGCGGGGAGCCGCATCCGCGTGAGAGCTTTCTTCAAGTTCTTTTCGAGTGCACGGAACGCGCGTCGAATCTCCGCGACGCTGGGTGTTGTTTGCTGTTTGACCTCGAGTAGGGACAACAAGTGGCTGGCTCCGGCGCGCTCGGCCTCTCCTAAGCGATCGCGCTCGCCCATGAGCCATTCGATCGTGACCTCGGCGTCGCGGGCGAGGTTCGTGGAGGATGCCAGCGTTTTCACGCGTGCCCGCAGCCGCTTTGCGCCGGAGCCTTTGAGCTGGACGCGATAAGCCCGCATCAAGCTCCTCAGGCGGCGAAGCGAGACGCGGAAATCGTGCAAGCCTTCTTTGTCCTCGGGGTTCTCCATGCGCTCGAGCGCACGCGCCGCTTCGCTGAGGAGGCTCAGGCACAAGCGACGCGCCGTTTCTTCTGGCCCGCGCTCGAGCAGATGTCGCGGAAGTTTGGCCATTGTGTTACGGTAATTGTAATTCGAACAACAACCTAGCGAAACCTGGCCGCGGGGTCCCCGCTCGACCTAAAGGAGAGTGCACCTGATGGTAGTGCGCCTTTGTCTCTATCGTTATCCTTTTCAGTGGCTCCTGACTTTTGCTCTTGTCGGCTCGATGGTAGCTTGTGGAGGCAGTGACTCGAAGCCTGACACGCCGCGCGGAACAGGGGTCGCGGGCAGCACGCGCCCTAGTGGAAACGGCGCGTGCGGTCTCGTGATGCAGGGCGAAGTGGATGAGCTCTTTGGCACCTCCGTTGGTGCGGGCACGGCCGAGTCGCTCGACGGCGGGAACATAGAAATTTGCATGTGGCCTGCCGGCGAAGACCCCGCTCTGCTGTTGCAGATTTCTCCTGCGAGCGATGACATTCGCGACGCGGTCGATCTTGGGGACGGGTTTCGCGTCGCGGACGTCGCTGGGATGAGCGGCCCCGCGGCCGCGGCGCTCGAGCAGGCTGATGGCGATCCGTTGGTCGCTGTGATTGCCATGACCGCCGGCGAACACACGATCACGGTGAGCCCGATCGGTCTCGGGGTGCTCGAGGGAACCCCCGCCTTCGAGACGCTGAAGACTATCGTCGATAAGATCGCTTCGCGGCTTTGACGCTTCGGGGCCTTATTGCCGGTCGGGCCAAGGCTCTTCTTTGACCGCGTCGAATGGCTCCGCCGAGAACGCGCGCCGCATCGCTTCGCGCGTGCCCATGTCGTAAGAGTCTCCCGGGCGAAGGAAGTAGAAACGGCCCTCGCCAGCGAGCGTCCGCTGATAGTCGTAAATGGCGACAACGCTTTGGCCGAGCACTTCGAAGCGATCCCCTTGAACGACGATCGCCGTGTTCTCGTCGAGGCCGATACCGAGCAAGTGAGGATATTTCTCGATCAAAGGGATGAGGTCGAAGTGCCGGTTGCGGGCGAGCAGATGCTGGTCGATGGCGATGTTCTTGAGGAAGCTGAACCCTTCCTCGTGGTCGCCCATCATGATCGTGTTGTTCTTCGTGTCCCCGCGGGCGAGATAGGAGCCTTGGATCGTGGCGCCGGCGGAGGAGCCGCCGATAACCCCGCCTCTGTCGAGCACTTTGTGGAGCTCGAGCTCGGTTCGTGTATCGAGATAGGCGTCCGCTAGACGCCACTGCCGCCCACCGGGAAACCATACCCCGCGCGCTTTGGTAATGGGCTCCACGAACGCGTCGCTATTGGCGACATTGCGGTCCCGCGTATGGACTACGGTGATGTGCTCCACTCCGAGCTTCCGCCAGCGCCGCGCGCCCGGGTAATATTGGTCGTAATGGTCCCCGGCGCCCGCGGTGGGGATGATGACGATAGGTGCTTCGGGGCCCCCGGCGAGCTCGATGAATCGCTCCATGATTGCCGGATCTTTCATGGCGCCGCCCACGATGACGAGGGCCCCTCGGCGCGGGCCCACGTCCTGGGCGGTGGCCAGGGCGGTGCTGACAAAAAGTAGGCCAAGGGCCCGAAATAAGTTCTTCCGCATGATATCGGTCCTTCCGATGGATATGAGTGCCTATCGAAGAGGCCGGGGAAGCCTGATTTAATCACAAGCGCGCGCCCGATGCTAATTGCTATCATCCCCCCATGAAGCACGTCGTCATCGGAACCGCCGGCCACATCGACCACGGCAAGAGTGCCCTCGTCCGAGCGCTGACGGGGACCGATCCCGATCGGCTGAAAGAAGAAAAGGAGCGGGGCATCACCATCGAGCTCGGCTTCGCTTTTCTCGCCGAGGATGACGACTTATCCATCGCCTTTGTGGACGTTCCGGGGCACGAGAAGTTCGTCAAGAATATGCTCGCGGGCGTCGGCGGCATCGATCTCGTCTTGCTCGTGGTCGCCGCCGACGAATCCGTCATGCCGCAGACGCGAGAGCACTTCGACATCTGTCGTTTGCTCGAGATTCCGCGCGGCGTGATCGTCCTCACCAAGAGCGATCTCGCCGACCCCGAGCTCATCGAGCTTGCGTCTCTCGAGACGCGGGAGCTGGTTTCTGGGAGCTTTCTCGAAGACGCACCGCTCCTCGAAGTCTCGTCGAAAACGGGAGAGGGTATCGAAGCGCTCAAGCAAAAACTCTTCGAGGAGGCTAAAGATGTCCCGGGCCGCTCCACGCGCGGACTCTTCCGGCTTCCCGTCGATCGCGTGTTTACCATGAAAGGCTTTGGCACGGTCGTGACGGGAACTTTGATGACCGGCTCGGTAGCGCAAGAGGATGAGATCGAGATCGTGCCGCGAGGGTTGAAAGCGCGGATACGCGGCCTCCAAGTTCACGGCGAGAAGAAGAAGACCGCAAGCGCGGGCCAGAGAACCGCGGTGAATTTGCAAGGCGTCGATGTGGCCGACATCTTGCGTGGCGACACCCTCGTCGAGCCCGGCTCGTTCACGCCGACGCATATGATCGATGCCGAGCTCGACGTGCTCGCCTCGTCGCCCATCCCCATCAAGGATCTCACCCGCGTACATCTTCATCTGGGAACGGCGCAAGTCCTGGCGCGCGTGCGGGTGCTGGGCGACAGGAAAGCTATCGCCCCGGGAGAACGCGCTTTCGTACAGCTCCGCCTGGAAGGCCCGATGGTTGCCGCGCGTGGGGATCGCTTCATCTTGAGACGCTACTCGCCTCTCGAGACGATCGCGGGTGGGAAGGTTCTCGACGCCGAGCCCCAGAAACACGGCGTCCGCAGTCGAGCGCCCCTCGGCGCGCTCGAAACGCTCGCGAGTGGCGATCGATCCACCGCGGCCGCACTCTTTATTGCCGGCGCGGGCGTTATGGGGATGTCGGAGCCCGATTTGGCCCGGCGGCTATCGGCCGACGGGGAAGCGATGAAGCCGATCGTCGCGGCGCTCGTCGGCCAAAAGAAAGCGGTGGTGGTCTCCGAGTCGCCGCGGCTCTTCATTGCTCCCGACGTCGTCGAGACGATCGCGAGCCGCATGCTCGACGAGCTCAAACGCTTTCAGAGCAAGAACCCGCTGCTCGGGGGTATGCCGAAAAGCGAGCTGAGGGAAAAGGTTGCCGCGCGCACGCCGCACGCCGTGTTCGAGTGGGTCTTGACGCGGAGCGTCGGCGAAGGGCGTCTTTTGAGCGCGCGCGATCTCGTCGCGACTCCCGATCACAGCATCCACTTGAGCGCCGAGGAGACCGCCGCCCGAGACTTCCTCGTGAAGCAATATCGTGACGGGGGCTATCGCCCAAAGAGTCTCAGCGAAGCAGCGGCCGCGGGAAAGCAAGACACCCGCTTGCTAGAGCGCGTGCAGCGAGTCTTGTTGAAGGACGGTACGCTCGTCCAGATCGGGGACGGGATGGTCTTCCACCGCGACGCCCTTCGCGAGCTCAAGGAATCCATCCGCGGCCTCAAGCCCGAACGCGACCGCCTCGATGTGAGCTTCTTCAAAGAGATGGCGGGTGTCACCCGCAAGCACGCCATTCCTCTGCTCGAGTGGCTCGACCGCGAGCGCGTCACCCGCCGCGCCGGCAACGACCGCATCATCTTGTAGCGTCTAGGCTGTAGCGTCTAGGACGGCATTTGCCTTTCCCCACCAACTAGAATACTTTTGGGCATCCGGCGCGTTGAGGTGGGCCCCTCCGGCCCGTGGCCGCTGGCAGGCAGTGGAGTCCCATGAGCAAAGCATTTATCAAAGAATCCGACGAAGGGGCCTTCGAGGAAGTCATTCCCGAGCCCAAGGACCTTCTTCCGCCTGGCACCAAGAACTACGTCACGCCCGAAGGTGCGGAACTCTTGCGCACCGAGCTCACCCGTCTCGAGGACGTGCTGCGGCCGCAAGTTGTTGCGAAAAAAGGTTCTGCTGGTGCGAAGAGAAAGAAGGAGGCGCAGGGCCAGAGTCTGTCACCGAAAGCACGACTTGCGGTGATCGACCGCCGCATCCGGTTTCTCCAGGAACGTTTGGCCAGTATGGACGTCGTCGACCTGAGCTCTCAAGACCAGGACAGCGTGCATTTTGGGGCGACGGTCACCATCGCGGATCCCGAAGGCAACGAGAGGGTGTACAAAATCGTCGGGGTCGACGAGAGCCGGCCGGCTGAAGGCAAGGTCAGCTTCATTTCTCCGATAGCGAGAGCTCTGATTTCCGCGCGCGAGGGGGATGTCGTGACTCTCGAGCTACCGAGCGGTGCCACCGAGCTCGAAATCCTATCGATCGATTACGTCTGAGAGCGCCGTGCGCGTTGTGGATGGTTGGGCGCTCACCGATGGCGCACGCCTAGAACGGCGAAGCCGAGCAAAGCGGTTTTGATGACGAAGATCAGCCGATTGTTGGATTTCGAATCGCAGGGCCAGAAGAAAAAGCCGGGGCTCGTGAGCAGCTCGAGTGTGTTCTCGGTCACACCCTCGAGTGATTCGTTATCTTCGAAGCGTATGCGGACCCGAATCCCGAGCCGACTCGGATCGGCGTGCAGAGATTTTTCTTCCAGATAGTCCCCGTCGCCCGTAAAGTCGCGTACGAAGAACACACCTTTGAGCCTGTGGATGTCGACGGGCAGAGGCTCACCGTTCGCGTCGCTCATCTTCAAAATGCCTCGCGGCAGTAGCTGTCCCTTGTCGAGATAGCCGGGAACGAGTTGTCCCTGCTTCGTGCGGGCGATCACTTTCGGACGGTTGGAGAGGAGCTCTTTGAGAGAATCCATGCGGTCTAGACTTTATTTTCCCATAGTTGAGGCCAGAAGCGTATCGTGGGCGCCATGGTAGGATGGCGCCACCGTGCCCGATAAAACAATAGGGGTGATCCTTGGCGGAGGCATTGGGGCGCGTCTTCACCCTTTGACCCGTGAGCGCTCCAAGCCCGCCGTTCCCTTTGGCGGCAAGTACCGCCTCGTCGACGTTCCCATCAGCAACTGCCTGAACAGCGGTATTAGGCGGATGTTCGTTTTGACCCAGTTCAACTCCGCTTCGTTGAACAATCACGTCACGCGAACCTATCGCTTCGACAATTTCGGGCGGGGCTTCGTCGACATCCTCGCTGCTCAGCAGACACCGGAGGCAAAGGATTGGTATCAGGGCACGGCCGACGCGGTGCGTAAGAACTTGCGCCACATCATAAACCGCCCCGGCGTGGAGCGCGCGCTCGTGCTGAGCGGGGATCAGCTCTACCGGATGGACTTTCGCGAGGTCGTCGCGCAACACGAGGCAAACGGCGCGGAGGTGACGGTCGCGGTCACGACCATACGGCGCGAAGACGCTCCGCGCTTCGGCATTCTCAAAGTCGATGCGTCGAAAAAAGTCACACGGTTCGTCGAAAAGCCCGCCGTAGACGCGCTCGAGGGGTTCGAGACAGAGGACGGCAAGTATCTCGGCTCGATGGGAATTTATTTGTTCAATCGTTCGGTCCTCGAAGAAGAGCTTCTTCAGTCCGAAGCGAATGATTTTGGCCACGGGATCCTCCCGGGGCTCGTCGGACGTCGGGGTCTGTTCGCCTATGTGTTCGACGGCTATTTCGAAGATGTAGGGACGATCGGCACTTTCTATCAAGCTAACTTGGATTTGACGGATCCACTGCCGCGCTTCAACTTCTACGAGCCGCTCGCGCCCATCTATACGCATCCTCGGTTCTTGCCCGGGAGCAAGATCGACGATTGCACCATCGTGCGCTCACTCGTCACCGAAGGCGTCATCTTGAATCAATGCCGCGTGGAGCGCTCGGTCATCGGCGTGCGAGCGCGGGTCGCCAAGGGCGCGGTGCTCAAGGAGGCCGTCATCATGGGGGCTGACTTCTATCAGCTGCCGCATGAGGTGGAGGCCGATTTGGCAGCGAGACGCCCGCCCATGGGTATCGGCGAGGACGCGGTCATCCAACGCGCCATCGTCGACAAGAACGCGCGGATTGGCAGGGGCGTGCGCATCGTCAACGAAAAAGGTGTCACCGAGGCCGATGGTGAGAGCTACTTCATCCGCGACGGGATTGTCGTTATTCCGAAGAACGTCACGGTGCCTGACGGAACCGTGATCTGATTTCGGCTACCGGCCAAGCGCTGTTGGGGAAGTCCCACGCGGTCCGGTAGAAAACCCTCGAAAAACGCGTCTAGTCCACTCTAAGTCGTTGATTCTAAATCATTGCGCTGCTGTTTGAGATCGGCATTCGTTTTGCACCTTCAGTAAGGCGCTCAGCGTTTTTGAACGATCTGAAAACTGACATGCCGGACTACCAAAACTTCGAAGTGCCCACGCTCTTGCGTCTGCTCAAGGGTATCGATCGACTCCCGCGAGGCGCCACTGGGGCCTTGGTCTTCGCGTCGAAAGACGCCCCACAGGGAACCGTCCTCGTCGAGGATAACCGTGTCTGCTGGGCCGCGGCCTCGAACATGGAGCATCGTCTCACCGATATCTTACGCCACGAAACCGATCCGCCCCTTCCGAAAGCGGTATTCGAAACGGTCTACGAAGAGTGTCATCGCGATCGGATCCCTCTAGGCGAAACCCTGGTCGAGCGAGGGATCGTGACGCCGGAAGGGCTTTCGCACGCGCTCCGTCGGCACACGGCGGAGGCAATCTGCGTTCTGGCCTCCTCGAAAGCTTTGTCTCCGGTCTGGGTCTCCAACCGGCAGCGGCCTTACGACGCGCAGCACACGTTCTCGACAGGGGAGCTCATGAGTTGCGTAGGGTCTTTTGGCTTCGACAAAGAAGCCAAACAGGCCGCGCAAAGGCTGCAGCAGGTCACACCCAGGGCCTCCGTCGGCGTCGCCTATCTCGAAAAAGGGCATGAGCTCCCCGTAGCACAAATTGCTGTCGATGGGTGGGAGTGCGCAGCACTCGTGGAGCTCGGGCGCTGGGCTCGCAAAGCCCTCACCGCCGTGGAGACCGAGACCGTGGTGGAAGACGAGCTCCGCCGCGCCTGGCGCGACGGCCGTCTCGTCTACGTGAGCCACTCGAATCGCAGCTTGGAACGGAGGTTACAAGAGCCCGTTCTCGTCTAGATCTTCGAAAGGAGATTAGATGAAACTCGAAGCTCTGTGGCCTGAAGACCGACCTCGCCAGAAGCTCCTCGAGCGTGGCGCCGAAACGCTCGGTGTCAACGAGCTCCTCGCCGTGCTCCTGGGCTCGGGCACCAAAAACGCCTCCGCGCTGGAGCTGGCCAATCAGCTCTTGCGGGAAGCGGGAGATCTCGAGGGCCTGAATCGCCAAAGCGCCGCGGGGCTTGCGCGCGTGCCCGGGTTGAAGGACGCGCGCGTGGCGCGGATTCTCGCAGCTCTCGAGCTCGGAAGGCGCGCGGCCTCGGCGCCGGAGCTCGCGCGGCCGCGGTTCCGCGTGCCGGAGGATGCCGGCCGCTACTTGATGCCGCGTTTCGGGACGAAGCCTCTAGAGGAATTCGGCATGCTCGCGCTCGATAGCCGCAATGGGCTGATGCGCCTCGAAATAATCTCCAACGGCAGCCTGAACGGCTCGCTCGCCCACCCCCGCGAGGTCTACCGTGAAGCCGCCATTCTTCGGGCGGCGGCGATCGTCGTCTTTCACAATCACCCATCCGGCGATCCGACACCGTCGCTCGAGGACCGGCAGCTGACCAAGAGGCTGCACCGGGCGGGGGAGATCCTGGGCATCGGCCTTTTGGACCACGTCATCGTCAGCGCCGGCCGCTACTGGAGTTTCAAAGAGCACGGCGAACTCTAGTACACTGCACGGCTTCAATGGGCGAGCGGGTTCTCTATCTGGATGGCTCCGCGGGCGCGAGCGGAGATATGATCCTGGCGGCGCTCGTCGACCTCGGCGTGCCCTTGAAAGAGCTCGTGGCCGAGCTCGACAAGCTCTCGGTGACCGGTTTCCGGCTGATCCGGTCCAAGGCGGTTCGTGGCGGCATCCACGGCACGCGCATCCGCGTGGACGCGCCCGACGATCGAGGCCACCGCCACTGGGCCGATTTCGAACGGATTCTAAAAAAAAGCCGTCTCTCGAAAGATATCAAGGCGCGTTCGCTTTGTCTCATCTACCGAGTCTTCGAGGCGGAAGCCACCGTGCACGGCAAGAGCGTCGAGAAGATCCATCTTCACGAGCTGGGCGCGCTCGACACGCTCGTAGACGTCGTGGGCGCCGTTTCGGGCCTCGAGCTTCTCGGTGTCGACCGCGTCGAAGCCTCACCGCTCAACGTGGGCTCCGGCTGGGTGGATACCGAGCACGGCCGGCTGTCCGTGCCGGCGCCGGCCACTGCACTACTATTAAAGGGCGTACCGGTATTCGCGGACGGCGATTTCGAGCGAACGACGCCGACCGGGGCACTACTTGTGAGCGCCTTCGCCGAGCGATTCGGCCCCATGCCTGCGATGACGATCACGCGTCTAGGCTATGGACTCGGTACGAAGGATCCGCCTTCGGGAAGGCCGAACGCGCTTCGGCTCGTTCTGGGCGAGACGGAGAGCCGTCGCTCGGAAACGGTTCTCGTCCTCGAGACGACCATCGACGACCAAACGCCGGAGCAATTGGGCTTTGTCCAGGAGCAGTTGCTCGAGGCGGACGTTCTGGATGTCTTTCTGACGCCGGTGATGATGAAAAAGAACCGGCCCGGCACGAACGTGACCGTCCTCGTACACCCGCGTGGCCGCGATCAAGCGACGGCGATCCTCTTTCGGGAGAGCACGACGCTCGGCGTGCGCACCCACGCTATCGAGCGTGAAGTGCTCGAGCGCCGCATCATCGCGGTGCGGACGCGCTTCGGCAAAGTCCGCGTCAAAGAAGGGCTCTTCGGAGGCAAAGTCGTGAACGTCGCGCCTGAGTTCGATGATTGCCGGCGGATCGCGCGCGCGAAAAAAGTCTCTTTGAAACAGGTACAGCAAGCTGCGATCGTGAGCTACCAAACGAAAGGCCAAACAAAAGGAAAGCGATGAGCGAAGACGAAAAAATCAACATCGACGACTTCTTCAAAGTCGAGTTGAAAGTGGCCAAGGTGCTCGAAGCGTCCGAGATCGAAGGCGCCGACCGGCTTCTTCGACTTCGAGTGGATCTGGGCTCGGAGACTCGGCAGCTCGTCGCGGGGATCAAGAAATCCTACACGCCCCAAGAGCTCGTCGGCAAGCACATCATCGTTGTCGCCAATTTGAAGCCCGCCACGGTGAGAGGGGTTGAATCTCAAGGGATGCTTCTCGCGGCAAGCACCGAGGATGGACCTGTGCTCGCGACGTTCGACAAAGACGTCGCGCCCGGTACCAAGGTCAAGTGAAACAATTTTTCTTGGTGCTCGCGGCGCTAGGCGTCGCCTGTGGTCCCGGGCCGGCCGAGCCACCTACGGCCGACGCGCGGTCACTTATTGATGCCGTCGCGGTCGCGCGCAAGAGCTGGAACGGTATCCTGATCGAATTCGGCTCGCCGCGCGCGCTGCCTCACTTGAGCGAGGAAGGCTGGTCGCATGGAGAGACGGCCAGAGATGGCAATACCTTTCGCTGGGCCTCCGAAGAAGCGGCGGTCTTCACCTTCACGAGCGATCGCGCTGGCCGCCACATGGCCTGGATCGAATGCGAGCCGTTCCGTTTCGAAGGCAGTCCTTCCCAATGGATTCGCCTGAGCGTCAACGGCGAGGAGCTGACCGAGATCGAGCTGCGTCCCACGCGCGAGCGCTATCCGTTCGAGCTGCCGCTTCGAGAAGGCCGGAACGAGATCAGAATGCGTTTCCGCTACGCGGGCGATCCCAACCGAAGCTCCGCCGACCGACGGCGGCTCGCGGTCGCGTTCTATCGCTTCGACATTCCGCCCGAAGGCGAAGCGCCGGTCGCAAGGCGCCCGGGCCCGTTCGCTTGGGTGAACGAAGGGCTCCATCTGCCCGCGGGCGGCTCCGTGACGTTTTACGCGGACGTTCCCGGCGAGGCGCAGCTCCGGCTGACGCCTGGCGACGGGGTCGACATCGTGGTGCGCACCGAACGGTCCACGCTTGTCGAAGAGACGCTCGCGGGCGAAGAGGTCTGGGAGCAGACCCTGCGTGCGAACGGCCCCGTCGAGATCGTTCTGCGCTCGGTGAGCGGCACCGTCATATGGCCCGAGCTGACCGTCCCGGCTTTCACGCCGCCGCGACGCGAGCTTCAAGCGATCGACGCCAACATCGTGCTGATCGTTCTCGACGGCGCGAACGCGCTCCGCACAGGACTCTATGGACACGACAAGAACACGACACCCGCCATCGACGCCTTGGGAGAGACCAGCGTCGTTTTCGACAATGCCGTGAGCCAAGCCGTCTACACGATCGCTTCCATAGGCTCCGTTCTCACCGGCCAATACCCCGAGCGCCACCAGAGCGTCTCTTTTGCCGACCGGCTCCGGGACGACGTCATCACCTTTCCCGGACTCCTCGCCGAGCACGGCTATCGCACCGCCGGGTTTTCAGGAAACGCCGTCGCCTCTAAAATGTTCGGACTCGATCAGGGCTACCAAGAGTATTTCCAGATCTGGGAGCAAGAGGACTACACGGGTCGCGGTGACTCCGTCCTCGCAACCTTCCGCGATTGGCTAGACGACGTCGGCGACGAGCGTTTTTTCGCCTACGTCCACTTTCGCGAGCCGCATTTCCCGTACAACCCGAAAGCGCCTTTCGATACCCGCTTCGCCCCGGCAGAACCGTTTCCGGAAGGTATGGCCGACGCCAAGGTCGTCGAAGCGCTGAACGACCGCGTCGCCGCAGGAGAGCCTCTCGACACCGCGACGCTCGCCCGAGTGCGCGGGCTCTATGATGGCAACCTAGCCTATGTCGACGATCTCGTCGGAAAGCTCCTTCGGCAACTCGACGACCGCGGCCTCGGAGACAACACCGTCCTCATCCTCACCGCGGACCACGGAGAAGCTCTCTTCGAGCACGGTTTCCTAGGCCACAACACCCAGCTCTATGAAGAAAGCATCCGCGTTCCGTTGATCATGAAGATTCCCAGCGCCGTGCCGCGCCGCGTCGAGAACGTCGTGGAGCTCGTCGACCTGGCCCCGACCATCCTGGAGCTCGCCGGCATCCAAGCGACCGACATGCAAGGAAAGAGCTTGCTAGGACCCGCCGCCGCCGACCGCATTGCTTACTCGCGCACGGTGTGGAAACGCCCCCGCTACAGCGCCCGCAACAAGAATCACAAGCTCATCTGGGACAGCCGCACCGACAAAAAAGAGCTCTACGACCTAATCGCCGACCCAAAAGAAACCGCTGACCTGTCCGAAGAAGACAACTTCGCAAGAGGCTACCTAGAACAAAAATTGTTCACCTGGCTAAGAGCCCAAGAACACCTAAGAGGCAACGCCCCCGCTCCCGAAGGTGTAGAAATGACCGAAGAGGAGCGCCGCCGCCTGGAAAGCCTAGGCTACACCCAAGCGATACAAGAAAAGTGAACCACGAACAATGAATCCTGAATCCTGAAAATGATAGACAGCCATGCCCACCTAGACATGGACCGTTTCGACGAGGATCGCGAGGCTGTCATCGCCCGAGCCAAGAGCGCGGGCGTCGAAGCCATTCTCTCGCTCGCGATGGTCGACGAAGAAGACAGCTACAAGAACGCCCTGGCGCTCGTCGCAACGCACGATTTCTATACGGCTGTCGGCTGCCATCCGCATGACGCGAAGATCTTCGATGAGAAGGGTGGCGAAGCCCTCCTGCGTAAGCTCGCGAGTGGGCCGCGTGTCGTGGCGATAGGTGAGATAGGGCTCGACTACCACTACGACTCGTCGCCGAGGGAAGAGCAGCGGGAGGTGTTCCGCCGCCAAATTCGTCTGGCGCGCGAGCTCGAGCTTCCTATCGTCGTGCACCACCGCGAGGCCGAAGAAGATCTGGCCGCTATTCTGGAGGACGAAACGGCGGATGTGCGTGGGATCCTGCATTCGTTCACGGCGAGCCTCGCCACCGCCGAGATGGCCATTGCGCACGGGTTCTTGATCTCTTTTTCGGGAATCTTGACGTTCAAGAACGCCGAGCCGCTGCGTGAAGCCGCCCGCGCGCTTCCGCTCGATAAGCTCCTCGTGGAAACGGACTGTCCGTACCTCGCTCCCGTGCCCTATCGCGGCAAACGCAACGAGCCCGCCTTCGTGCGCGAGACCGCCGACTGCCTGGCCAAGACCAAGGGGATCTCCGAGCGGGAGGTCGAGGCAGCCACGGACGAGAATTTTTATCGATTTTTTTCCATCTAGCTGACTTCAAAGAGGATCTCGGCTTGCGTTGCCGAGAAAGGTGAATTTCGTAATAATGGGGGTCGAATGGCGGCAGAAAGCAGTTTCGATATCGTGTGCAAGCTGGACGGGCAGGAAGTGAAGAATGCCGTGCAGCACGCGATGAAGGAAATCGTGAACCGGTTCGATTTCAAAGGCTCGGGTACACAAATCCAGGTCGTGGATGATGGGGCCGCGATCGAGCTCAAGTCCTCGGAAAAGTTCAAGCTCGAAGGCGCGCGCGACGTCCTGGAATCGAAGCTCGTGAAGCGGGGTATCGAGCTGAAGGCGTTGAATCCGGGCGAGATCGAGTCCGCGCTCGGAGGCACCGTTCGGCAGAGAATCGAGCTCCAGAACGGCATCCCCATGGACAAGGCGCGCGAGATCGTAAAAATCGTGAAATCCACGAAGCGTAAGGTCCAAGTCGCGATTCAGGGCGACCAAGTTCGCGTTAGCGGCAAAAAGAAAGACGAGCTACAGTCCATCATGGCTCTGCTGAAAGAGGCGGATCTCGGCATCGCGATGCAGTTCAAGAATTATCGCTAAGAGCCCAGGGCAGGAAGAACAACGATGGCGTCCTCCGAAACACGATCCCAGCTCCCAGAGCCCTCTCTGACCCTCGAAGATATTTTCGGCGAGATCCAAGACGATCTCGATACCGTCGAGCAGATCATCCGCGATAAAGTGGAGAGCAAGCTCCAGCTCGTCGAGTCCAGCAGTCGCTATATCTACCGCAGCGGTGGCAAGCGCGTCCGGCCGGCGCTTCTTCTCATCGCCGCTCGCGCCTGCGGCTATACGGGTGACAAGGGGCCGCAATATGGCGCCGTCACCGAGTTCATCCATACCGCGACGCTCGTCCATGACGACATCGTCGATGAAGCGGTCATGCGTCGCGGGCGGCCATCCGTCAACGCTCTGCTCGGAAACGATTTCACCGTCCTCCTCGGTGATTTTCTATACATCCGCTCGATTGGGCTCGCCATCGAGATGGGTAGCCTCGAGATTCTGCAAATCATTACCGAGATCACGCTGCGCATGATCGAGGGCATGATTCTGGAGCTGACCCGTGGAGGCGCGGTCGACTTGACGGTGGACGAGCACCTCAACATCTTGAAGCACAAAACGGCTTATTTGTTTTATGGCTGCGCGCAAATGGGCGCGAAGCTAGGCGGCGCGACGCCGGAAGTCGAGACGGCGCTCAGCGAGTACGGCATGAATATCGGCATGGCCTTTCAAGTCGCGGACGATCTGCTCGACTTCACGTCCGACGAAGAGACGCTCGGCAAGCCCGTGCTCTCGGATTTGAAAGAAGGCCACGTCACGTTGCCGATCATCTACGCGCTTCAAAACGAGCCCCGCGCGCTCCCGATGGTCCAAGCGGTCATCGAGCGCGGCAGCATCGACGAGGTGAGCCGTAAAGAGATCCTGGACCTGGTGCGTCGCGACGGATGTCTCGACAAAGCTCGGGACCTTGCCGAGGACTACGCGGTCAGAGCCAAGGAATGTCTCGCGTTCCTGCCGGAGTCGATCAATAAGGATGCGTTGATGGCACTCGCGTACTACGTCATCGAGCGCAATCGGTAGGCGGTAGGCGGTAGGATACGCTGAACCGCACACGCTACACTCAACGCGCATTCCCTCCCTACCGCCACGAGCCCGGCAAGACGCCGCACCCGGAACGTCACCCGGAGGGCCACATGTACGGGCGCGAGCCCGCATCCTTCGACGACGATTTCTTGTACGGGATCGATCTGTTCAATGCTGCCTATTGGTGGGAGGCGCATGTCTATTTCGAGCGCCTGTGGGCGGAGACGCCGTCTGCGGACGAACGCGAGTTTTTGCAGGGGCTCATCCAGCTAGCTGCGGCTCTCGTGAAGCGTCGCGCAGGGAGCGCCGCCGGGGAGGCGAAACTCACCGAGAAAGCGCTCGAAAAGCTCCGGCATACGCGAGAGCGCTCGGGGGCGGTACACATGGGCGTGCGTCTCGATCTTCTGATCGCGAGCATTGAGGATGACGGCGCGGTCGACGAGAGAGAGTCGATCCTGATCGAGATGGAGAACCGGCCATAATCTATTCAAAACAAAAGGTTTAAGGCTGCGTGCTATACTCGACCGAGTAAAGGAAACATGGTCAAGCCCCGCATACTTGTTGTGGACGACGAAGAGCCCATCCGCAAGATGCTGCGCATGACGCTCGAATACGAGGGTTATGACGTCTCCGAAGGATCGTCTGGGGCGGAGGCGCTCGACAAGATCGAGAACGAGCCCTACGACCTGGTTTTTCTCGATATCAAGATGCCGGGGATGGACGGCTTCGAAGTTCTTGGAGAGCTTCGCGAGCGCACCACCGCGCCTCAAGTCGTCGTGGTGAGCGGCCACGGTAACGTGCAAACGGCCGTCCAAGCCACGAAGCTCGGCGCCTTCGATTTCATCGAAAAGCCGCTCGAGACCGAAAGGATCTTGCTCGCCGTCCGCAATGCGCTCGAGCGCAAACAGCTCACGGAGGAGGTCTCTAGGCTCCGGCCCCGTTTCGAGCGCCGCTACCAGATGATCGGGACTTCGGCGGCGATGGACAAAGTGCGTGAAGCTATCGCCCGCTCCGCGCCCACGAACGCCACCGTGCTCATCACGGGCGAGTCGGGAACGGGCAAAGAGCTCGTCGCCCGCGCCATCCACACCAACAGCAACCGTAACCGCGCCCCCTGGATTCAAGTCAACTGCGCCGCCATCCCCGAAGACCTCATCGAGAGCGAGCTCTTCGGGCACGAGAAAGGATCGTTCACGGGGGCGACGAACAAACAGATCGGAAAGTTCGAGCAAGCCGATCGCGGGACGATTTTTCTCGACGAGATCGGCGACATGAGCGCTCGCACCCAGGCCAAAGTGCTGCGCGTTCTTCAAGAAGGTGAAGTCGAGCGCGTCGGCTCGCAGAACACGCTCAAGGTCGATGTGCGGGTCATTGCGGCGACGAATAAAGATCTCAAGAAGGAAATCGCAGAGGGAAACTTCCGCGAAGACCTTTATTTTCGACTATCCGTCATCCCCATCCCGACACCGCCTTTGCGCGAGCGTCGGGACGATATCGAGTCTCTCATCGAGCACTTCGTCTCGAGCTTCGCCGCCGAGGACAATTTGCGGCGAAAGCATTTCTCTCCGCAGGCGATGCAGCGCCTCGTCCATCACAAATGGGAAGGGAACATCCGCGAGCTCCGGAACACGATCGAGCGCGTCTTGATCATGGCGCCCTCGGACACGATCGATGTTGTCGATCTGCCGGAGCATATTCGTGTTCCTCAGGAAGACACGCCGTCGTCTCAGGCGGCGACTGCGAATACGTTGAAGGAGTTCAAGGAGACGAGCGAGCGGGCGTTTCTGGTGCAGAAGCTTCGAGAGAATGGCTGGAATATCTCTCAGACGGCGCAAGTGATTGGGACGCCGCGGAGTAATCTCTATAAGAAGCTCGAGCAGTACCAGATCGCGCAGGAGTCGGACGGGTAGAGATCTCGTTCTGAACGAGATGGTTACTTTTCGGTGGGGACGCGGGCTTTCAGCTCCTCGAACCAGTTCAGGACGACGTTGATGCGCATGGTCTCCTCCGCCTGACCTTCTTCCCGCAAGAGCATCAGAAAACGTCCATCTGTGGCTACATCGTACTGCGCTTCGACGTCGCGAGAGGAGCGCTCGAATGGGCCCTCGAACAATAATTCGGGCTGGCCGAGGCTGAGCTCCGGTTCAAATGTTGTGGGGACCGCCATCATTTTGGCGTCCGCGCGGAAAAAAAGCTCTGTTCCGTCTCGCTTCCATAGCGGCTCGGTTCCGCCGTTTCTGGACACCTGTTCTCTTCCGCGAAGCCCGGGGAAGGACCGCACGTATACCTCGGCTTGGCCCGACTCGTCCGACGTGTAGGCGATCCACTTTCCGTTGGGCGAGAAAACGGCGGATCGTTCGTCGAACGATTCATCCAACAACATCGTTGGTTCGGTGTTCTGCTCCTGGTCGAGACGAAGCATGCCGATATCCATGCCATTCGTTCGGTCTTGTCGGAAGAGGAGCACGTTTCCGTCAGGTGAAATGGAGGCTGGGATCCGATAACCCCCGGCTGTTAGCTGTACCACCTCTCCGGATCCATCCACCGAAGTCTGGAAAATATCGTAGTCACCTCGCTGATTCGAAGCGTAAATGATTCGGGATCCATCCGGCATCCACAGCGGTCGAGAACCTCCCTCGAAGGTCAATCTCGTCATGACGTCTCGCTCGAGGTCGAACGTCCATATGTCGGGCGCTTCGGCGCTGCCGACCGCGACCGCTAATTGTTGGCCATCTGGGGACAGACGCGGCCGGGAGTAGCCTCGGCCCGGCTCCCCGAAGGGCGTGGCGGCCCCACCGCGATCGACCACACCAGGGATTTTTTGGCCTCGAACGGAGCCCGAAACGTAAACCAAGTTTCCGTTATCCGAAAACGCGAAGGGGGCTGCACCCGTGTAGGCGAATGCGGTCATGAGGTCCTCGAAGACGGGGACCGCGCTGCCGGTGACCTCGACTCGCTCGACATCGAAAGGCACCGCGAAAAGAGCTCCCGTCACCGCGTAGACCAAATGCCCCGTGGGTACATATCGAGCGTCCGTACCGCCTTCCAGCAAGACGCGCTGCTCTCCCGTCTTCAGATGTCGAACCACCATTTGGGCGGTCTGCCCACGGACCGTCCGAGCGGGCCGTAAATAGCAGGTAGTTACCGCCCGGCAGTATCTGGGGGCCAAAGATACTTTTCTCGGACGATGGCGCGAACAAGACCTCGGGCTCTCCCCCGCTGGCCGGCAAGCGGAGCACGCCGCCGCCTCTCTCCCCCTGCCCGAAAACAATGACGTCGTCCGTGGCCCAGCTGGCACCCCACGGCCAGCGTGAGCTCACGAGGGTTACGGGAGCGGCACCGTCGAACGAGACTTTCTTGATCTTACCTTCGGCTTTGGCCCAATGGGCTCGAGGATTTCGTAATGCGCCAAGCGTGTGCCGGGTTCGAGGGACATAAGCGAGACGATATTAAGACGGCGGCGGATCGAGAGCAAACGGGATCGGTCTCAAATGAAGTGTCCGAGATAGAATCGCGCCGAAGGGTGGCAAGCATGACGAAACTGGCGGAAGCTGAGCGCGACGCATTTCTGTCCAAGACACGGCTCGGAATCCTCAACACCGTCAACGCGGACGGCTTTCCCATCGGCGTTCCCGTTTGGTTTGACTGGGACGGTGAGGTCGTGCGGATCTTCACGGTCGCTACGTCGCAGAAGGTCAAGCGCATCGAAGCGGATAGCAGGGCGTCGCTTCTGGTGGTGAACGATCTTTCCGAGCTCGAGCGTTGGGTGTCCTTCGACGGCAATGTCACGGTGGTGGAACAGGGCGGGATCGAGCTAGCGGAGAAGCTCGCGGGCCGCTACTGGGATTTGCGCGACCCGTCAAAGAAGGAAACGCTCGCGGCCTGGCGCAAGGCCGCGGATGCGCTTCGTGTGCTCGAGCTTCGCCCGGAGCGGATTAGGACGTACAAGGATTGAGCGGGCCCACATCCACACTCGTTAACACGCAACGTGAGCCGGTCGATGATATGGTTCCGGCCCTGGAGGAGAGGAGAGGTGTCTTATGCGTCTCATGATTCCGTTTTTTGTTTCGAGCGTGTTGAGCGTCGGCTTCGCCCAAGCGCAGGTCGACTGGGACGCCGTCGAGGTACGCGCCCAACCCGTCCGCGGTGCGGTGCATGTGATCTTCGGCCGCGGTGGCAATATCGGTTTGTGCGTGGGCGAGGATGGTACGTTCCTCGTGGACGATCAGTACGCTCCGCTCACCGATAGTATTATCGCTGCCGTAGAAACGGTCACCGATGACCCCGTCCGATTTCTCGTGAACACCCACTGGCACGGAGACCACACCGGCGGCAACGAGAACTTTGGGAAGCGGGGAAGCATTATCGTTGCGCACCAGAATGTGCGTCGACGGTTGAGCACGGAGCAGGTGAGGACGATCTTACGACAAGATCGCACCGAGGCCTCGCCACCGGGTGCCTGGCCCAAGATCACGTTCACCGACGAAGTCACGTTTTACTGGAACGGCGAGGAGATCCGCGTTTTTCACGTCGCGCACGCCCACACGGATGGAGACTCCATCATCCATTTCGCGAAAGCCGACGTCTTCCACATGGGTGACGTCTTCTTCAACGGCATGTATCCGTTCATCGACATTGACGCCGGGGGCAACGTCAAAGGCGTCATTGCCGCGGCGGATCGAGTGCTCAAGATGACGAAAGATACAACGATGATCATCCCTGGACACGGCGAGGTCGGCGGCCCTAGTGACTTGCTGGCGTACCGGAACATGCTCGCTACGATTCGGGATCGCGTGCAAACCATGGTGGACGAGGGAAAGAGTATGGATGAGATCGTCGCCGCCAAACCGCATGCGAGCTTCGATGCCAATTGGACCGGTAACAGCGAGCGCTTGGTGCGCGCGGTCTAC
Organism: Acidobacteriota bacterium; assembly: GCA_004356105.1. GTDB lineage: Bacteria > Acidobacteriota > Vicinamibacteria > Marinacidobacterales > SMYC01 > SMYC01. The sequence continues at coordinate 83,054 of SMYC01000152.1, read as the reverse complement.
TACAGCTTGACGCGCTGACGAGATCGTCGGACGGCTAGGGCATCTCGTTCTGAACGAGATCGTTACTTTTCGGTTGGAACGTGCGCCTTCAGTTCTTCGAACCAGTTCAGAACGACGTTGATGCGCAAGGTGCTGTTGGCCCGATCTTCTTCGCTCTGCAGCATCAAGAAACGCCCATCCTCGGCGACATCGTAATTTGTTGCTGTGAGGCGGCGAAGGCCCTCGTAGGGAGCCTCGAATAATAGCTCCGGTCGGCCGAGAACGAGCTCCGGAGCCAAAGCCGTGGTCACAGACATCATCTTGTCGCCATTGCGGTAGAAGAGCTCTGTCCCGTCCCGGTTCCACAGCGGTTCCATCCCGCCATCCGTGGAAATCTGGTTTCTATCGCGAAGCTCGGGGAAGGATCGAACGTAGACCTCGAAGCGGCCCGACTCGTCGGACGTGTAGGCGATCCATCGACCGTCCGGCGAGAACGTTGCTTGCAGCTCGTTGAAAGGTTCTTCCAACAACATCGTTGGTTCGGTGTTCTGCTTGTCTCCCCTCCTGGAGCGAGCGACAAAACCAAGCGCTAGGTCCGAGCCAGAAATAGGCTGGCGGAGGGAGAGGGATTCGAACCCCCGGACCTTTCGATCAACGGTTTTCAAGACCGCCGCCTTAAGCCACTCGGCCATCCCTCCGGCCAGGGGAATCATTGTAGCGCCGATTCCTGGAAGAGAGATCGAACCATTGGGTATTCCCACCGTCCTTGTGGGTCTTTGCCAACGCCTGCAAAAGCGGCATCACGGAGATTGTTCCGTAGAACCTCTTCTCTATCAGCCACTTCTAGCCGGCAGCCGAATTTGATGACCCTATGGAAAAAACCAGCATGTTTCTTGCAAATTGCTACACGATCACCGGCTCCTCCCGACCAGAGAAGACTGCACATGGAACCATTCAAGCCTGCGCCTTATCTCGATTGCGTTGAACTAATCCTGCCGTTTCTGAAAAAGCAGGGTGGTCTCGGTGCCATCCTCGTTGACCTCACGCCGCTCAACCAAGTCGAGATGAACTATGGCTCCAAGACTTACAGCGAGGTCCTCGAAAGCGCCACCGACCTGATTCTCGAGCTCTCTGGCACGGAAGTTCGCGCGAGCGATGTCTTTGCTTCGAACGATCGCAGCGGTGACGGCTTTCTCGTTTTCCTCAGTCCGCCGGAGCGCGGCTGCGCTCCGCGCATGGCCGAGCTCGAGGCGGTCGCGAAGCGGGTCGAGAACTCCCTCAATGACAGCCTCGGTCGGCTCCTCTCGCCTTATCTGAGCGGTCGAACCCGCATCACGGTGGGCTTCAGTCTCGTTCTTGACAACCCGCTCATCTCGCCTGAGCGGCTCATCGCCCGTCTCGTCCAGGACGCGTGGCAATGCGCGCGCCTCGTTCAGGCCGATCGGCAGTTTCGTTCCCGCGGTCTTCTACAAGAGATTCTCATGCACGAGGAGCTCGGTACCGTGTTCCAACCGATCGTCGACATGGGCGATCGCAGGACCATGGGCTTCGAAGCTCTGAGCCGCGGACCGGCGGATTCGCCTTTTGCCAGCCCGCTCGACCTCTTCTCGACGGCCGAGGAAGGGAACCTTTCCTTCGAGCTGGATCGACTCTGCCGGCACAAGGCGCTCAAAAATGCCAAAGGATTCCCGCGCGACACCAAGCTCTTCGTCAACGTGCTGCCGACGTCCATCTACGACCCAGCGCTTCAAGGGGACAGCCTCTTGCGTCTGCTCGACGAAGCTGGGCTCGAGCCGCAGCAATTGATCTTCGAGCTGACCGAGAACACGATCATCGAGAACTTTACGTTGTTCGGCGAAGCCGTCAAACAGCTCACCGACCTCGGCATCAGTATCGGGATCGATGATATCGGCGCCGGCTATTCGGGGCTCGAGCGGATCGCGTGGCTGCACCCACAATACTTGAAGTTCGACATCGGTCTCATCCGCCATCTCGACACGAGCTTCGTGCGCCGGGAAATGGTTCGCGCGCTCAAAGTGCTCGCCGACAAGATGGGCTCGACGATCATCGCCGAAGGGATCGAGCGTCCGGAGGAGCTCGAGACGCTTCTCGAGATCGGCATCACTTACGGCCAGGGATTCCTTCTCGGCCGACCCGCGCCACCTGCGTGGCGAGACGCGAGCACGCAGGTCGCACTCGAAGCCGAGGGACAAACTGTCGAGGCTGTCGAGGCCGTCGAGGCGTGCTAGAGCTAGATTAGGGCCTAGTGCCCGGAGTCTCGGCGCTCACCCGTTCTTCGTAATCACCTCGAGTCCGTCTAGATAGGGACAGAGCGCTTCGGGGATCGTGATCGAGCCGTCCTCGTTCTGGTGGTTCTCGAGAATCGCGAGCCAAGTGCGGCCGATCGCGAGGGCCGATCCGTTCAATGTATGACAGAAGCGCGTCTTCGCTTTCGGCTCGGGGCGGTACCGGATCTTGGCGCGCCGCGCTTGAAAATCGGTGCAGTTGCTGCACGAGCTGATCTCGCGATAGGTGTCTTGAGACGGCAGCCACACTTCGAGGTCATATGTTTTCGCGGCCGAGAACCCCATGTCGCCCGTCGAGAGGGTCATGACGCGATAGGGGAGCTCGAGCCTTCTCAAAATGGACTCGGCATCCGCGGTCAACGTCTCCAGCTCGTCAAAAGAGCTTTCCGCGTCGGTGATCTTCACGAGCTCGACTTTGTTGAACTGATGCTGGCGTATGAGCCCTCGCACGTCTCTTCCATGGGATCCCGCTTCGCTTCGAAAACAAGGTGTTACAGCCGTATAGCGGCGGGGTAGCTCGGACGCTTCGAGAATCTCGTCCCGATGCAAGTTAGTGAGCGGCACTTCCGCCGTCGGGATGAGATAAAGGTCGTGCTCCCGGACCTTGAACAGATCTTCCTCGAACTTCGGAAGCTGGCCCGCGCCGAAGAGTGCGTCCGAGCCGACGAGAAAAGGCGGGACCATTTCGCGATAGCCGTGCTCCTTCGTGTGGATGTCGAGCATGAAGTTGATGAGGGCTCGCTCGAGCCGCGCACCGAGGCCGTCGAGCACCGCAAAGCGCGCGCCCGACATCTTTGCCGCGCGCTCGAAATTCAAGATGCCGAGCGCTTCGCCGAGCTCCCAGTGAGGCTTTGGCGTGAAGTCCATCTGGGGAAGCTCGCCCCATCGCCGGGTTTCTTCGTTGGCGGACTCGTCGGGACCGACAGGGACGCTCTCATGGGCGAGGTTTGGGACCGTGGCCAGAAGCTTGTCGAGCGCCTCGCCGACCTCGCGCTGCCGGTTTTCTTTGGCTTTGATCGCGTCGGAGTCCAGGCGAAGATGTCCCCTCAGCGCTTCTGCTTCGTCTTTCTTGCCTTCCTTGAACAGCGCCCCAATCTTCTTCGATGCTGTCTGGTGCTCGTGACGCATCGTGCTGACGTCGGTCTGGAGGCTTTTCCGCTCGGTGTTCAGGCCGGTCAGCTTCTCGAAGCTCTCGAGGTAGACCTCGGCCCCACGCTCGCGGAGCTTACGGGTTACGAAGTCGAGATTTTCGGCAACGAATTTAACGTCGAGCACGGGCGCATTGTAGCATTGCCGCAATTCCTGCTTGCGCGCCGGCGTGATGCATGCGAGCCTATCTTATCTAGCTTTCCGTCAAACCACCCCTGGACTCATTTCGGAAAAGGACTCGATCGGCCTCATGAGTATCCGTAAAGCCGTTTTACCTGCCGCCGGGCTGGGGACGCGATTTCTCCCGGCGACCAAAGCGCAGCCGAAAGAGATGCTGCCTCTCGTCGACAAGCCGCTGATCCAATACGCGATTGAAGAATCCGTCGCATCCGGCATCACCGACGTCATCATCGTGACCGGGCGGGGGAAGACGGCCATCGAAGATCATTTCGACGTGTCGTTCGAGCTCGAGCGCTTTCTCGAGGAGAAGGGAAAGAGCGAGGAGCTCGAGATCGTGAAGGCGATTTCGGATCTCGTCAACGTGTGCTATGTCCGACAGAAAGAAGCGCTTGGGCTCGGCCACGCGGTCTCGGTCGCGGAGCCTCTCGTGGGAAACGAGCCCTTTGCGGTGCTTCTCGGCGACGACCTCGTCGCGAGCGACGTCCCCTGTATCCGGCAGATGGTCGAGGTTTATGAAAAAGTCCAGGCTCCGGTGCTCGCGGTGATGCGCGTCCCGAAAGAAGACATTTCGAGCTACGGCGTCATTGCCGCGGAGTCGGTCGGCGATGGGCTGCACAAAGTCAAGAAGCTCGTGGAGAAACCGGCGGTCGAGGACGCGCCCTCCGATCTCGCCATCATCGGCCGCTACATCCTGACGCCCGCGATCTTCGACCATTTGAAGTCAACGGCGAAAGACCAGCGCGGTGAGATCCAGCTGACCAACGGGCTCGCGTCTTTGCTCGGAGAGACCGACATTTATGGCTTCGAGTTCGAGGGCGTTCGCCACGATTGCGGCAACAAGCTGGGCTTTCTCAAGGCCACCGTCGATTATGCGCTGAAACGCCCCGATCTCGGCGCGCGTTTCCGTGACTTTCTCAAAGAGCTGGACCTCTAGGGACAAGAGCGCGTGGCAGAATTCGTGGAAGTTGTTTGGGGACATATCGGCGGGCTCACGAGCTATCTCTCATGGGGCAACGTCAGAATGTTTGCCCTTACGCTCGGCGTCGTGTGGGCGATCCACATCGTCAATCAAAAAACAGGCGTGCTCGCGCTCGTTGGCGGCGTTGGTGAGCGTTTGTTCGGCGCTCGCGTCGAGGGGCTCAAGGCGAAGGGCGGGGCGATGGCGGCGGAGAAGTCCGGCGACTGGCTCACGGCTGGGCTTCACTACGACCAGCTCGGCGATCTCGACAAGGCGCTCGATTGTTATGAAAAGGCCGGGGAGTACCACCTCGCCGGCGAGATGTGCCTTCGTCTCGGACACAAAGAAGTTGCCGCGGATTGGTTTCTGCTCTCGGACGAGAAGCTTCGCGCCGCCCAACTCTACAAAGAGCTCGGACAGCACGAGAATGCCGCGGATGCTTATGTGAAAGCAGGCTCGTCTCTCGAAGCCGCGGCGGAGTTCCTCGAATCGGGAGATTTCGAGAAAGCGGCGAAAATCTACGCGCGCGCAGACAACCATGTGCGTGCCGCCGAAGCCTATGAACGAGGTGGCGAGCTCGCGAAAGCCGGCGAGAGCTTCGCCCGTCAAGCCCAGGAGATCGATGGCGCAGCAGCCACTACGGTGCGGCGAGCCACGTTGCCGAGCTCGCCCGGCTGAGCCATCGCGCGGGCCGGTGTTTCGAAAAAGCGGGCGAGACCGCGCGCGCGATCGAGATCTACGAGCGCGGCGGTCAATTGCGTCTCGCTGCGGGGCTCGCGGAAGAAAATGGCGAGATCCGGCGTGCCGCGGAGCTCTGGAAAAAGGCCGGCTCGACGCGCAAAGCCGCCGAGCTTTACGAAAAAGCGGGCGACATACGCGAGGCGGCGAATCTTCTCGGCGACGAAAAGCTCTCGGGCGGTGATGCCGTGGCGGCAGCGGAATCCTTTCTGAAAGGTGGCGACCCCATCCGCGCCGCTGAAATCTTCGAAACAGAAGGACGATTCGAGCGCGCCTCGGAATGTTACGAGCAAGCCGGCGCTTACAATGAGGCCGCGGGCGCAGCGCTCCAGGCGGAAGAGAAGGGACGGGCCGCGGATCTGTTCCTCAAGGCGGGCAATAAAGAAAAATCCGCCGAGCTTTATTTCGAGCTCGGCGATTTCGATCTAGCTAGCCTTCTTTTCGCCAAGTCCAACCGATTTTTCGACGCCGCCAAATCCGCCGCGGAAGCGAACTCCGAGACCAAGATGGTGGAGTTCCTTCAGCAAGTCCCGGCGTCGGACCCGAATTTTACTGTCGCCGTGGTGCAGCTCGCCCGAGCTTTCGTGCGACGGGGCTGGGCGTCGCTCGCTGGCGACAAGCTTCGCACCGTGCTCGCGGGACAGGAGGTGACCGGGGACAATCTCGAGCTTTGGGACGAGCTCGCGCGCGCCGAAGAATCGGAAGGGAACCTCGACGAGGCTGCCGACATTTTGCGCCGCGTGATCGTCGTGCGCTACGACTATCGCGGCGCCAACGAGCGCTATAAAAAGCTTCAGCAGCAGATCGAAGACGAGCAAACACGTTCCGAGACGATCAAGAGCGCGAAGCCGATCGTGACGCATCAGGACAAGGCGCGCTACGAGATCACCGGCATGCTCGGTAAAGGCGGCATGGGGTCTGTATACAAAGCATTCGACCGGTTGCTCAAACGACCTGTCGCTTACAAAGTGCTCGCAGAGTCACTCGCCAAAGATCCGGCGGCGCGCGAACAGCTATTGGCAGAAGCGCGCGCCGCCGCGGCGCTCAACCATCCCAATATCGTCACCGTTTACGACCTGGGCTATGACGGGGACAAGGCGTTCATTTGCATGGAGCTCATAGAAGGGGAGACCTATCAAGGCATCCTTCGGAAAAAAACCTGGCTCGACATTCCCGAAGCGCTTCACTGGCTGGTCTCGGTCTGTCAGGGCCTCGACCACGCGCATAGTCGCGGGATCATCCATCGCGACTTGAAGCCGTCGAACGTTATACTCACCGCCGATGACCGTGTGAAGCTCTTGGACTTCGGGCTCGCCCGCCCCGCCGAGCCCCCTGAGGATGAAAAGAGCGGGGAGAGTTGGGCCTACTCGATGTCGGGGACGCCGAAATACATTTCCCCGGAGGCGATTCAGGGAAAGCTGACGGACCCGCGCACCGATGTGTACTCGCTCGGCGCGACGCTCTATGAGCTTCTCGTCGGCCGCGCCCCGTTCACCGAGGGCAACCTCTTGATGCACCACCTGCACACGCCGGCCCCGCCGCTGCGGCCAAAACGCACCGAGATCAACGAGAAGCTCGAAGAGCTCGTTCTTCTGTGCCTCGCGAAGAGACCGGAAGAGCGCTTTCAGACCGCCGGTGAGGTTCTCTCTTTCGCCGGTGCCGCCCAGCTTCTTTAGTGACTTCCCCGTTTGACGCGCGATTCCCTTTCGCGTATATTGATGGTGTAATATGTACACTAACACGAGGGCGGATGGCACGGGATGGCCAATAAAACGCAGCAAGTTCTAGTCGCCGTGGATAACTGCATTTTCACGGTCGCCCAGGGAAGGCTCGACGTGCTGCTCATCCAGATGAAACAGGACCCCTTCCACGGTGTGTGGGCGTTGCCAGGAGGGCTCATTGACGACGGCGAAAGGCTCGATGGTGCGGCGTCGCGGGTTCTCGAGGAGCAGACGGGCCTCCGCGACGTCTATCTCGAGCAGCTCTATAGCTTCGACGACGAGTCGCGGGACCCGAGCGGCCGGGTCGTCTCGATTGCCTATTTCTCACTCGTCCAACGCGACCGTCTCGAATTGAAGACGACCGACAAGTATAAACAAGTACGATTTTGGGGCGTCGAAGGGCTTCCGGGGAAACTTGCCTACGACCACGAGACCATTCTCGACTACGCCCGGGCGCGACTGACCGCGAAGATTCAATACACGAACGTGATGTGGTCGCTGCTCCCGGAGAAGTTCACACTCAGCGAGCTCCAGGCGGCCTATGAAACGGTGCTGAGCCGAAGGCTCGACAAACGGAACTTCCGCAAGAAAGTCTCGTCGCTCGGTATCGTTCAGGCATCCGGAGAGAGATCGACGGGGGGGCGTCACCGGCCAGCGATGCTCTATAGCTTTACGAGCCGCGAGCCCGAGGCCCAGATTGTCGAGATATTTTGATAATACCGGAACATTTCGATCCCGAAAAAGTGGGTGAGGTCTTTCGCGTCCCTTACGAAAAGCTGGCCCGCGAGGCTCAGAGGTGGCGCGAGCAGCACGCCGTGGCGCCGTCCTCGAGTGACGCCTATCGTATTGGGCTTTTGCTCGTGGATGTCCAGAACACATTCTGCATTCCGGAATTCGAGCTCTTTGTTGCGGGGCGATCGGGGATGGCCGCTGTCGAGGACAACAAGCGGCTTTGTCGGTTCATCTACGAGAATCTCGATCGCATCACGCGCATCCATGCCACACTCGACACCCACAAAGCTATGCAGATCTTCCACAGCGCCTTTCTCGTCGACATGGCGGGGGAGCACCCCGAGCCTATGACGGTGGTCACACTCGAAGACGTCACCTCCGGCCGGTGGAAGGTGAGTCCGCGCGCGCTGGAATCGATTCCCGGCTGCGACCAAGAATATCTGGAGCAATATTGCCGGACCCTCAGCCAGGACGGTAAGTACTCCCTCATGGTATGGCCTTACCACGCGATGCTCGGAGGCATCGGCCACGCGCTCGTCTCCACCGTCGAGGAGGCCGTTTTTTTTCACAACATCCTGCGCGGCGCTCAGACGGCGTTCGAGGTCAAAGGCGATCATCCGTTGAGCGAGAACTACTCGGTGCTTCGGCCCGAGCTGTCGACCGAATCCGGTGGGCTAGCACCGCCCAAAGACGAGGCCTTCGTCGAAGAGCTTCTCGCCTACGACGCGCTCATCGTGGCCGGCCAAGCGAAGAGTCACTGCGTCGCGTGGACGGTTGCCGATCTGCTCGCCGAGATCAAAAAGCGCGACCCCGCGCTCGCGCGGAAAATCTATCTGCTCGAGGACGCGACGTCACCGGTCGTCGTCCCAGGCGTCGCCGATTTTACCGACGAGGCGGACGCTGTCTTTCGAGAATTTGAACAGGCCGGGATGCATCGAGTCCTCTGCACCGAGCCTATCGACACCTGGCCCGAGCTCTCCGCGACGCTCGCAAAGGAAAGGCGGTAGCGATGCCTATCATCCAATCTTTGCTCGATGTCGATTTCTACAAGTTCACCATGGGGCAGATGGTGTTTCTGCGCTACCCCGACGTTACCGTCACCTATGCTTTGACCAACCGGACGCGGCACGTGCGGCTCGCGGACATCGTCGATCGGGACGAGCTCCGCGCCGAGCTCGACCACGCGCGGAGCTTGCGGTTCAACAATAGCGAGCTCCATTATCTCCGTGGGACGAACGAATACGGGGATCGGATGTTCACCGAGGACTACCTCGAGTTTTTGCGCCAGCTGCGGCTTCCCGACTACGAGCTCGAAGAAGAGGAAGGCAGCTTTCAGATGCGATTTCACGGCTTGTGGTCCGAAGCTATCTACTGGGAGACTATAGCGCTCGCTCTTTTGAACGAGCTCTATAACCGAAGCCTCTTGCGCAAGCTCTCGCCTTTCGAGCAGGACCTCGTCTATGCCCGAGGCAAGGTCCGGCTCGCAGAGAAGATTCGAACTCTGCGCGAGCATCCCGAGATCGAGTTTGTCGATTTCGGTACGAGGCGTCGCTTCAGTCGAGAGTGGCAGCACTATGTCGACCGCGTGCTTGCCGCGGAGCTCCCTGGTCAGTTCGCGGGCACGTCGGCCACCGAGTCGGCGATGCTGCACGGGCTCGTCCCCATGGGAACCTCCGCGCACGAGCTCTACATGGTGATGTCGAGCATCATGCACGAATCGGACGATCGCATCCGCGCTTCGCATAATCGGGTGTTGAAGGATTGGTGGGAGCTCTATGGCTGGGGGCTCTCCATTGCGTTGACGGATACCTACGGCTCGGAGTTTTTCTTTCACGACATGACGAAAGATCAAGCTCGTGCATGGAAGGGGCTCCGGCACGACTCCGGGGATCCTTTCGAGTTCGGCGAGCGCGCATTGAGCTTCTACGAGTCGCACGGCGTGGATCCGAAGGAGAAGCTTCTGATTTTCAGCGACGGCCTCGAGCTCGAAACGATCCTCCAATTGTCGGAGCGTTTTCACGGACGGGTCAAGCTGAGCTTCGGATGGGGCACGAACCTGACCAACGATCTAGGTTTTGATCCGGTCTCGATCGTAGTCAAAGCCGTGGAAGCCGACGGCCTTCGCACGGTGAAGCTCAGCGACAACATGGCCAAAGCCACCGGCACGCCGGAAGACATCGAGCGCTTCAAGCGTATTTTTGGCCACAACCACGAACACGTTGAAGCGGTCCGATATTGATTTCAGCATTCAGCATTCTCTCAGGACCGTGGCAACCGGGTTTGGCCTCTATTCCTGAGAGTTTCCTGAATGCTGAATGCTGAATGCTGAATCCTGGGTGTGATATGGTCCTCGCCTGAATCCGACGGAGGTAAGATGACCGGCGCTCGATGGACGGTGGCAGCGATGACTGCGCTCTGGTTGGCGCTGGCTGCTCCAAGTTGGGCCGATGACCTCGATGGGAACGAGACGTGGAGTGAGCTGCGCCAAGAGGGCCTCTCCATCGTGTTTGGCCGCATTCAAGGCCGGTTCGACGGAACCGACTATCGCGGGCGCAAGATACGCGTACGCCATACGGAGACTGGTGACGAGCATCTGATCCGCGTCGACGGAGCACTCGGCTTTTTCGAAGCAACGCTTCCCGTCGGCCGCTATGAGGTCGTGGCCATTGAAGCCGTCTACTTCCCGACCATTCGACCTATGAACCCGCGGCGCTTCCCGCCCGTGAAGCAGCGTTATCGCGTGAAGGCCCTGCCGAATGCCGGGATACCGACATTTCTGGTCCGGCCCGAGGCGCCGATCTACCTGGGCACGATTCGCTCCGGCGTCAGAAGCGAAGGCCTCGTCTACAAAGGCCACGTGCTCGAGATCATCGATGAGTTTCCGGATGCGCTCGAGCGGTTCGCGAACCGACACCCCAGGCTCATGGAAAGCCTGCAAAAGAGTGGCGCCGAGCCGACGCGTTATTTCTTTCTCGAGCCCAAGGTAGAAGAATCGCCGCTCGAGATCGCCGCGCTTCATTCTCCTTTGAACCAAGCGCGCGATTACATCTCGGATCGCAAGTTCGACCAGGCATTGAGCTGGCTTGCGACCTTCTTGCCAACGACCGATGACGAGCGTATCGAAGTGCGGCTTCTCGTCGGTGAAGCCCTTCTCGCGGACAAGAAGTACATAGAGGCCATCGAGGAGCTCGGCGAAGTGCTTCTCGTCGAGCCCGGAAGAGAGCGGGCCCTGCGTCTGTTAGCGCGCGCCCACGCGTATGAAGGCCACCGCGAAGATGCTATGAGTCTCTTTCGCGCGCTCGCCGAGGCGGTTCCTCGCGATGCCGAAGCGAGCCTTCATATTGGTTTTGAATATGCGCTCGCCTCCGAAGAAAAGCTTGCGGAGGCGGCTTTTACATCCGCGTTCAGCGAGAACTTCGACTATCTGTTGCATGACTTGACGCCTTACGCAATGGCGCTCAAGGAAGAGGGCATCGACTATGTGCCTCCAAAAATCATCGACGGCGCGGTCAAGATGCCGAGCACGATACGCTCGCGCCGGAGCCGCGGCGGCTTCGGCGTGCTGATCGATCACCGGGGCCGCATCGTCGCCGTGCACGTGACGCCGGACGCTAGCGAATGGGCTCCGACGATGGTGATGACCATCATACGAGCGCAGTTCCACCCCGCACGCCTAAACGGCGTCAAGATACCGTGCCTCATCATCGTGGGCGCGGATACCGGCCTCGAATCGGACAACTAGCCCGACCCTGCCGCTCATGCTTTTGGGTGCGTTTTTTCGTAGACGTCCAAAAGCCTCTGTGTCGACAGCGTTGTATATTTTTGCGTCGTTGACAAGCTTTCATGGCCGAGGAGCTCCTGGATCGAGCGTAAGTCGCAGCCACGCTCGAGCAGATGCGTGGCGAAGGCGTGTCGCAGGCTGTGCGGCGACAAGCTCGCACTAAGCGCCGTTAGCTGGAGGTAGCGATCCATGAGCCGTCGCACCGAACGTGACGTGAGACGGCCGCCACGCGCGTTCAGAAACAGCGCGTCCGTGCCGCGTCCCGCGCGCACGAGCTCTCGTCGATCCTGCAAGTAGAGGCGGAGTGCTTTGGCGGCGAGCTCGCCGAAGGGTACGATGCGCTCCTTGTTGCCTTTGCCGTGGACGCGCACGAGCCTATTGTCGAGATCGAGCGTTGCGAGGTCGAGAGAGACAAGCTCTCCCACCCGTAGGCCTGTCGCGTAAAGAAGCTCGAGCATGGCGCGATCACGCCGTCCGAGCGCGGTGCCCGCATCGGGCGCGTCTAGAAGTCTCTCGACTTCGCTTTGCTCGAGCCGCGCGGGGACCTTCTTGTCGAGCCGCGGCGTGGCCACGAGCCGGGCCGGGTTCTTGTCGACTCTGCCTTCTCGCGTCAGATAGCGGAAGAAGGTCCGGAGCGAGGCGAGCTTGCGTGCGATGGAGGCGCGGGCAATACCGTTATTGTGAAGCTCGGCGAGAAACGCCCGGATGGCCAGAACGTCGATGCCACTCCAGGCTTTGATGTCGAGAGATGTTTCGGCGAAAGCGCGAAACTGACGAAGATCCGAACGATAGTTCTTGACTGTATGCGCGGAAAGCCCGCGGCGATGCGTCAGGTCTTCCAGGAAAGAGTCAATTGCCCCCGATGACGATTGAGCGCGAGACGGTGTCACTATGGTCATGGGAGCGTTGCCTGCATTGTCTCTCAGGGTCCGGGCGAAGCCAAGGCTCCCACCGGCCGGGGGTTGATTCGCTCGTTCGAGCCCCTTAACATCACATCATGCGTCAATGCACGAAGTGTGGGCGCCAATTCGAGGGAAACGAGACCGTTTGCCCCGATGACGGCGTGATTCTGGAAGGTGCGGTGAGCTTCGAGGACCAGGCGGTCGGGAAGACGCTCGACGGCAAGTATCGGATCGATGGCTTCTTGAAGCGCGGCGGGATGGGTGCTGTCTATCGCGGCACGCACTTAATGCTGAACAAGCCTGTCGCGATCAAATTGATCAAGCCCGAGCTCGTCTCGTCGAGCGAGGTGGTGCAGAGATTTCTCCGCGAAGCCCGCGCGGCGGCCCTTTTGAGCCATCCCAATATCGTCACCGTTTACGATCTCGGCCAGACCTCGGACGGGATGCTCTACATCGCGATGGAGCTCGTGCCCGGAATCAGCTTGAAGGAAGCGATCCAGACCGAGGGTGCATGGGAGCCGAAGCGCGTCGTGCGGCTCATAAAGGCCATCGCGAGCGCGCTTTCTGTCGCGCATCGAAACAATGTCATACACCGCGATCTCAAGCCGCAGAACATCATGGTGACGCGCGACAGCGACGGGAACGAAATCCCGAAGCTTCTTGATTTCGGTATCGCGAAAACACTCGAGCCGACGAGCCCCGCGCTCACCTCCACCGGGATGGTGCTCGGCACCCCGCATTACATGTCGGCAGAGCAGGCGAAAGGTGCACCCGTGGATCGCCGCAGCGATCTATACGCGCTAGGCGTCATCCTGTACGAGATGCTCGTAGGACGCGTCCCGTTCGACGACACCTCGATCCCGCAGATTCTGATCAAACATCTGACCGAGATGCCTGTGCCACCGTCTTCGGTCAAACCGGGAGTTCCGTCGGCCCTCGAGGCGATCGTGCTTCGCTTGCTCGAGAAAGATCCCGACGACCGCTATCAAAGCGCCGAGGAGCTCATCGGGGCGCTCGACAGCGCGCAGGACACTGCCGTGGAAATCAGGGCGGAGCCCGCAATTGCCGCCTCCGCGCCCACCATTGCCGCCTCCGCGCCCACCATTGCGGTCCCGGGGGCGACGGGGGAGGCTACCATGGCTGGTGCCGCCACGGCGCTGCCGCCGGAGGCCACAGGCACCTTGCGCGCGCATCAAGTCCCGGAAGAGCCGAAATCTCGAGGGGGGATACTCGTATTCGCGCTCGTCATCTTTGTCGGCGCCGTGGTAGCGCTCGCCCTGTTCTTCCTGCGCGGACGAAGCGGCGAGGAGGTTATCGCCGAAGCGACCGTGGCCGTGAGCGCGACGCCGGAGGCGAGTGAAACCTCTGCGCCGCCCGCACCGCCGGTTGCCGAAGCCGCGCCCGCCGCACCACCGGTTGACGAAACCGCGCCGACCCCAACGCCGGTTGCCGAAACCGCGCCGACCCCAACGCCGGTTGACGAAACCGCGCCGCCCGCCCCCGCCCCTTCTCCGGCGACGCCCGGGCCGACAGGTGCGATCATCGCTCCTCCGCCGGTATCGCCACCGGTTGGGCAAGCCGCGCCACCCCCTGAGCCCGTGGCGCTACCGGCCAAGCCGCTGGTCAGCGTGACGTGTGAAGGCGTTCGCGATGGATGCGCCGCGTTCCGGAACGCGATCATAGAGTCTTGCCGGCGCAACGGGCTCCGAATGGCGCGTCCGGGGCGCTCCGACGTGCACGTGCGGCTCGACGTGCAAGAGATCGAAGCACGGCAGGAAGAGCAGTTTGGCACGACCTTCGTCGTGCGTACTTATGCCGTCGAAGCCGAAGGTGAATCGCGCCACTTCGACGACCTGCTCACGCTAGAGCCCCACATCTTCACTTTCGACGCTCGCTTGGGGCGCGAAAAAATGCGAGAGCAGTCCCGGCTCATCGGGTCCGACATCGTCGACGCGCTGCAGGCGTACTGGGAGGAAATGATCGGCAGTCAGTGACCAGCATTCAGTCGTCAGGACTGAACGCAATGATGGCGCAAGCGTTGGGATGAGAGAGCTCCATCACCGCAATACGGACCTGAATGCTGAAATCTACTTCTTCCGGACGACGTCCTTGGCCATCGCGGCTCCGGTGAAGGTCATGATGGCGAATCGATCTTTCACGTCGACGACTTCGCCTTCACCGGTCTCGCTCTCGTCTACACCCAGCACTTGCCCGGTGTCGGGGTCGATGAGGGCGTCACCGACAGAGAGCACGACGTAGCGATCGCCAACCTGAACGCCGGATGCGGAGCCCATGTTGATCCAGGCACGGTTGCCTTCTACTTTGATGATCTTACCTTCGGTGCCGCCCATCGCGCCGCCCGCGGCGAGGTTTTTCAACCCCTTGTGCTTGGCAAACGCTTCGACGACTTTCGCGGACGCCTTCTCGATGGCCTCGCTCGCGATACCCCACTCGTTCTCTCGACTGAGGCTGGCGCCTTTCGCGAAACCGCCGCCTTTTTTGACATCGCCGTTAGCGGAGACTGCGATCACGCGCTCGGCGGTCGTCGTGTCGATGAGCCGCAAATTGATGACGGCTTCCGCCTTGGTGAAGCTTCCGCCGAAGCCGCCGAACCCGCCTTTGGTTGTGTTGATGGCGAATTTGTCGATGGCGCCGGTGATGATGTATTTGATGCCGAGCACGCGGCCGACTTGGGCGGCTGTTTGCTGATCGAGGGCGCCCGATGTGGCGAGCCCTTGCTCTTTCAGCACGAGGTCGAGCTTCTCCCGCTCGATCACGCTGAAGCGCGACGAGAGCTCTTCATTTTCCGAAAACGCCGTATCGATGTGGTTCCGCGCGGCCGGGCCGAGGTCGTTATAGAACCACCAGCTTCTTTCAGAGTGGTTCTCGAAGTCCCAGATGGCGATGCGGATTTTTGCTTGGGCTTCGAGGCTGGTTGGAGCGAGGCACGACAGGATGGCAAAAGCTCCGAGGAGCCGGAAGAGTGGCTTCATAGATTCATCCTCCTTCGCTTCGTCCCTAGGACGGAAGCGGTAGCGTGAGCGCTTCGACGAGCAACGGCACACGCCGGCTCTTGTTGGGACCATCTCGTGGTGTGAGCGTGTAGCTAAGAGGTTACCACATCACGGCGGGAGATGAACGCGTCGATCTCCGAAAGCGCCCGCTCCACCATCGCTTGCCTGCGGGCGCGGCGGTTTTTGACCGGGGGGTTCATGGGCGGCAGGAGCCCGAAAGCGATGTTCGTCGGCTGGTAGCTCTTGGCGTCCGCGTGGGCGATGTAGTGGGAAAGTGCGCCGAGAGCCGTTTCTGGTGGCGGGACCTCGATAGGCTCTCCGAGAGCAAGCGCCGCGGCGTTGCGACCCGCCATGAGGCCTGACGCGGCGGATTCGGTATAGCCCTCGACGCCCGAAATCTGTCCGGCGAAGAACAGATTGTCGCGCCGTTTGGTCTGAAAGCTCGGCTTCAGAATCGACGGCGCGTTGATATAGGTGTTGCGATGGATCATGCCGTAGCGGGCGAAGTCGGCTTGCTCGAGACCGGGGATGAGGCGGAGCACGCGTTTTTGCTCGCCCCATTTGAGCTGGTTCTGAAAGCCGACGATGTTGTAGAGCGTCGCGGCGAGATTGTCCTGCCGCAGCTGCACCACGGCATAGGGCTCTTTTTGCGTCCTCGGATCGACGAGGCCGACCGGTTTCATGGGTCCGAACCGGAGCGTGTCGACACCGCGCGCCGCCATCACCTCGACGGGAAGGCAGCCCTCGAAATATAGGCCCTTGTCGATCTCGTGCAGGTCGATGGTAGAAGCCGCGATCAGGGCTTCGTAAAAGACACCGTACTCCTTCCGGTTCATCGGACAGTTGATGTAGTCATCTCCGCCTTTCCCGTAGCGCGACGCCCGGAACGCCTTTTTGAAGTCGATCGTCTCGACTTCGATGACGGGGCTCACCGCGTCGTAGAAATACAGGTAGTCACTACCCGTGAAGGCATGGATCGATGCCGCGAGCGCGTCGGAAGTGAGCGGCCCGGTCGCTACGATGACGGTCCCGTGCTCGGGGATCGCCGGGATCTCCTCACGTAGGATCTCGATTGCCGGTGAAGCTTCGAGCCGCTCGGTGATGGTGCGCGAGAAAACGTCGCGATCGACGGCGAGGGCCTGTCCTGCCGGAACACGACTCGCTTCGGCCGCCTCGATCACTAACGATCCGAGCCGCCGCATCTCCTCTTTGAGAAGACCGTGCGCGTTCGTCAAGTCATTGGAGCGCAGCGAGTTGCTGCAAACGAGCTCGGCAAATCCATCGGTGCGATGGACCGGCGTCGGCTTGTGAGGCCGCATCTCGAACAGACGCACCGAAACGCCGCGAATTGCTACTTGCCAAGCCGCTTCCGTCCCCGCAAGCCCCGCCCCAATAACCGTGACTTCGGGAATCTCCACGTCGCCTATTTAACCGCAAACCGGCCAAGAACGCACGTTCTTTGGCTGGCTACCGGCTACCTGCTGGGCTGGCGGGCCAGGAAGCGGGTAGCTTTCCTGATCAAGCCCTAGCTGGCTCGGGCTCGGGCTCGGGCTCGGGCTCCATAATCTTCTTGTACTTGCAGCCATCCTGCGTGCACGCGAGATGGGGACCGTCGCGCTTGGTTTTCTTCTCGAAGATGACGGGAAAGCCGCATTCGGGGCAAGGCTCCTTGACCGGCATGTACCAGCTCGTAAACTCGCAATTCGGGTACTCGCTGCAACCGTAGAAGAGCTTCCCGCGGCGCGAGCGGCGCTCGACGACTTGTCCTGGGCAGTTCTCTTTTGGGCAGGAGACGCCAACCTCCTTCTGCTTGATGAACTTGCAGTCGGGATAGGCGCTACACGCGGTGAACTCGCCATAGCGTCCGTGTTTGATGACGAGCTGATTTTCGCACTTCGGGCACTTATCGTCGAGAAGCTGATCTTTCTTCGTCTCGAGCGATCCATCGGCGCCTCTCAGGATGCGCCGCGTATTCTTGCAGTCGGGATATCCCGAGCAGGCGAGAAACTGACCGTAGCGGCCTTTCTTCAGCACCATAGCGCGTCCGCATTTCTCGCACTCTTCGTCTTGGAAGGCGTCCGGATCGGCGGAGCCTTTGTCCTGATAGTTCTGGATCTCACGCGTGTTGCGGCAGTCGGGATAACCAGAGCAGGCGAGAAAGTGGCCGAATCTTCCCCACTTGATCACCATCTTCTTCCCGCATTTGTCGCAGACTTCCTCCGTCTCGAGCTCCATGGCCTTGACGTTGGTCATGTTCTCTTTGGCGTCTTCGAGATCCTTTTTGAATTTCTGGTAGAAGCCGTCAATCGTCGTGAGGTAGTTGGCGCTCCCTTCCTCGATCTTGTCGAGGAGCTCCTCCATTTGTGCTGTGTACTCGATCGCCATGATATCGGCGAAGCTTTCCATCAGAAGGTCGGTGACGAGAAAGCCGAGCTCGGTCGGCAAGAACTTCTTCTCGACTTTGTTGACATATTCGCGATCGATCAGAACGGAGAGGATGCTCGCATAGGTGCTCGGACGTCCGATGCCTTTCTCCTCGAGCTCTTTGACGAGCGATGCCTCGGTGAAGCGCGGCGGCGGCTGAGTGAAATGCTGCTCGGGCTTGACCACGACTAGTTTGAGCACCTCACCTTCCGTGAGTGCCGGAAGCTGCCCGGCCCCATCCGCTTTGGCGGTTCCTTCGGCCTCTTTCTGAGACTGGTCCTCGTCCTTGCCTTCCTCGTAGATCGTCAGGAAGCCCCTGAACTTGAGAACGGAGCCGCGTGCACGGAGGTTGTGGCGGCCAGCCTCGATCTCCACGATCGTTTCGTCGAACACGGCGGGACGCATTTGCGAGGCAACGAATCGGTTCCAGATGAGCCGATAGAGCTTGAGCTCGTCGCGACCTAGATAAGCGGCGATGGATTCCGGGTCCCGCATCACGGAGGTGGGACGGGTGGCTTCGTGCGCGTCCTGGGCGCCCTTCTTGCTCTTGTACACGTTTGGCTTTTCGGGGAGCATTTCCGCGCCATAGCGCTCGCCGACAAATTCGCGAACTTCCGCGATGGCTTCGTCGGCAATCCGTGTCGAATCGGTTCTCATATAAGTGATGAGGCCGACGGTCTCTTTGCCGAGCTCGATGCCCTCGTAGAGTTTTTGAGCGACCATCATCGTACGCTTCGCGGTAAAGCCGAGCTTGCGGGCCCCTTCCTGCTGCAACTTGCTCGTGATGAAAGGGGGGACAGGATTGCGCCGCCTCTCTTTCGCGGTGACCTTCTTCACGGCGAAATCGTTTTTCGAGAGCTCGTCGACGACGGCTTGGGTCGAGCTCTCGTCTTTGAGCTCGATGGTCTTCCCGTCTATCTTGCTGAGCTTGGCGACGAACGGAGGCGGGCTCCCGCCTTCGAGATCGGTGTGGATCGACCAATATTCTTCGGAGTCGAAGGCTTGAAACTCGCGCTCGCGCTCGCACACGATGCGAAGCGCGACGGATTGCACGCGTCCCGCGGAGAGACCGCGCCGGACTTTCTCCCACAAGAGAGGGGAGATCTGATAGCCCACGAGGCGGTCGAGAACCCGCCGGGCTTGCTGCGCGTCGACTTTGTCCTGGTCGATCTGGCGCGGATTCTTGATGGCTTCTTGGATCGCTTTCTTCGTGATCTCGTTAAAGAGGATACGGTAAATCTTGCTGTCCTTGCTTTTGAGCTCTTCGGCCAGGTGGAAGCTGATCGCTTCGCCTTCGCGGTCGGGATCTGGAGCGAGGTAGATCGCGTCGGCCTTCTGCGCCTCGATCTTGAGCTCCGAGAGGATCTTCTTCTTCTTGGGAATGACGACGTAGTCCGGTACGAAGCCGTGCTCGACATCCACACCGAGCTTGCTCTTCGGCAAGTCGCGCACATGTCCCATGGAGGCTCGGACGATGTAATTGCGTCCGAGAAACTTGTTGATGGTCTTCGCCTTGGCGGGCGATTCCACGATCACGAGTGACTTCGCCATGGGAATAGTGTAGCTAAAGAATTGAGATCCGCAAACTCGTGCCAGTTTCGGCCCCGCGGGGCCGCACAAAAAGAGCAAGGGGATGTGGGGATAAGAACGGGGATATGGGGATAAAGGCAAAGATCTGTTCTGTCTTTTTTATCCCCACCTCCCCTCCTATCCCCACCTCTCCTTTCTTTTGGGTTTTCGGGCAGCGAGCGCTACGGCTTTACCTGGTAGAGGCCGGATCCGAGCCTCCAGATCCATCCTTTGACTTCGAGGCCGCACAAGACGGACAAAGCGCGCTCGGTAGGCATGTCGACACGCTCGAGCAGCGCGTCGACATCCACCGCGCTCTGCGCTCGGCTGAGCTCGGTGTAAACCATGCGCTCGTGCTCGTCGAGCTCGGGCCGCGCTGAAGCGGCGCCGGGGCGTCTTTCGCGAAGCAGCGCGCGTATCTCCGGCCGCAGCTCTTCGACGACGTCTCGAGCTTCCGTCACCAGCGTCGCGCCGTCGCGGATCAAGGCGTGCACGCCTGCGCTGTTCTCGGCTCGGGCCGGGCCGGGCACGGCGAAGACTTCGCGATTTTGTTCGAGAGCGTGTCGCGCGGAAACGAGCGACCCACTCTTGAGCGCGGCTTCGACGACGATTGTGCCCAGAGTCATCCCTGTAAGAATGCGATTGCGCCGCGGAAAGTTTCGAGCGCGCGGGGGCTCGGCCGTCGCGAACTCAGAAAGGACGGCACCGTTGTCAGCGATTTGCTCGGCGAGGCGGCGGTGCTCGCTCGGGTAGATGTTTTTCAAGCCGGAGCCGAGGATCGCGATGGTCCTCCCTTGCTGCTCTAGAGCTCCTCGGTGTGCCGCGCCGTCGATCCCGCGTGCGAGCCCGCTCACGATCGTGAGACCTGCCCAGGCGAGCTCGCCCGCGAGGCGTCCTGCCATCTCTAGCCCGTAGCGGGTCGCGCGGCGCGAGCCCACGATTGAGAGCGAAAGCCCGTCGCTCGGCTCGAGCTGACCCCAGACGGTCAGAGCCAATGGAGGGTCCAGCGCCATCTTCAGCAGGCGCGGGTAGCTCGCATCGGTGAGCGCCAGCGCATCGAAACCCTGGGCGTGCAACGCGTCGAGCTCGCGCCGCGCGCGATCGAGCAACGAATCCGGGCGCGAAGTGAGCTCGTGGAGCGCTTTTTTGCATGAGCCGACGCGGCGGACGAGCTCCACGCGATGCCGGCAGGGCGTCCTCTCGATACGCGCGAGCGCGAGCGCGGCAATGAGCTCGTTTTGTTCGGTTGTGGAGCGTTTCACAGACATTTATAGTGTCTCCGGCGGACAATCGGACCCGTCTGGCGATTTGGGAATGCGGATCCGACACTTGAATAGAATGACGAGAAACGAGCTCCTGGCCCTCCCTCGACTTCTAAAGTTGCTTGCGAAGCGTTTGGGGGTGGGCTACCATAAGCCTAGCCGCCGCCATCACCGGGGTGATGGAACCTCGCGATTCTCTGCAAGTTAGAGGTGGATTTGTCCTTACGTGTTTGGCCTGTCATCACAACCCTAATTCTCCTTGCGCTTGCTACCTGCCCGCTTCTCGCGGACGATCGCGAGGATCAATCCCGCGCCCAGGTCGCTTTCGGTATCGACGTCGCCCAACGGGGTCTTTGGCGGGAGGCGACTTATCGTTGGGAGAAGGCCATCGAGCTCAACCCCGATAACGCCAGCGCCCGGAACAATTTAGCGGTGGCTTTCGAGCAGTCGGGTGAGTTCGACGAAGCGAACGAGGAATACGAAAGGGCGCTCGAGCTCGATTCCGCTAACTTATATATCCGCCAGAACTATGAGCTCTTCAGAGAAGCGTATGAGAGAAAAAAGCGATCCGACAGGCGGGCGCGCCGGAACTGATCGGCGTCGGTCCCCGCTCTTCTTTAGCCTATTGCTGGGTGTTTTTGTGGCTTCCTGCACTTCGTATTACGAAGTGCCCATCGAGGTTCCCATCGACGCCAAGCTCGACATCTCGCGGTTCAACCGCATTCTCGTCGCGAGCTTCACGACGCAGACGAACGAGCGTCTCGACCTCGACTCCGAGACGGTGCGCCTGCTCCGGAACCAGCTCCGTATGCGTTCCAACCTCCAAGTGCTCGACGCGGAAGTCGAGCCTCTCGGCGACTTCTCGCAAGAGGCGCTCGAGGATGCCGGCCTTCTCATCGAGTTCGCAGAGATCGAGGAGAAGGCACGCGCGGATGGTGAAGAGGAGATTTCTCAGCAAGAGTGGATCGATCTCGAGCAGGACAAGCTTCTCGAAGATGAGGATTATTGGATGCAGCTCGGTGAGGAATATCAAAACCCTCTCATCGTAACGGGAAAGCTGAGTTTCGGCTCCGAGTCTCGATCGGGCTTCACCCGGCGCGATCGCTATACGCGTGACGCGTTCAACCGGCCCCAGCTGCAGCGCAGTCAGCAGTTCCAGGAGCGGACGGGCTTTACTTTGAGCGCCGAGTTCTACTTTATCGATGGCGAGACGGGACGGACCATTCACCGTGAGCGCTTCTCCGAAGAAGTTATCTACGGCCGTGACGAGCAGACCTCGGCGCTCTCGTCCTATTTCGAGCTGATGGATCGGCTTCTACCAAATTTCTTGAGCATTCTTTCGCCTCAGACGTTTCGGGGCACGAGGATTCTCTTGAAATGAATGCTGCCTGAACGTGAATAATAAAAAGACGTGGTGGTCGAAACATTTGTGATCACAACGGAAGAACACCGCGCCTCACGAGCGCCGGGCTTTTTTCGCCGCTGAGCTTTGCGTCGTCGGGCAACACGAAGCGATAGCTTCGGGAATGATCGCATCATCGAATGACACGAGGGAAACCGATGAGGAAAAGCTATAACGGAATCATGGGAAGAGCGGCGCTCGTTATCATTGCGCTTTTTTTGTCCACGGTCGTGGCCTTCGGCCAATCTTTTACGCAGTTTTACGGCAAGAACAAGGTCAAGTACGACAAGCATCGGTGGGAAGTCTATCGGTCTCCCCATTTCGAGGTCTATTACTATCCCGAGTTCGAGCAGGAGCTCGGCCGTCTCGTCAGCTATGCCGAGAGCGCCTATGAGAAAGTCTCGAATGACCTCAAGCACGAAATCTCATTCGCCATTCCGCTCATCCTCTACAAGACGTTCTCCGAGTTCGCTCAGACGAACTTGTACCCCATAGAAATCCCCGAGGGTGTAGGTGCCTTCGCCGAGCCGTCGCGCGACCGGATGGTGATCCCCATCGACAACCCTCCGGACGAGCTCCAGGAACTGTTCATCCACGAGCTGACCCATATCTTCCAATTCGACATCATCCCGCGTTCGCTCCTCCGCCGTTCTGTTCCTGTATGGATCGACGAGGGGATGGCGACCTACATGGAGGGCGAGTGGGACCCGCTCGACCTCATGGTCATTCGCGACGCGGCCGTAACGGACCAAATCCCGAGCTTCGAGGCGCTGAACGTCGGATTTGCCCGCGCCGCCTATAGTTTCGGAGCGTCGGTTTTCACGTTTATGGAAGAACGCTTCGGCAAAGAGGGCGTCCGACAGTTCATCTTTGCTTTGCGTCGGGCCGTCGTCGGCGGCGTCGGGGAGGAAGTCTATCAGCAAGCCTTTCGCTTGACGCCGGAAGAGTTCTATCGCGAATGGAAGCGCTGGCTCGTCGACAAATACAAGCCCTACCGCGACAAAGAAATCCCGGACGATTACAGCTTGGACATGTCGCCCGACCCGCGCAAGGGGAACTTCGTCGCCGCGCTATCGGCTGCGCCGTCTCCTTCGAAAGAGATCATCGCGGTCATGAGCGTCAACCGCAAAGAGGGCGAGTTCGACATTATTCTTCTTTCGGCCGCGGATGGCTCAATCATCAAGAATTTGACGCCGGGATATACCGGTGCTTTCGAGAACATCGTCGGCCTCATCGGCGAAGACTCGCTCATCGGACGCAACCTCGCCTGGACCCCGGACGGAGATCACATCGTGTTCTTCGGCCGCTTTGGGAAACGGCGCGCGCTCATTGTCGTCGACGTGCTCACAGAGAAAGTTGTGAAGCGCATTCGAGTCCCGGTCGACAGAGCCTATTTCCCACATGTCGGGCCAAAAGGAAAATATACCTACTTCACGGCGCTTCGAGACGGCATTAGCGATGTGTGGCGTGTCGACATGGAGACGGAGGAGTTCTATAACGTCACCGACGACAAGTTCTTCGACAAATTTCCGACGGTCACGCCGGATGGCGAATGGCTCTATTACAGCCGGCGCATCAGCGGCTACGACAAAATCTACCGTGTCAATCTCAACGATACGTCGAAGAAAGAGCAAATTACATTTGGAACCCATGACGACGCCTCGCCGGTTTTCTCGGACGACGGTCGTGTCATGTTCTACACATCGAACGAGGACGACGACATATATAACATCCGTTCGATGGATGTCGAAACGGGCGACATCATCCAATATACCGACGTACTGGGCGGCAATTTCTCACCGGCTATCATCAAAGGCGATTCACGTTCGGACGAAGACGTCCTCTTGTTCACGAGCTATTACAAAGGGAATTACGGCCTGTACAGGCTGCCGATGGACGAGCCCGTCAAAGAGATTTCCTCGGACCTCATCGTGCGCACCGAAGGACCCGTGATCGATTTCGTGCCGCCGGTGAACCACCAGATCATTTCCGAGAACAAGCGCCGGAAAGGAACGTTCGAGAAATTCTACATCGATGGTGCGCCGCCGATTAACGTCGGTGTCACATCCGGTGGCGATTTTTTCGGCGGCACGGGGATCAGTTTCTCCGATGTGCTCGGCGATCAAAACTTCACGTTCTTCGCGTTATCCGTGCGCGAGTTCCGGAGCTATCTCGGGAGTTATACCAACCGGGCCGGAAGGCTTCAATACTCGTTCAGAGGTTTCGACACAACGAGCTTCTTCTTTGCGAATCCTTTCGGTTTCGCTGGGAGCAACGTCTTTACACGGCAGGATTCTATTTCCACCATCCGGCAATACGGCGCTACGATCTCGGCCGTCTATCCTCTGAGCCGTTTCCGGCGTTTGGAGGCATCCACCGGTATCATCCGCCAGCGCACGCGGTTCGAAGACCCGGTTCTGAACCCGCTCCTCAATCCGTCCGGCACCGGCTTCGGCGGCGGCGACTTCGCTCAGTTCCAGAACGCAATCGCTCAACGCTACCCCAACGGCACGGCTTTACCCGTATCGGCGACTTTCGTTCAAGAAACGACGCGGTTTCGAAATTTTGGCCCCATCGCGGGTAGCACAATATCGGCGGGTGTGTCCATTTCGCCGTCCGGCCCGTTTCTCTCGCGGCAGACGATCGACATCGACGCGCGAAAATATTTTCAAATCGGCGGCGGAAGCTTGCTCGCCGTCAGGATGCGGGGTCTTTGGAGTGACGGCGAGAATCCGGACTTGTTCTGGTTCGGCGGCAACGGTGATATGCGCGGCTACAATTACCAGTCCTTTGTCGGCAATAAGGGCTTTTTCGCCAATGCGGAGCTTCGCTTCCCAATCATCGACGCCGCGATTACGCCGATAGGCTTTTTCGGTCCGCTACGCGGGATCTTCTTCGTAGATATGGGTGGCGCCCACTTCATCGACCAGACATTCAACCTCTTCTCGAGCGAGCGTCGGTTTTCCTCACTCGGAGCCCGTTGCGGCCCGGGCGGCAATGCTCCCTGTATCTCCGAGGGATTTGGGCTCGGCGATGCTGTGGCCTCTTACGGAATCGGCCTCTCATTCAATTTTTTCGGGATGCCCATGAACATCAACTGGTCAAAGCTCACGGACTTCGCGACCACCGTAGAGGGCTGGAAAACGGATTTCTGGATAGGATTTAACTTCTGAGGCGCAGCATTAGTAGTACGTAGCGCCCACGCATGCTGTGTGGGCGGCCGGGTAGCGGGTAGCTGATAGCCACGTGCGTTGACATTAGGCTCGTCCGTCACTAGAATGGTTAGATCTGCGCAAGCGGTTGGGAGGATCTTAAAAAGTGTACGCAATCATCGAGACGGGCGGGAAGCAGCAAAAGGTGATTCCCGGTGAGCAGCTCAGAATCGAGAAGCTCGAAGCTAAAGTTGGCGATACCGTTCGCTTCGACAAAGTCATGCTCGTGAATCGCGACGGCGTGGTTGCGCTCGGCAAGCCTTATGTCGATGGCGCCTCAGTGACGGCCAAAGTCATGGAGCAGGGGCGCGGTAAGAAGATTCTCGTTTTCAAGAAAAAGCGCCGTAAGCAGTATCAGCGCATGCGCGGCCACCGGCAGTCGTTTACCGCGGTGAAGGTCGAGGCGATCGAAGGATAGTCGGGTAGCAAAAGAAATGGCACACAAAAAGGGTCAAGGCAGCTCACGCAATGGACGCGACAGCAACGCGCAGAGGCTCGGAGTCAAGAGGTTTGCTGGCGAGAGCGTGAGCGGTGGCTCTATCCTCGTTCGCCAGCGTGGGACGCGCTTCAAGCCGGGTCGTAATGTCGGCCGCGGCAAGGACGACACGCTTTTCGCCAAGATCACGGGCATCGTGGATTTTCAGAAACGCGGTCAGAAGGGACGATTCATCCACGTCGACCCTGTAAGTGCAACCTAAGTCTCTGCGCCTCTGCGGTAAGGTTTTCTTATTCCAAAACGTGGAGGCGGCACCGCCCAGAGAAAGATGTCCTCGAAACTTCGCGCTCCTCGATCAAACCGCTTCGTTCATATAATGGATTGATGTGGATTGACGAGGCCGTTCTCGAGCTCGAGGCGGGGCGCGGCGGCGACGGTGTCGTCAGCTTTCGCAGAGAGAAATATGTCCCCCGCGGCGGGCCCGATGGCGGCCACGGCGGCGGAGGCGGCTCGATCTGGTTTCTGGCGAGCCCTGCCCAGAACACGCTCGCCGGCTACCGTTACCGCCCCCACTACCGCGCCGAGCGTGGCAGAAACGGCGAAGGCGCCAAGCGGGCTGGGCGCCGCGGTGAGGATATGGAGCTTTCCGTTCCTCTTGGCACTCTCGTGCACGATACGGAAACCGGCGAGCTCCTCGGAGATTTGACCGACGAAAATCAAAAGCTGCTCGTCGTTCGGGGCGGGCGTGGGGGAAAGGGAAATGTGTCCTTCGCGTCGGCGACGAATCGGGCGCCGAGAAAATGCGAAGCGGGGAGCCCGGGCGAACAACGTTGCGTGCGGCTCGAGCTGCGGCTGCTCGCGGATGTCGGCCTTGTCGGCTTTCCGAATGCCGGGAAGTCCACGTTCATCGCAGCTGTCAGCGCCGCGAGGCCCAAAATCGCGGATTATCCGTTCACGACCCTGGTGCCTCATCTCGGCGTCGTCGAGATTTCCGAAGAGAGCTCCTTCGTCTTGGCGGATGTGCCCGGTCTGATCTCGGGAGCGAGCGAAGGTGCGGGGCTCGGCGATCGCTTCTTGCGCCACTTGAGCCGAACGGCCTGTCTCATGTACTTCATTGATGTGTCCGAAAGTTCGGGAAGAGAGCCCGTCGACGACCTCGAGACATTGCGGCGCGAGATCAAGGCTTATGGTGAAGGCATGGATGGAAAACCGGGAGCCGTGGCCGCGAACAAAACGGACGCGCTCGAAGATCCGGCTCGGCTCGACGCTCTCGAAGAAGCGGCCGCGAGCTTTGGGCTTCCGTTCTTCGCGGTCTCGGCCGCGACCGGCGACGGTTGTCAGAAGATGGTTCGCGAGCTCTACGGCTTGGTACAGAAGGAGCGGCTGACGTGAAATTGTCTAAATTCAAAGAGGCTCGACAAATTTGACCGAGACTAAGTTGACCTTGAATGCGCTGGACCCTGAGCTAAAGGCCGCGGTTTCCGCGGCGCAGGAGAAAAAAGCTGCCGATATACTGGTTCTCGATCTACGTGGGTTGGCGAGCTTTACCGATTTCTTTCTGATCGCCACTGGCACGAGCCACCGCCAAATCAAGTCCATCGCTGACGAGGTGGAGAGGTCGCTCCGATCGATGAAGCGGCGGCCCTCGCATGTCGAGTCCTTTCCGCGTGGAGAATGGATCTTGATGGACTATATGGATTTCGTCGTGCACGTTTTCACGCCGATGAGCCGCGAATATTACGACCTCGAACGCCTCTGGGGCGACGCGCAAAAGATCGCTGTCGCCAGCTGACCTCATGCCCAAGGCGCCGAGGGCGAAGCCTGTTAAGGCTGGTCTCGAGGCCACGATTATCGCCCACGATCCGCAGATGGTGGAAATCGTGCGGCTTCTCGAGCGTCTCGCGACAGCGTCAAGCAATGTGGTTCTGAGCGGGGAGAGCGGTACCGGAAAAGACCTCGCAGCGCATGCGCTGCACTTGTGGGGAGAGCGGTCCGCGCTTCCCATGGTCACGGTCGATCTTCCGAGCATTCCCGGGAGCTTGCTCGAGAGCGAGCTCTTTGGCTATGAGCGTGGCGCGTTCACCGGCGCGGCTCAGCGAAAAGCCGGAAAGTTCGAGCTTGCCGGCAAGGGCACGTTGTTTCTGGACCAGATTGGCGAGCTTTCTCCGCTCCACCAGGCCAAGCTCTTGCGGGCGGTCGAGGAGCGTCGATTCGAACGGCTCGGAGGGACAGAGCCCGTCGAGCTCGAGGCTCGCCTCATCGCTTCCGCGAGCGCCGATCTCGAGGAGGCTGTTACGCGCGAGCTTTTTCGCCGCGACCTGTTCCATCGTCTCGGTGTTTTCTGGATTCGGCTTCCACCTCTTCGGGAGCGACCTGCCGACATCGTTCCTCTCGCGGAGCACTTCCTCGAAAAAGAGGTCGAGCGCCGAGGCCGCGCGCCGCGACGATTTTCGCCAGATGCGCTCGAGCTATTCGCGACTTACGCTTGGCCCGGAAACGTACGGGAGCTCAAGGGCGTCGTCGAGCACGGCGCGATATTGTCGAAAAGTGAGACTTTCGAGAGAGCCGATATCCCTGCCTACGTTCTCGAGAGCCCGTCCGTCACGTGGGGTGTCACGCTTCACAAGCGACCTACCCTTGCCGCGGTCGAGAAGAGCTATATCGAGCGGGTTCTGCGGGATGTGGGCGGGAATACGACCCGTGCCGCGGAGATTCTTGGGATCAGTCGCAAGTCGCTTTGGCAGCGTCGCAAGAGGTATGAGGTCGACTGAAATCATTCAGCAGTCGGCAGTCAGGGCTCTGTCCTTGGCTTTCGGGTTTCTGCTTCAGGAGGTAGACTAGCATTTGTTATGCGGGCTCGGACTCTTCTCACGATGCTCGTTGTTTTTGCGTTCGTCTGGTTCGCGGTTTCGACGATTCGCCTGAATGAGGCGTATGTGACGGTTCAGTTCGCGTTCTTCCGGCCGGTCGTGCTCGAGCTTTGGATGGTCATGCTCGCGGCTTTCGGGATCGGTGCCGGGGTCATTTTGTTTTTCGACCTCGCGGGAGGGGTGCGGCGTCTTGCTCGCGATCGCCGCCGGCGTCGCGTGGACGAGGCCCATCAAGCCGTCGAGGAGCTCTACATGGCTGGGCTCGACGCCTTGGTCAACGGTCATCATGAAAAAGCGCTCCAGCGCTTCGATTCCGTGCTCGAGCGCGAACCCGAGCACGAGCACGCGCTTGTCAAGAAAGGCGATAGTCTTCGAGCGCTCAAGCGCTATCGGGAGGCTGCCGATACGCTCGAGCGCTCTACGCGCGTGGCGCCGAATAATCTCGTGGCGCTCTACTCGCTCGTGGATGTCTATCTCGCCGCCGGTGCCGAGGAGCGTGCCAAGATCGTCCTGGAGCAGATTATCGAAGGCTGGCCGTTGCCGACGGTCTCGGCGCACCGACAACTCCGGGATCTCCTGGTCGGACATCAGAAGTGGGAAGAGGCGAGTGCGCTGCAGAGCCGTCTCGTGGACATGGTCTCGGACGAAGAGCGTGCGCTCGAGCGGGACATGGCGAAAGGCCTTCGCCTCGGCCTTGGCGTGGCGCAGCTTTCGGCCGGACGATCTCAGGAGGCGATCGCCGGCTTTCGTTTGATACTGGCCGAGGATGAGAGCTTTGTCCCCGCCTATATCCGTTTGGGAGAGGCACTCGCCGCGAACGACGAGACGGAAGAAGCGATAGGCACGTGGCAGCGCGGCTACGAGCTCACGGGCTCGACGGAGCTCCTCTCTTCGCTCCAAAATTTCTATTTGCGCGCCGAGGAGCCGGAAGAAGCGATAGGTGTGTGGAAGCAGGCCCTCGTTCTCAGCGAGAATGAGGTGCCGCTCCGCTACTGTTTGGGAAAGCTTCACTATCGGCTATTCATGCTCGACGAGGCGCTCCGGGAGTTCCAGATGATCGAGGATCGCGTGAGCGGTCTGCCTACGTTCCATCTCTATATGGCTCGAATCCTGGAGAGCAAGAACGAGCTCTCCGCCGCGCTCAAAAAGACCAAGTTGCTCGTCGCCGAGGTCGAAGGGCTGATGATGGACTATGCCTGCGAAAGCTGCGCGTGGCGCACGTCGGAATGGACGGAGCGCTGCGCGCGTTGTGGGCGCTGGGGCACGGTGAGCCTGCATCTTCCAACTGTCGATACGCCCGAGCCCGTGATAGCACCCTCACCGACCTGGTCGACTCCATAGGGCCACCGACGTTGTTGAAAGAGCGCGAGCGTTAGTTGTCGTGGTGTCTACAATGACCGCTACATACGATCGGCTGGAGCGGCTCGTGTGTGCCGGTATTCACGGGCTCGGCGCTTTCGCGTTCCCAGCCCAGTGTCTCTTGTGCCACGAGCTTTTGCAGCGGCCGCTTTTGAGCCCGCTCTGCGAGCGTTGCACTGAGGGGCTGCCTCGTATCGAGCCACCGTTTTGCGAATCCTGTGGTCTTCCCTACGCGGCGAGCGTAGCCCCCGGCCTATGTGGGCCGTGTCGCGGAGGCGAGCGGGTCTTCCGCAAGGCGCGTGCCGGACTCCTCTACGATGAGCGTGTGCGGCGCCTTCTGCTTGCGTTGAAATTCGGCGGGCGCGCGCGCCTCGGGACGCTTTTCGGCAGACTGGCCGCCGAGCGTTGGTGTCGGGCGGGAGAGCTCGAGGACTACGCGGCCGTCATCCCCCTGCCGCTTTCTTCGAGGCGGCGGCGTGCGCGCGGATTCAATCAAGCGGCGATCGCGGCCCGCGCGGTGGCGGCCATCGCCGGGGCTCCGATGCGCCCGCGTCTGCTCGTGAAAACGAAAGACAACCGACCTCAGGCGGGGCTTTCCGCATCCGCGCGAAAGTCCAATGTGTCAGGCGCTTACCGCGGCCGCGTTCCTCGAAAGATGGCCGGTTGCAAACTTCTATTGGTCGATGATGTTCTGACCACGGGCGCTACGGCCAACAGTGCTGCTCGAGCGCTCCTTCGAGCCGGTGCCGGTGCCGTGGATGTTCTTACGATCGCGCGGGTTCCCGCCTTCGCCGTTCGGGCTTCGGCGGGGCAGGCCCCCTAACTTCGCCCTTCGGGCTTGGGCGAGGCAAGTCCCCTGTTAGGGGGGCGTTTTGTACTGGTACGGTAGCTGGTAGAATGGAGGGGCTGCTGCGGTCTCTTGGCAGCGGATTTTGGACCGAGGAGTGGTAATGACAACACGTGTACTCGCGCTGACGGTGACGGTTTGGCTCGTTCTCGGTAGTGTTGACATCGGGCTTCCTTGGAGCGAGGAGGGGGTCAAGCTCTTTTTGGAGAAGGCCATTGACAGCCTCGGCAAGCCCCTCAAGAAGTTCTATAAGGATCGAGAACACTCTATCCTGGAGACCGCGACCGATCCGACGATATTCCCTCCACGGCTGCTCTTCGAAGTGGACCGTCTGGAGCCTTTTCCGTTTGCAGATCTCCCCGTCGACCGCAAGCTCGCGGTTCGCAAATACGGCGAGGAAGCGCTCGAGGAATCCGGGGATTTGCCGTGGCGTTTGATCGAAAGCTACCACGCGCTCACGGAGGCGTTCAAGAGCTCGGATTATGACGCCGCCGTCCTACATTCCGCCGAGATCGCTCGCTATGTCGGGGCCATGTATGTCCCGGTCAATGTCTCGAAAGACGGCGATGGCGAGCCGACAGGGCAGCACGGATTGCGCGAGCGGTTCGATTCACGACTGATCGAGGTCTATGCGAGGAAGATCGACGTGCACACGCCGTCCGCTCTTTATCTCGACTATCCGGAGGAATATGCGATCTCGATACCTCGCAAGAGCTATATCTGGGTCGACAACCTACTCTATTTCGATTATTTGTCACGATTAGGCGTAAAGAGCTACGACCGTTTCTATTACGAGGGAATGTTTCTTCGGGCCGAGCCTTTGTTGGAGGAGCTTCTCGAGGGCGCCGCGCTCGATACGGGATGTTTCTGGTACACCGCATGGGTCGCTGCGCGGCGGCCTGAGCTCCCAAAGAAATAGTCGGACGCTCGGCCAAACGAAGAGAGATAGTACGCACCAAAAGGATATCGCATTGCCAGATACCGGCGAGTCTGTTTCTGTCAGCGAGCTCGAGGATCGGGAGCTCATAAAGCTCTGCCGCGGCAATGGAAGTGTCAAAGAGCAGGCCTGGGAGGAAGTCGTCCGGCGTTTCCGCCGCCGCGTCTTCGGAATTGCGTATAAATTCACGGGACGCTACGAGGAGTCTCAGGATCTGACCCAGGAAATATTCTTGCGGGTCTTCCGCTCGCTGGACAAGTTCGATGCCAATGCCGATTTCGGAACGTGGCTCTATTCCGTCAGCCGCAACCACTGCATCGACCACTATCGCAGCGGTCGCCGCGAAAGAGAGTCCCTCGTCCAGCACGAGGTTCATCTCGAGGAGATGGCATCCGGGCGTTTCGACCCTTATCGCGCCGTCGAGGTCCGCGACAAACGAGAAATGCTCCTAAAGGCCCTTTCCGGTCTGCCTGACAAGCTGCGAGAGGCGGTCATGCTGAGGGATATCAAAGAACTGACTTATCAAGAGATTGTGGAACAATTGGAGCTTCCGGAAGGTACAGTGAAGAGCCGGATCAATCGTGGACGACTCGAGCTCGGCCGGGCTCTGGTCGCGATGAGAAACCGTTCGAAAAGGGCGAACGGAATCAACGGGTAACTTATTATGAATCTTCGAATCGACACTCAAGATGACATCAAAATCGTTCGTGTCAAAGAGGAGAGGCTCGTCTACGCCATGCTGAGCTCATTCTTCTCGGAGGTCTCGGCGGTCGTCGAATCGGGAGCCAAGAAGATCGTGATCGACTTGAGCGAAGTCAACTATATTGACAGCGCATCCGTGGGCTGCCTGATGGACATCTATCGTTCCGTCGCCGAGGGCTCCGGCACGATCAAGCTCGTGGGGCTTCAAGAGCGCGTCGAGACCATGGTGAGCATGACGGGTCTTCACAATTTCATAGAAATCTTCCGGGACGAAAAAACTGCCCTCGAGAGTTTTTGAAGCGTGGTAGCGGGCACGGGGCGGAAGCGATGAAGAAAGTCAAAATGTTGACGGGGCAGGAGATTCCTCTCGACGGGGATCTTCTTTTTGTACTGGAGTCGCTCTATCGCGAAGTAACGCTCAAACGAGAGCTCAGAGCGACGTTCGACGACATGATGAGCGAGATCGTGAACATCGTGGAAGGCATGGACGAAGATACGCGCAAGCAGTACCTCATCGAAAGCCTCTTTTTGAATACGGTGACTTACGAGAATGAACGTCTGAGCGCTTACATGAAAAAGCTGAGTGGTCAGGCGGGCGAGGACAACGAATCGAAGCTATGAAACACGACCGAGCTCCGCACCTCGTCGGGATTCTGATACTCGTCGCGGCCACAGCGACGGCCATAACTTCTGCGGCGCAACGTAACAACGACAAGAGCGGCCCGCGTATGGAGATCGAGCCGAGCGATCACGACTTTGGCGGTGTCAAACCCAATCAAGAATTGCTGCACGTATTCACGGTGTCGAATGTCGGTACCGAGCCTCTCGAGATTCGTCGCATCTCCACCTCCTGCGGTTGCACCGCCGCGATCGCGAAGACACGTGTTTTAAACCCCGGCCAATCCACGACGCTCGAAGTGACGCTAGAGACGCGGAAGTACAAGGGCGTCATCGAAAAGAGCGTTTCCGTGGCGTCGAACGACCCGGCGCGCGTGCACACGATACGCGTGAAAGCATTCGTGGAAGTGCCCGAGCGGCACTAGTCTGCCAGCTCAGCGCTACGGCTTCACTGGTAGAGACCGGAGCGGCCTCGAGATCCACTCTTTGACTTCGAGGCCGCAAAAAGCAAGGGGAGGTGGGGATAAAAACGGGGATATGGGGATAAAGCAAAGATCTGTTCTGTCTTTTATCCCCACCTCTCCTCCTATCCCCACCTCTCCTTGCTTTTTGCATTTCGGGCAGCGAGCGCTACGGCTCCATTGCCTGACTAGGGGGGCTATTTTCTAGATCTAGATCTCGCCAGGTAAACCTGAAAGCGTTTTGAACCGCAGAGACCAGAGGACGCAGAGGAAAATCCGGAATTTCGGAACCAAGGGCGGGGTTAGCGGGACGTGCGGGCGAGTAGCGGCTGGGCGACTTTGGGGGCAAACGGCGCTAGCGTGGGCTCCGTGACGAGCTCCCAGCTATCCGGTGTCTCTAGGATGGCCTTGACGAGTCTCGTGTGAAGCTCGTGGCCGGCGCGCATCGCGACGACATGGGCCTGGAGCGGTTTGCCGAGCAATACGAGGTCGCCGAGCAAATCGAGAATCTTGTGACGTACGAACTCGTCAGGGAAACGCAAGGGATTGTTCAGAACACCGGTCTCACCGAGAACCACGGCGTTATCGAGCGAGCCACCCAGGGCGAGGCCCCGTTGCCGCATGAGCTCGACGTCCTTCAGAAATCCAAAAGTCCGTGCGGGAGCGATTTCTTCGATGAAGCTGGTTTCGTTGATCTCCGTCGAATATTCCTGGTGCCGGAGAAGAGGGTGCGCGAAGTTGATCGTGTAGCTGACCTTGAACTTATCCGAAGGATAGGCTGCGACAAAACGTCCTCCATCCGTCACGGAGATCGGACTCTTGAGCTTGATGACGGAACGAGGCATCGTGAGTTTTCGAATGCCCGCCTCATGAATGAGATAAATGAACGCCGCCGCGCTTCCGTCCATGATGGGTACTTCGGCGCCGTCGAGCTCTACGATCACGTTGTCGACGCCAAGCGCGCGAAACGCGGCTAGCAGGTGCTCGACGGTCTCGATCCGCACGTTATCCCGCGCGAGGCACGTGGCATGATTGATATGGGAAAGATGCTCCATCGTGGCAGGGATGTCCCTATCGGGCATGTCAGCCATGTCATCCATGTCAGGCATGTCAGGCATGTCAGGCAAATCCACGCGTCGAAAGACGATGCCGCTATCGGCGGGTGCTGGCTTGAGCGTGAGCTCGACTCTTCGGCCAGAATGAAGGCCGATCCCGACGCAGCTGGTGATTTCTTTGAGGGTTGTTTGCTTTTGCATTCGTATCTGACGTTCCGGGGTCCCTATAAGCAACTATCATGCCAGGCGGCGAGCTTGCCGTGCACGTGCAAATAGTAGCTACGACAAGGTTTAATAGCTTATCGCATCTTCGCGGTCAGGAGGTGTATCGCATAAGAGACACCTAATCGGCGTCTGGTGTATCTTTTACGCACCTTTCATAGCCGCCGAGTCCTACGTTTCTGATAGGATAGGGCTTCCCAAAATTTGGAGGCCGATTTCGGACATGCGTCTTGCGGGCAAAACGGCCCTTAATACGGGTGCGGCTTCCGGCATCGGGCGCGCCGCCGCGCTGTTATTTGCGGAAGAGGGCGCGAAAGTTGCCTTGAATGACATTCGCAGCCTCTCGGCTTACGCTCGAGACGTGTTCGCGTCAACGCGGTCGCGCCTGGGTTCACCAATACAAGGATGGTGGCTAGAATCCCTGACAACGTACGGTCCAAGCTCCTCCAGCGCATTCCGCTCGGCAGGATTGCCGAGCCCGATGAGATCGCAAAAGCGATGCTCTTCCTGGCCAGCGACGAAGCGAGCTATATTACGGGGCAAGTACTGTTCGTCGATGGCGGCGTAAGTGTAGGCCTCCTGAACCTGGTGACGGTCTTGAAAGAAATAGGCTCATGATCGCTGAACAGACGCGGTCCGAATCGGAGCAAGGCGAGCGCATGGATTTCGGTAACTATCTTCAGCAAAGTATCCAAATCTTGCAGCTCGATACCGACGCCATTCGCGTCGTCTCCAAAGATGAAGACGCGCTCCTCCCTGCACTGATTTTCTTTGCCGTTTCGGGGCTCGCGATCGGTGCCGGCCGCTATAGTTTCGAAACGCTCATCTTCGGACCGATCCTCGTGACGTTGTTGTCTTTCGTGTTCGTCGGTCTTCTCAGTATCCTCTCGCGACTCTTCGGAGGCTCGGCGAGCTTTCTCGCTCTCTATCGTCCGCTCGGGCTGGCCGCACCGGTCCAGTGGGTGCAAGCCGTTCCGATCATCGGACCTTTTCTAGGTTTCTTTGCGCTCGTCTACCTCGCGGTCATTGCCGGCCTCACGCTCGAATGCGTAGGCGCCCTCTCACGTCCACGAGCCGCAGCCGTCATAGCACTCCTTGCCGGCATCAGCTTGTTTCTCTTTCTCGTGTTCTTCGCGATGATAGGCTCGCTCATGCTCTTCCGTGCTCTCTTCTCCTAGCAACGTTTCGAAGAGATCAACATTGATCTCTTGCTCTTCTTTTAACGGTGATTTTGTCGGTGTAAGCATTCTCTACTTGCGTCTTTGGGTTCTTTTCTCTACCTTAGTGTTGGAAATAGGAGGCAACGGGCCCGTTGGCGAAGAAGAAAGCCAAGAAAGCGTCCACGAAAAAGAAGGCGAAGTCGTCTAGAGGCACTCGACCCGACGGCAAAGCGAAGGGCTCCGTTTCCACAGCCGAAGAGGTGCGGCGGCCGCACCAGCTTTCCTTTGATGACGTTGTTCCTTCCACTGGTGGTGGGGCCACGTTCGACCGTGCCGACAGTGCCGACGGGTCGGTGGTCGAGCTTCACGAAGCGGCGGAGACGCGTTATTTGAATTATGCGTTGTCCGTTATTACGTCGCGCGCGCTGCCGGATGTGCGCGACGGGCTGAAGCCGGTGCAACGGCGCATCCTCTACACGATGTGGCAGCAGCACTTGACTGCGGATTCCAAGTTTCGTAAATGCGCCAAGGTCGTCGGGGACGTTATGGGTTCGTTTCACCCGCATGGCGACAGCGCTATCTACGATGCTCTCGTACGTATCGCTCAGCCTTTTGCAACGAGGCTGCCGCTCGTCCAAGGCTCCGGTAATTTCGGCTCGCTCGACGGCGATCCCGCAGCGGCTATGCGCTACACCGAATGCCGCCTCGCAAGGGTCTGCGATGAGATCCTTGGCGAGATCGGACAGAGCACGGTGCACCTACGCCCGAACTATGACAACACCCGCAAGGAGCCGGTGGTCCTGCCGACCAAGATCCCCGTGCTTCTAGTCAACGGCGCGACGGGTATCGCTGTGGGGATGGCGACCAACATCCCGCCGCACAACCTCGACGAGGTCATGACGGCGCTGGTGAAGATGCTCGATGCCCAACTCGAGGACAGGGAGCTCTCGACGCACCAATTGTGCCGCTACATCAAGGGTCCGGATTTTCCGACGGGCGGCCAGATTCTGAACGATGCCGAGGAGTTGAAGCGCTTCTATACGAGTGGCAGTGGCACCATACGCGTGCGCGCCACGATCGAGCCGGGTGAGACGAAGCGTGGCACCAAGTTTCTCTACGTGACCTCGATCCCTTACATGGTCAACAAAGCGCAGCTCGTCCAGCGCATCGCCGAGGTCGTTCTTTCGCGGAAGATGCCGCTTCTTCTCGACGTCAAAGACATCTCGACGGATGATGTGCGCATCGAGCTGAGCCTCAAAGCCGAAGCAGATGAACAGAAGGTCCTCGCTTATCTGTACAAGAACACGCCGCTCCAATCAAATTTCAGCATCAACTTGACCTGCCTCGTCCCGACCGAGAATCCCGAAGTCGGGAGCCCGGCGCGGCTCGAGCTGCGCGAGCTACTGTGGCACTTCCTTCACTTCCGGATGGAAGTCGTCACCCACCGACTCGAGAACGAGCTCGAAGCTATCAAGCGGCGGATTCACATCCTCCAAGGTTTCGAGACGGTCTTCGACGCTCTCGACGAGATCTTGCGCCTGGTCCGGCGCTCGAACGGCAAGCAA
Source organism: Acidobacteriota bacterium (assembly GCA_004356105.1). Taxonomy (GTDB): domain Bacteria; phylum Acidobacteriota; class Vicinamibacteria; order Marinacidobacterales; family SMYC01; genus SMYC01. Next base: position 45,493 of record SMYC01000152.1, on the reverse strand, counting down.
GACGCCGCAAAGAAGATCATGACCAAGTTCCCGCTCGACGCGGAGCAGACCGACGCCATTCTCGAGCTCAAGCTCTATCGTCTCGCGAAGCTCGAGATCCTCATGGTCCGGAAGGAGCTCGGCGAGCGCAGAAAGCGCGCGACCGAGATACGAAAACTCCTCAAGGACGAGGAAGCGCGCTGGAAGCTCGTGCGCAAGGAGCTCGTCGAGATCCGAAAAGCTTACGGAGCTCCCGATCCGAGGCGCACGATCATCGAAGCGGTAAAAGACGAACCTTCCTTTACCGCGGACGATTTCATCGTCGCCGAGGACAACCACGTACTCGTCACCACCGATGGCTGGCTGAAGCGCCAGCGCGAGATCAAAGACCCGGCCAAGACGCGACTTCGCGAAGGCGACTCGGTCATGGCCTGTTTCGCAGGGAGCACGCGCGCCACCTGCGCCTTCGTGTCGAACTTCGGCGCGATCTATACGTCGCGTATCATCGACCTTCCTGCCACTACGGGCCACGGAGAACCAATCCAAAAGCTCTTCAAGCTCCGCGACGGGGAGCGGATCGTCAACGCCTTCAGCTTGGATCCGAGGGTCATCGGGAACATCTTTGTCGACGAGACCCATCCCGACTATGCGCCCGAGACGCATGCGATCGCGGTCGCGAGCGACGGCTACGCCCTCCGTTTCGGCCTGGAGCACTTTGTCGAGCCGAGCACGCGCAATGGCCGTCGCTTCGCGAGGCTCGGCTCGGGATCAGAAGTGGTCAGTGTTCTTCCCATCCATGGGGACGAGATCATCATCGCCGCGACGGTCAAAGCGCGCGCGCTTCTCTGCAAGTCCGAAGACGTGAACTATCTCGAAGGCCCAGGGCGCGGCACGATTCTCATCAAGCTCGCAAAAGAAGACCGCGTTCTCGGTTTCATCGCCGCGGCCGAAAGTAGCGACGCCTTGACAATGTTGACGAATCGCGGCGCCAAGAAAATCGTCAGCCGTGGGCGATACGGCGTAACGTCGCGCGCGGGCCGCGGTCGTGAGCTTCTCAAGAACGGAACCTTCGCGCAGATTGTACCCGCTGACGTGACGGCTCCTGAGCCGCTCGAGAGCGAAGAAGCTACAAAGAGCAAGGAGACCGCAAGCTGATGGCGTCTTATACCGCGAAGGACATCACCGTTCTTCAAGGCCTCGAGCCGGTGCGAAAGCGCCCCGGTATGTACATTGGGGGCGTTTCATCGCACGGTCTCCACCATCTCATTTGGGAGGTGCTCGACAATAGCGTCGACGAAGCGATGAACGGCTATGCGAGCGCGATTCAGCTCACGCTCCACGCTGACGGCTCCTCGGTCACCGTTTCGGATGACGGACGCGGCATCCCGGTCGACAAACACCCGCGCGCAAAAAAGTCGGCGCTCGAGGTCATCCTCACGACGCTGCATGCGGGTGGTAAGTTCGAAGGTCAGAACTACAAGACGGCAGGAGGGCTCCACGGTGTCGGCGCCTCTGTCGTGAACGCGCTCTCGTCGCATCTTGTTGCCACTGTGAAGCGGGACGGAAGCGTCTACGAGATGAAGTTCAAGGCGGGAAAGCCTGTTACCAAGCTGCAAAAAAAACGCTCAGGCCGCGGCACGGGGACGAAGATCACCTTTCATCCCGACCCGAAGATCTTTCCGAACACCCGCTTCAACCCGAACACCATCCGCGAGCGGCTCGAGACCACGAGCTATCTGCACAAAGGCCTCCGCATCACGTTCATCGACGAGGTCAACAAGACGAAGACGGTCTTCGAGCATTCGGAGGGGATCCGCGCTTATCTCGCCCGCATCCTCTCTGACCGGCGCGCGAAACCGGTGCACGAGGCGCCTTTCGTGCTCGAGCGCGCGCAGAACGGTCAAGGGACGCGGATCGAGCTCGTCGGTCAATGGACGGAGTCGACCGACGAGCTCGTCAGAAGCCACGTCAACGGTATCCCGACAGCCTCGGGAGGCTCACACGAAAACGGCCTCCGCTCCGGCCTCGGAAAGGCGATCCGCAACTACATCGAAACGCACAAGCTCGTGCCGAAAGGCGTCACGCTTTCTTCGGAAGACATACGCGAAGGTCTCGTCATGGTGCTGAGCGTTTTCGTGACCGATCCGCAGTTCCAGGGCCAGACGAAAGACCGCTTCAACAATCCTGAAGTCCAGCAATATATCGATGCAGCGGTGCGGCCCGGGCTCGAGCACTGGCTCAACCACAATCGCTCGGCGGCCGAAGCCATCGTCGCGCGCATCATCCTCGCCGGTCGAGCGCGTGAAGCTTCGCGCGCGGCTTCGGCGGCGGTGACCCGCAAGAGCGCGACGACAGCGCGGCTGATGCTTCCAGGAAAGCTCAGCGACTGCACTGCTACCCGCTCGGCGGATACGGAGCTGTTCATCGTCGAGGGCGACTCGGCCGGCGGCTCAGCCAAACAAGGACGGGATCGCGCGCGACAGGCGGTGCTGCCGCTTCGTGGCAAAGTCTTGAATACCGAGCAGGCCTCGCTCGCGAAAATCCTCGAGAACAAAGAGCTCGCCGATCTCGTTCAAGCGCTCGGGTGCGGTCTCGGCAAGAGCTTCGATTTGTCGAAGCTTCGTTACCAGCGCGTGATTCTGCTGGCCGATGCAGACGCGGACGGCCATCACATCACGACGCTTCTCTTGACTTTCATCTATCGGCATATGCCGGAGCTCATCCGCGCCGGTCACATCTACATCGCGCAGCCGCCCTTGTACCGAATCGACATCGGCAAAGAGACGTTTTGGGCGGCCGACGAAGTAGCGCGGGCGCGCATCATGGAAAAACACGGCAAGGGAAAGAAAATCGATATCACGCGCTTCAAAGGGCTCGGAGAGATGATGCCCAAAGTGCTGTGGGAGACCACGCTCAACCCCAAGACGCGCCGCCTTCAACGCGTTCGCATCGAGGATGCGCTCCGGACCGACCGCGTCATCTCGGATTTGATGGGGAAGGATCCTTCGGCGCGCTTCAACTTCATCATGGAGCGCGCCTTTACGGCCGAGCAGCTCGACGTGTAGAATCGGCCTGTGGCACCTGTCAGCCCCGTTCTTTCTCTTTCTGGTGCTCGGCTTCTAGCGCGCTCGAGCTTCAAGTGCGAGGACAGTCCGTCTCAGGAACGTGGGAGAAGCCGGTGGGCCATCTCAGTCCCGATGGGTCTTCTCGAAGCGAAGCGCCGCGATCTGCTCCGAGAGAAGGCCGAACAGAAACAGCACCGCCGAGCCCGTCAATAGAAGCACCGACGAATTGGTGACGTGCATCTCGTCGATGATGGTGTAGACCATGTAGCCCGCGCCGACGATGAAGAACGTGAGCGCTATGGGAAAAAAGATCCTGAGAGGGCTGAAGAGCGTGATCATTCGCAGGATGAGCATGACGAAACGCCAGCCTTCACGGGAGGGACGCATCTTGCTCTTTTCCTTGCCCTCGCGTTTCTTGCCTTCGATGGGGACGAAGCACACGCTGTAGCCGGCTTTGATGAAAGCGAGCGTGCTCGTAGCCGGATAGCTGAAGCCGTTTGGGAACAAGTGGATGAACTCGCGGATTCGATCGCGCCGCGCCGCGCGAAAACCGGAAGTCAGATCCTGAATCTTGAAGCCCGAGAGCATCGTGGCGAAGCGGTTGAGCGCGGCGTTTCCGAGGCCTCTCGAAAGCGTCGCCCGGTCGCCGAAAGATCGCGCTCCGACAGCGAGGTCATATTCGGGAAGCTTCGCCATCAGTTTTTCGATCTCTTTCGGCGGGTGCTGTCCGTCCGCGTCCATCAGCAGGACGAACTCCCCGCAGGCGGCGCGCAGAGCACTCTTGACCGCGGCGCCGTTGCCTTTGTTATAGGGGTGGCGTACGACTTTGGCACCTGCCTTTTCGGCTCGCACCGCGGTCTGGTCGGAGGAGCCGTCATCGACGACGACGATCTCTTTCCAGTTGCCGAGGCTCTGGATCTCGGCGATGACGTTAGCGATGACGCTTTCTTCTTCGAAGGCGGGGATGAGAACACTCGTCCGCTCGACGATCGTCATAGATGGGTTTCCTGATGCTCTCGTTCCCGGTTCTTGGCCTCCGCAATTAGCCGGTCGTCGAGCACGCGCTGACGATAGAGCACTTCTTCGAGGAGCCGTCTCGACGACGCGTTGATATCCGCTACGAGACCGATGAGGAAGATCATGAAACCGAGGATCAGGAGAACGCCGGCGAGCACTACGGACTGGACGTGGCCTTGTCCCTCACCGAGGACTTCTCGAAAATAAAGATATCGTAGCCCGAGAGCGATGCCGGGCACGATGAAGGCCGCGCTGACATAGCTGAAGAATTTGAGCGGCTCGAACATCGCGTAGATGCGGATAATGGTCGAAGCCGATCGCTTCACGTAGTCCCAGTTCGAGCGAATGAGGCGGCTCGGCCGGGTTTGGCGCGCTTCGATAGGAACGTAAGCGATAGCGAGCTTTTTTTTACCCGCCTGGATGATCGTCTCGAGCGTATAGGTGTAGTCGGAAACGAGGTTCAAACGCTGCGCCGTCTGGCGTGTAAAAGCGCGAAAGCCGCTCGTCGTGTCGGGCACGTCGGTCCCCGAGACTTGCCGCACGACCCAGCTTCCGAGCGCCTGAAGCTTCTTCTTGGTGAAGGAAAAATGTTCGACGCTCGCCACTTGGCGGTCGCCGACCACCATGTCGGCCTCGCCGCGCAATATCGGCCCGACCAGCGCCGTGATGGCCGAACCAGGATATTGGTTGTCCCCGTCGGTATTGACGACGATGTCCGCCCCAAGCTCGAGCGCCGCATCGATCCCGGCCTTGAACGTCGCCGCAAGACCCCGGCTCCGAGTCGATCGCACCACATGATCCACGCCGTGCTGGCGCGCAACCTCTGCCGACCCGTCCGTCGACCCATCATCGAGCAGCAGAATCTCAATCTCGTCGATACCGTCGATATGCCGCGGAATCTCCGCAAGCGTCTCCGGAAGCGTCCCCGCCTCATTCAAACAAGGAATCTGAACAACCAGCTTCATGCTCTAGGTCCGCTCTCAAAACAAGAAAAAGGCGCAAGGATCAATAATAAGAAAAGCGTAACGCAAAGTAGCAAAGAAAAAAAACCGTAAGATACTCTCTCTGCTTCTCAGCTTCTTTTTCTTCTTTGCGCCTTTGCGACTTTGCGCCTTTGCGTTACGCTTTCTTAATATTGATCGCTTTTAACAGCCTTCAAACGTTGAAGCGAAAGTACACCACATCCGCTTCGGCGATGGGATATTCTTTTCCTTCGAGGCGCAATAGACCCTTGTCGCGGCACACGTTCCAAGAGCCTTCGCGGACGAGAACATCGTAGTGCACCACTTCGGCTCGAATGTAGCCGCGTTCCATATCACTGTGGATCGTGCCTGCCGCCTTGGCCGCTTTTGTATCGCGCGGAATAATCCAGGCTCGTGATTCGATGTCGCTCGCTGTGTAGAAGGTGATGACATCGAGCAGATCGAAAGCGGCTCGAACGACGCGCTCGGCCATCCCGTTGGAGAGGCCTAGATCGTCGCGAAACGTCTTGGCGTCCTCGGGCCCGAGCTCCGCGATCTCGCTCTCGATGCGCGCCGAGACGTAGGTCAGCGCGAAACCTGGAGCACCGGCCCAATCGGTCAGACCCAGCTTCTTGGTGAGAGCGGAACCGCTGGCTTCGTCCTCGCCGACATTGACGACCGCGAGCAGGGGCTTCGCCGTCAAGAGCGCGTAGCCTCGAAGCCGGTCGCGATCTTCGGCGGAGAGTGCGGCGCGTAGCGGCCGGCCGTCGGAAAGCGCCTTCGTGGCCTGCTCGAGTGCTTTGAGCTCGTGCGCATCTGTCGGACGGCCTTTCTTCGTATCCGCTTTCATTTTCTCGTAACGTTTTTCCACCACGGCGAGATCGGAGAGGGTGAGCTCGAGCTCCATGAGCTCGAGGTCGCGTGCGGCGTCGACGCTGCCTTCGGGGTGAGGCACGGAAGGCTCTTCGAAAGCGCGCACGACATGGACGAGCACATCGACATTGCGCAAGCTGCTCACGTCGAGCTTGTCGGCGCGGCCTTTGACGAGGCTCGGAAGGAGAACGAACTCGATGGTCGCTGCGGTTGTCTTCCTCGACTCGTGGAGCCTTGTTAACTCCTCGAGCCTTTCGTCAGGGATGCGAAGCATGCCCATTTGCTCGACGCGCGACGTGGCCGCACCCGTGACTTGGGTAAGAAGCGCAAAGAGTGTGCGCTTTCCTACTCCGTCGAAGCCGACGATGCCTGCTTTCATGGAACCTCACGAATCTTACTACAACACGATCGGAGTCTGCGTGACTCCAAACGTTGGGAAAACACTACGCTAGATATAGGGGTCTCGGTGGACCTGAACCCCTTTAAATGCTTCTTGACATTAAGGTGGTGGCTATTTTAGGATCGTAGTGGATCAAAATGGAATAAAGTGGCAGAGAAGTAACAAATCTGGCCGGTCGGTGGGAGTTTCGACGAGGGCCGGGGGGGAGGTCTTTACATTGCTCCGGGGTAATCATCCTGCTCGGGTCGATGAAAAGGGTCGACTCAAAATTCCGACGAGCTTCTTGCAGCTCATCGAGACGAATTTTGGGTTGGACGTTTTCGTCACCAGCTTGAGCGGCGACAACGTTCGCATTTACCCCATGGAGTCCTGGGCCGAGTTCGAGAGAAAGCTCTGCGGGATGCCCGATTTCCACCCCACGAAACAGAAGCTCTTGAAACGTGTTCATTTCTTTGGACAGGCTACCACACTCGACAAACAGGGCCGGCTCGTCATCCCCGCGCAGCTTCGAGAATCCGCCCAGATGAAGGGAAGTGTCGACGTACTGGGAATGCAGGACCACTTGGAGGTTTGGAATCACGACTATCTGGCGGAGCAGATTCGCGGTGAGCCGTTCGGTGAGGACGATCAACGTGCCATGGCGGAGTTCGACATCTGACATGGAACAGAGAGAGAAGGTTTGGCCGTGGGGAAACTGGCAGTAGGCGCGTGGTTCGCATCCGAGAGCGAATCTGTGATGGAACGAGACGTCTCGACACATAGACCTGTTCTGCTCGGAGAGGTCATCCGGTTTCTCAATCCACGAGACGGCGGCATCTATGTCGATGCGACGCTCGGTGGCGGTGGCCATACCGAGGCCATCTTGCGTGCGAGCGCCCCCAACGGCCGGGTCTTGGCCTTCGATCGCGACCGGGCAGCGATCTATCGGAGCTCGAAGAAGCTCGCGGAGGAGGCCGGGCGTTTGCGGTTCATCTCGGGCTCCTTCGCGGAGCTGGGCGCGCATCTGGACGAACACGGGACCAAGGAAGTCGATGGCATCATCGCTGACTTGGGGCTTTCGAGCGATCAGCTCGGCGATCCAGATCGAGGGTTTTCCTTCACGCTCGACGGCGCGCTCGACATGCGCTTCGATAGCGATGATGGACTTACAGCCGCGGATCTCGTCAACCAGCTTCCCGACGATCAGCTCGCGGACCTCCTCTACGAATATGGTGAAGAGCGCCGCTCGCGAGCCATTGCGCGCCGCATCGTGCAAAGGCGGCCCATCCACACAACGAAACAGCTCCGCGCCGCCGTCGTCTCGGTTCTCGGTCCTAGGCGCCGGGGGATCGATCCCGCGACCCGCACTTTTCAAGCGCTTCGTATCGCCGTCAATCAAGAACTGGCTGCGCTCGATCTCTTCTTGGAGCAAGCGCCCGGCCGCTTACGGCCTGGCGGACGCGTGGTCGTGATCTCGTATCACTCGCTCGAGGACCGCGCCGTGAAACACGCGTTCCGTTCGTCGGCCGCCGATATCCGCTATGACGTGCTCACGAGAAAACCCGTCGTTCCGGACGCCGAGGCGATAGCGGACAATCCCCGCGCGAGGAGCGCCAAGCTCCGTGCGCTCGTGAGGGTCTCATGACGCGCGTCGAATTTCGCATGAGCAAAGAGGTGCGAAACGAGCAGCTCGTGCGCCAGCTCGATCGCAAACGCCATCGCGAGCTCTTTATGGTTGCGCTCACCGGGCTGGCCCTGACGGCCGCCATCATTGCTTATGCATGGCCTCACTTCGAGATGATCCGGATAGGCTATCGCATGGAAGAACTCAGACAGACACGCGAGGAATTGCTCGAGGAAACACGCCATCTCGAGCTGCAGCGTGCGACGGAGCTGGCGCCGGCGCGGATCGAGGGCATTGCTCGGGAGCAGCTCGGCATGGTCTATCCCGATCGGGAGCATATGGCGATTCTGGTGCCCCACGAAAGCAGCCCATTGCTCGAGGCGTTACCGAGGGCGTCCGAGTAAAGAAACCATGAACGAGAACCGCACCCTCACGCCGTTCCAAATGAGGCTCTTGTTCCTTGGCCTTTTGACGTCCATATGCGTCGTTTTGGTAGGCGGGCGTTTGTTCTACCTGATGGTGACGATGCGCGAGACGCTTCAAGAGCGCGCGGTGCTTCAGCACCAGCATACCCTGAAACTGGAGGCGCGACGCGGCACGATTCTCGATCGCAACGGGCGCCAGCTCGCGACCAGCGTCGAGGTGGAATCGGTCTACGCGGTCCCGAAAGCTTTCAAGGGTGCGCTCGTCACCGACGCTTCGCTACAGCTTTCGACCTGTCTCTCCCTTCCTCTGTCGAGAATCTCCGCGCGCCTGGAGGGTGACAGGAGCTTCGTGTGGCTCGAGCGCAAGGCAAAGCCACGTGTGGTTCGCTGCATTCGTGACCTCAACTTGGCGGGCATCGGCTTTCTCAACGAGAGCCGGCGCTACTATCCGAAGCGCAGCCTCGCCGCGCACATTCTCGGATATGTCGGCCTCGACAATACCGGGATGAGCGGCGTCGAATATGCGCTCGAAGACGAAATCCGCGGCGAGCCTGGACGCCGCATCATCTGGACGGATGCGCGCAACCGGCGCGCGGCGAGCCGCGTCGATGCCAAGCCACGGCCGGGCCGCGCGGCCTTTCTCACGATCGACGAGAACCTGCAACACATCGCGGAATCGGAGCTCGAGCAAGCCATCCGCGAGAGCCACTCGAAGAGCGGTATCGCGATCATCATGCGCCCGGAGACCGGTGAGCTTCTTGCTATCGCGTCGTTTCCTAGCTTCAACCCTAATCGTTACGGAGACTATCCCGAAGGACATTGGAGAAATCGCGCGGTTACGGATGTCTATGAGCCCGGCTCGACATTCAAGTTCGTCGCCGCGGCGGCCGCGCTTCAAGAAGGCGTCACGACCGAGGACGAGCGCATTGATTGCGGCCGCGGGATGATTCGGGTGGGCGGCAGCATCATCAGGGACTCGCACGCTTTCGATGTTTTGACGTTCAGGGAAGTGGTCGAGCAATCCTCGAATGTGGGGATGATCCGGATCGGCCAACGTCTCGGCAAGGAACGCTTCGAGAAGTATATTCGGGCTTTTGGTTTCGGAGAGACGACAGGCATCGAGCTTCCGGCTGAAAGCCGTGGCATCCTTCGCCCGTCGAAAACTTGGGGGCCGGTGACGCTCGCGGCAATATCTTTCGGCCAAGAGATCGGAGTGACGCCGCTTCAGATGGTCACAGCTACCAACGTGATCGCTGCCGGAGGCTACTTGATGCGTCCGCATCTCTTGCTCGGCCTCGGAGGCGCCGATGGCAGTCTCGAAACACCCGTTTCTCCCGAGCCGGTTCGCCGGGTCATCGACACGGAGACCGCGCGCCGTTTGACCGACTTGCTCGTGGGCGTGGTGGAACGTGGCACCGGGCAACGTGCCAAGCTTCCGAGCTACGTCGTGGCGGGCAAAACGGGAACCGCTCAGAAGGCCGTCCGTGGTGGCTATTCCAAGACGGACTACATCGCTTCTTTCGTCGGTTTCGCTCCGGCGGGAAGGCCCGCGTTGACGGCGCTCGTCATCCTCGATTCGCCCGAAGGGGATCACTCGGGCTCGAGGGCCGCGGGGGTTTTCGCGCGGATCATGCGTCGCGCGCTCCGATATCTCGCGGTGCCACCCAGTGACGAAGCGCCCATCCGCATCGCCAAAGTTTGGCCACAAATGCGGCCTATTCTAGGAGGGACCGCACAAGGCCCCGCAAGGAACGCGCGAAATCTTCGCCAGCAGACGGTTTTCGAGGCGTGGACGCCTAAGGATCCGCTGAGCGACGCTGCGGGAGGCGCTCCGGATGTCATCGGGCTTTCGGCGCGAGACGGTCTTGTGCGATTCGTGGCGCGCGGCATTGTGCCGGAGATCCTAGGCCAGGGCTTTGTGCTCGAGCAGGTCCCGCGGGCTGGACATGCCCTCGAGCCCGGAACGAGAGCGAGACTCGTTCTCAGTCCGGTTCCGGTCGGGCCTGGTATGCCTGGGCTTCAGTGGGAGGACGGGGTCACGGTGGCGACGTTTTCTTACGACGGAGATCGAATGGGGTTGGGAAGAGCAGGAAGTGCGCGGAGAGGTAGTCCGGTACAACGGAATGAAATCACTGACTGATATCGAAATCGAAACGACTTCAAGGAGTTTTCCCGTGGGCAAGAAGCGGCAGGAGAGCAAGGTCGAGCTCGCGGAGCTTTTGCGCCTCATTCCTCTTCAGACCGTGAAAGGTCCGAGGGAGCTGGTGGTCAGAGGCGTCACGGCGGACTCGCGGGATGTTCTCGAAGGCTTCGTCTTCGTCGCGATTCGGGGTGAGACGACCGACGGGCACCTTCATCTCGACGACGCGATCGAGCGCGGCGCCGTGGCGGTAGTGAGCGAGCAGAAGCCTGAGCGAGACGACGTTACCTGGATCCAGACACCGAACGCGCGACAGGCGGCCGGCATTCTCGCCGCCAAGGCGTTCGGTAACCCAGCGGCCCGGATGAACCTCGTGGGCATTACGGGAACCAACGGAAAAACGACAACGGCCTATCTCGTCGACGGAATCCTCTCGCGCCTATCGCCGCCCTCGACAATGAGGGGGACGGTCGTCGCGAAAATCGGTGCACGTAGCTGGCCGACGCGCCATACGACACCCGAAGCTCCGGTGATTCAGGCGTTCCTCGAAGAGGCGGTTCGAAAAGGTTGTGACCATGGGGCTCTCGAAGTTTCGTCTCATGGATTAGCACTCTCGCGTCTCGAAGGTACCGAGTTTCAAGTCGCGGTCTTCACAAACTTGTCTCGCGATCACCTTGATTTTCATCGTGACATGGAGCACTACTTCGAGGCCAAGCGACGGCTCTTCAATCGCTATCTGCGCCCGGGTGGGACCGCCGTGATTTGTATCGACGACGCCTATGGCGAGCGTTTAGCGGCGGAGCTTCCGATGGAAGTCGTGACCTACGGGCGTTCGCAAACGGCCGATCTCTCGATTCGAGACATCGAAGCATCGCTTGCGGGTATCGAGGTGCAATTCAGCGAAGGCGAAGAGGCGCACACGATCCAAAGTCCTCTTCTTGGGCACTATAACGGGTTGAACCTCGTGGCTGCTTTCGCGGCAGTGCGCGCGCTCGGCTTCGAGACCGCGCGCGTGCTCGAGACGTTGAACGAGGTGATTGGAGCCCCCGGGCGATTCGAGAGGGTGGCGGTTCAAAAACCCTTCGATGTCGTCGTCGACTACGCCCACACCGATGACGCTCTGCGCAAGCTTCTCGAAGCGGCACGCCCTCTGACCGCCGCGAAGCTCACGGTCGTTTTCGGTTGCGGGGGGGAGAGGGATCGCACAAAACGGCCTTTGATGGGCGACGTGGCTACCCGGCTCGCCGATCGCGTGGTTCTGACCTCGGACAACCCGCGCGGCGAAGACCCGCTCGCCATCATCGACGAGATTCAGCTCGGCACCAAGGGCGCCGATGTGGAAGTCGAGCCGGATCGTCGCCGCGCCATCGAGTTGGCGATGACCGGCGCTCATGCCGGCGATTTGGTCGTGATCGCGGGTAAGGGGCACGAGTCCTATCAGATCGTCAAGGACGAGGCGTTATCTTTCGATGATCGCGAGGTGGTTCGACAGATTGCGAACGGTGTCTCCGCCCCCGATGAGGACTCGGAATCGTGAAACTTTCGGCGAAAGAGGTCGCGCGCTTGACCGGCGGCGAGCTCCTCTCGGGCGTGGGCGACGCGGAAATAGGAGGCGTCTCCATCGATAGCCGCACGGTTTCGCCGGGCGAGCTATTCATCGCGATCCGCGGCCCCCATCATGACGGCCACCGATTCGTCGCGAGCGCGCTCGAGCGCGGTGCGGCAGGCGTCGTCGTCTCTGAGACGCTAGCGCCAGATGACCTGTTGCGAGCCTTTTATGTCCGCGTCGCTGATACGTCGAAAGCTCTCCAAGAGCTTGCCCATGGCGTCCGTCGAAGCTCTGGCGCGCGCGTCGTGGCCATTACCGGCAGCATGGGCAAGACCACGACGAAAGATGCGGCTGCCACGGCCATCGGAGCCGCGCATAGCGTTCTCAAATCCGAGGGGAACTTCAACAACCTCTTCGGGCTTCCGCTCTCTTTGCTGAAGCTACGAGACGAGGACGTCGCGGTGCTCGAGATGGGGATGTCGGAGCCCGGAGAGATCGCGAGGCTCACCGAGATCGCCGAGCCCGATGTGGGAGTGCTCACGAATGTGGGCGCCGTTCATCTCGAGTTCTTCCCGTCGGTCGCAGCGATTGCGGAAGCCAAAGGCGAGCTTCTGGTCGGCCTTGCGGAGGACGCGGTGGCCGTCGTCAACGCGGACGATCCGCTCGTGCTCGAGCAGGCTCGAAAATTCGCTGGAGTAAAGCTTTCCTTCGCCATCGAGGCCTCCGCGGATCTCGAAGCGCGCGAGATTCGAACGACCGCTGATGGACTGCGCTTCCTCGCACGAGAGGGTGAGCGCAGCGTCGAAGTCGCGTCGTCGCTCCGTGGACGGCACAACATCTACAACTTGCTCGCCGGGCTAGCGGCGGCGCGTGCTCTCGACGTCCCTCTCGATCGTGCCGCGGCCGCGCTCAGAACGCTCGCACCCGCGCGCCATCGCGGAGAGCGTCTGTCGCTTCCGGCCGGCGTGCTCGTTATCGACGAAACCTACAATTCGAGCCCACAGGCGCTCGCCTGCGCCATCGCGGCGTTGGCCGAGGAGGATGGGGGGCGCCGTGTCGCGGTGGTCGGCGACATGCTGGAGCTCGGACCGCGGGCGGAAACGTTTCATCGCGAGATCGGTCGCGATATTGCCGCGAGGAGGCTCGGCCTCGTCGTGGGTGTGGGTCCTCTTGGCGGCGTCATCGTGGACGCGGCGCGGGAGGCGGGGATGGCCGACGCGAATCTTTTGGCTTATGCGGACGCCGCCGCGGTCGGCCGCGAGCTCGCGCCACATCTGCGCGAGAACGACGTCGTCTTGTTCAAGGCCTCGCGCGGTATCGGCCTCGAAAAAGCCATCGAGAATGTCCATAAAAAAATGGAGGAGACGCGCTGATGCTCTACCATCTCCTCTACCCGCTATATACCGACTACTCGTTCTTCAACGTTTTTCGATACGTCACGTTCCGCACGGCATCGGCGACCTTGACGGCGCTCGCGATCTCCTTCTTGCTCGGGCCGTGGCTCATCGCGCGCCTCCGGCAGTTCCAGATCGGCCAGCACATTCGCCAAGAGGGCCCCGAGACTCATCGTTCCAAGGCGGGGACCCCTACCATGGGCGGCGCGCTCATTCTCACCGCCATCGTCGTGCCGACGCTTCTGTGGGCGAACTTGACCAACGTGTTCGTTTGGATCGCGCTTCTAACGACGATCGCTTTCGGGCTCATCGGTTTCTCGGACGACTATCTCAAAATCGTGCGCAAGCAGTCCAAAGGATTGTCGGCGCGCACCAAGCTTCTGCTGCAGACCAGTTGCGCTCTCGTGATCGGGCTCGTGCTCTTCAATATGTCGCGTCAAGGGGATTACAGCACGGCGCTTCTCTTTCCCTTCTTCAAAGAACTGCGCCCCGAGCTGTCCTGGCTATTCATTCCCTTCGCGATACTCGTCATCGTCGGCTCCAGCAACGCGGTGAATCTGACGGATGGCCTCGACGGGCTCGCCATCGGAACGGTGCTCATTGCCGCGGCCGCCTTTACCGTTCTCACTTATGTCACCGGGCACGCCCAGTTTTCTGCCTATCTCGATTTGATCCAAATTCCGGGCATCTGGGAGCTCACCATCTTCGGTGGCGCGATGGTCGGCGCAAGCCTCGGGTTTTTGTGGTTCAACTGCTATCCCGCACAGATGTTCATGGGCGATGTTGGCTCGCTGGCGCTTGGAAGCGCCATTGGCACGGTCGCGCTTCTCATCAAGCAAGAGCTTCTTCTCGTGCTCGTGGGTGGGGTCTTCGTGATGGAAGCTCTCTCGGTGATCATCCAAGTCGCCTCGTTCAAGCTCACCGGCCAGCGCGTGTTTCGCATGGCGCCTCTTCATCACCACTTCGAGCTCGCCGGCTGGAGCGAGCCGAAGATCATCATCCGGTTCTGGATTCTCGGAATCATTTTCGCTCTCGCGAGCTTGACGACGTTGAAGCTGAGGTGAGGAGGAACAGGTTGATCTCTCATGCGCGAAGACTACCGAAATCGGCGGGTCCTGGTCATCGGGCTCGGCCGGAGCGGTCTCGCCGCCTGCGCCTTTTTAAGCTCGCAAGGCGCCACGATCGTGGCGAACGATCGACGTCGTCGCGAGGAGCTCGATTCGGCTGCGGTTGCGCTCGAGAAGATCGGAGTGCAGCTCGTTCTCGGCGCGCAGCCTCCCGAGCTCGCAACTCATGTCGACCTGGTCGTCACGAGCCCTGGAATTCCATTGGATTTGGCGGTTCTCGTCGAAGCGCGGCGGCAATCGATCCCGATATGGGGAGAGCTCGAGCTTGGATTTCGGGAGGTGTCTGGACCCATCGTCGCGGTCACGGGCACGAAAGGAAAGTCCACGACCGCAACCTTGTTGCATGCGATGTTTGTGGCTGCTGGACGAGACGTGAGGCTTGCGGGGAATATCGGCGCTCCTCTCACCGCCGAGCTCGCGAGCGCTACCGATGCGACCGTCTTCGTCATCGAAGCCTCGAGCTTTCAACTCGCGACGATCGACAATTTTCGGGCGGACGTTGCCGTGCTGCTCGACGTAAGTCCCGACCATCTCGATTGGCATCCGAGCTTTTTAGATTACGTGAAGGCCAAAGCGCGCATTTTCGAGAATCAGCGCGAGGACGACTGGGCCGTCGTCTTCGGCGGAAATCCGGTGACGGTTGATATGGCGCGAAAAGCAAAGTCCAAGAAGTTATATTTCGACCTGGATTGTCTCGGTGATCTCTACCCACACGTGCACAAAGAAGGGCCGTGGATCGTCCGGCACGAGAACGGTGAGACGACCGCTCTTGCTTCGCTCGAAGAGTTCACAGTGCCGGGTGCGCATAACCGCTCGAACGCGATGGCCGCCTCGGCGGCCGCGTCCCTTCTCGGCGTCTCGGGCGAAGCCATCGAAGACGCACTCGAGCAATTTGAGGGACTGGCGCACGCGCTCGAAAAAGTCGGCGAGCTGGGTGGTGTCAGCTTTTACAACGACTCCAAAGCGACCAACATCCAAGCGGTACGGGCCGCGCTCGAAAGCTTCGACCGGCCGATCGTGCTGATCCTTGGTGGGCGGTTCAAAGGCGGAGATTTCCGCGATCTGCGCGACGTCGTTTCGCGACGCGTCAAGCTTGCTTTCGCCATCGGAGAGAGTCGCGAGCTCGTGAAAGACGCGCTCGATGAGGTGACCACGGTAAAGCTCTGCCAGGACTTGGAATCGGCGGTGCGCGACGCCCACCGCCAAACCGAGCAAGGGGATGTCGTGCTGCTCTCACCTGCGGGCTCGAGCTTCGACATGTTTGTGGATTACCGGGAGCGCGGGGAGCGATTCCGCCAGATCGTTCATCAGTTGCAGGCGGAATCTTAGTCATGGCGCTCGCTTTCGCTACCGGCTATCGGCTACCGGCTACCCTCGGAGGACTGCCTTGGCGGTGAAGCTTTCGCCGGATCGGACGCTGTTTGTGGCGACGGTTTGTCTCGTTTCGTTTGGGCTCGTCATGCTTTACAGCGCTTCGGCGGTCGTAGCACATGATGCGCATCGGAGCTCGCACTTTTTTCTCGTCAAGCAGTCCATGTGGGCTTGCGTTGGGCTTCTTCTGATGCTCGCGCTGACGCGGTTCGACTATCGCACGCTCAAACATCCAGTCGTTATCTATGGGCTGCTCGCGGCCGTGGTGGTCCTTCTCGTTGGGGTGCTGTTCACGCCGCCCCTCAAGAACGCTCATCGCTGGATTCGCGTCGGCCTTCTGTCGTTCCAACCGTCCGAGCTCGCGAAGCTCACGCTCGTTATCGCTCTCGCTTATGAACTCGACCGCCGTTTCGAGCGCTTGAACGAGTTCGTTTCCGGCTGGTTGCCCTCACTCTTGACCACGGGCTTTCTCGCTTTTCTCGTGCTGATCGAGCCCGATTACAGTACCTCCTTTATTCTCGTCTTCATCTCTGCGTGTCTTTTCTTCGCGGCCGGGGTTCCCGTTCAAAAACTCGCCTGGCTCGCGGCCGTATCGGGGCCCGTGCTTTTCTGGCTCGTGCTGAGCGAGGATTATCGGCGCGAGCGGCTTCTGATCTTTCTCGACCCGTTTCGCGATCCGCTCGGAAAAGGCTTTCAGATCATCCAATCACTCATTGCGGTGGGCTCTGGCGGACTTTTCGGCGCGGGCTACATGAGGAGCCAGCAGAAGCTCTTCTATCTTCCCGAGCCTCATTCGGATTTCATCTTCGCCGTGATCGGTGAAGAGCTCGGCCTCATCGGCGCGCTCGGTGTCGTCGCCGCGTTTTGCGTGCTTCTCTGGCGTGGTCTCGTTATCGCGAGCCGTGCAACGGATCGATTCGGCTCGCTCGTCGCGACCGGGCTCACGATGCTTCTTGTCGGGCAAGCGCTCATCAACATAGGCGTGACGCTCGGCATGCTCCCGACGACCGGGCTTACTCTTCCGTTCATCTCCTCCGGCGGCACCTCGCTCGTAACGAGCATGATCGCGGTCGGGCTTCTCCTATCGGTGTCTCAGCATGCGCGATGAGCATTTGGTGGTTGCGGCGGGAGGAACCGGTGGCCATCTCTATCCCGCCCTTGCGGTCGCGGAGCGATTTTGTGATTTGCTCGAAGGCGCCCGCGTCACGTTCATCGGCACCGAACGAGGCCTCGAATCACGGATCGTACCGAAGGCGGGATACCCGCTCGAATATGTGCGGGCACAGCCGCTAAGGGGCGGCTCTCTGTTGAGCTTGAAGAAGATAAAGGGGATTCTCGGCCTCTTGCAAGGAATGATCGACGCGAGACGGATATTGAAGAAGCTACGACCGAGCGTCGTCATGGGTCTCGGCGCTTATGTCTCGGGAACCGTACTCTTGACAGCGGCACTTCGCGGGATACCCACGTTGATCCTCGAGCCGAATGCCGAGCCCGGGCTCGCGAATAAGTGGCTCGGTCCGTTCGTTGACGAAGCGGCCGTCGCGTGGAAGCAAACGTCCCGCCACTTCGGCTCGAAGGCTGTCGTCACCGGAAATCCAGTGCGGCAGGAGATCGTCGACGTCGCGCCGCTCACAGAAGAAGCACAAGGGCCTGTCATGCGCGTGCTGCTTTTTGGCGGTAGCCAGGGCTCTTCGATATTGAATCGCGCCATGACCGACAGCTTGCCCCTTCTCGCGGGCGTTTCCGAGCGGCTCCACGTTGTGCACCAGACGGGACCGAGCGATTTCGAGCGCGTGCGAAGAGCCTATGAAGATTCTCCGGTGAATGGGCACGTGACTCCCTATATCGATGCGATGGACGAAGCTTATGCGACGAGCGACCTCGTGGTCTCGCGCGCGGGTGCGACGACCTGCGCGGAGCTCGCGGCTTGCGGCCGTCCTGCATTGCTCGTGCCGCTGCCTCTCGCCGGCGGCCATCAAGAGGCGAACGCGAGCTTACTCGAGCGTTCTGGCGCCGCGCGCAGCATTTTGCAGAGCGAGCTCACGCCCGAACGGCTGACGCAGGAGCTCGTGAGTCTCTTGGGCGCTCCGGAAAAGCGTCTCGTGATGGCGGCGGCCGCGCGGGCGCTCGCGAGGCCGGACGCCGCCGAGAGAGTTGCCGAACGGCTCGTCGGGCTTTCTGAAGGAGCGCTGTCGTGAGCGCTCTTTTCTCGAAAAAGACGCGGGTTCACTTCGTGGGCATCGGCGGAATAGGCATGAGCGGTATCGCCGAAGTGCTTCTGAACCTCGGCTATAGCGTGAGCGGTAGTGATCTGAAGAGCTCACCGTCGACCGAGCGGCTCACGAAGCTCGGAGCGAAAGTGGGCGCCTCTCACCGTGTCGAGCACGTGCAAGATGTGGATGTAGTCGTCATTTCCTCCGCGGTGCGTGACGACAACCCGGAAGTGGTGGAAGCAACAAAGCTGCAAATCCCGATTATTCCTCGGGCCGAAATGCTCGCGGAGCTCATGCGACTCAAATACGGCATCGCGGTCGCGGGCTCGCACGGGAAGACGACGACTACGTCGATGGTGGCCGTGCTTCTCGACAGCGCCGGCCTCGACCCCACGATGGTCATTGGCGGGCGCATCGCGGCGCTCGGCGGAAACGCGAAGCTGGGGGGCTCCGATCTCATGGTGGTCGAGGCGGACGAATCGGACCGAAGCTTCCTGCAATTGTCTCCCGTTCTCGCCATCGTCACCGGGATCGATTACGAGCACATGGAAACCTATCGAGACATGGACGATCTCGAAACGGCCTTCGTCGACTTCGTGAACCAAGTGCCTTTTTACGGCGCCTCCATTCTCTGCCTCGACGAGGAGCGGGTGCAGGACATTTTGCCGAGGATTCGCCGCCGTCACGTGACCTATGGATTTTCTTCACAGGCCGATATCTCGGCACAAGACGTCCGGCTCGAAGGCGCGCGCTCGCGTTTCGAGCTGAAGCTCTCCGGGCAGTCCGTCGGTGAGGTGCGCCTGCAGATTCCGGGACGTATGAATGTCTTGAACAGTCTGGCCGCGATCGGCGTCGGTCTCGAGCTCGGCCTCGAGCTCGACCAAATCCGCTCCGGGCTCGAATCTTTTTCGGGCGTGGACCGTCGTTTTCAAGTGAAGGCCGACGCGGCGGGGATTCTCGTTGTCGATGATTACGGGCACCACCCCACGGAGATTCGCGCGACGCTCGCGACAGCAAAGGACGCCTTCGCACGGCGCACCGTGGTCATCTTTCAGCCTCACCGCTTTTCGCGTGTCGAGGCTCTCTTCGAAGAGTTTTGCCGAGCTTTTCATCAAGCGGACTTGCTCGTCGTCACGGAAATCTATCCGGCGGGCGAGGAGCCTCGGCCGGGAGTGAGCGGGGAGCGACTTGCTGAAGGGATCAAGGAGCACGGCCACCGGCACGTGCGCTTCGTTTCCGAGATCGACGATGTGCCGGAGGCGCTCCGCGACACGCTCGAGGAAGGCGATCTCGTCCTGACGCTCGGAGCGGGAAGCGTGACGACCGTATCGGACAAGCTTGCGGAGGTTGTGCGTGGGCGGGCCTAACAGGATTGCGCGTGAGCTCGAAGCACGGGAGATCCCTTGCTTCCATGAAGAAAAGCTTGCGCGCTATACGACCATTCGGATCGGCGGGCCCGCCGAGCTATTGGTTCGTCCCCGCACGGTGGAGGAGTTGAGCGCGGTCCTCGACCTAGCGCGGGCGGAGGACGTGCCGGTACGCGTTCTCGGCGCGGGTAGCAACGTGCTCGTGAGCGACGCGGGGGTCCGCGGCATCGTGTTGCACACGCGAGCGCTCGACGAGATTCGCTTCGAGGAAGGTGGCCTGGTGCAAGCCGGGGCGGGTGTACACTTCCCGACGCTCGTGCGCAAAGCCACCGCAAAAGGCTTGCGTGGACTCGAAGCCGGCGTCGGTATTCCAGGCTCTCTCGGCGGCGTGTTGACGATGAATGCGGGGGCCTACCAATTCTCGATTGGGCCCCTCGTCCATGAGGTAGTCGCCGTTTCGCTCAGCAGGGGACCTTTGACGCTCGCCGGGGACGCGATCGATTTTCGCTACCGCGCGTCTTCCTTCGGCCGAGACTTGATCGTTGCGCATGTGCGGCTCGTGCTCGCCGAAGATGAGCCGCGGGCCGTCCGCGCCGACATGGATAAGCATATGCGCTTCCGCAAGGAGACGCAGCCCGTCGGTGTCAAGAGCTCCGGATGCATTTTCAAGAACCCGGAAGGCGCCTCGGCGGGAAAGCTCCTCGACGAGCTCGGGCTCAAAGGATTCCGCCTCGGGGAAGCGCGCATCTCCGAGGTGCATGCGAACTTCATCGTGCATGACGGCGCGGCCCGGGCATCGGAGATTCTCGATCTCATCGACATCGTAAGAACACGCGTACGAAAAGAGTTGTCGGTCGAGCTCGAGACGGAGATCATGACGTGGAACTGAAAAGGACGCCGTCCCCACCCGAGCGCTTTCTCCGCGGCAGGAGGCAACGTGTTCGCCCGGGGCGCCGGCTCCGCGGTCTCGTGCTCCGGTGGTTCGCTTTGCTCGCAGCTTTCCTCGGGCTCGCCGCCGCTTTCGTCTGGACGGTGACGATCGCGGGACAGGCACCCGAGCTCGCCGTGGCCCGTGTGCTCGTTCTAGGCAACGAGCAGCTTTCGGATGGCGAGATCCTGGAGCTGCTCGAGCTCTCCGAAGGCGCCAATATTCTGACGCTCGATCTCGAAGTCGTGCGAGAGAGACTCCTTCGCTCTGCTTGGGTGCGCGAAGTCGAGATCGAGCGGGTATTGCCGCGAACGCTGACGCTCCGGATCGCGGAGCGCTCACCGGTCGCGGTCGCGGTCTTGGGCGAGCTCTATCTCTTGGCTGCAGACGGTACGATGCTCGACGAGCTAGCGCCGCATTACAACATCGAAAAGCTCGTGCTGATACGCGGTCTGCGGGACGTCGATGGTGTCGTCCCCGCACGGGCCGCACTTGCAGGGCGAATGGCGGCGGCGCTCATGGAGCGGGAATCGCTTTCGGCTCTGGTCTCGGAGCTCGACGTCTCCGAGGGCGAACGCTCGGTGACCGTTCGACTTCGGGAGCCGGCGGTCACGTTCCTCGTGAACAGCGCGACGATGGTCGAGCGCCTCGAGAGGCTCGTCCCGCTCTTGGACGGGTTACAGAAGCGCTACAACGCGCTCGACGCTGTCGATTTGAGATTCGACGGAAGGATTTATCTGCGGCTGAGAGACGTCGCGGGAGCCAAAGGATTCAACGGACGCGGGATTTATACCGCGGCCACATTCGTCCCCGGAGGTGCGTCATTCTGAGCAAACGAGACAAATACATCGTAGGCCTCGACATCGGCACGACGAAGGTCACGGCTATCGTCGCCGAAGTTACAGAAGAGGGGCGCATCGACATCATCGGTATCGGCTCCACCGGATCCAAAGGACTGCGCAAAGGGATGGTCATAAACCTCGAGCAGACAGTGGATTCCATCAAGCGGGTGGTGGACGAGGCCGAGCTCATGGCCGGTGTCGAGATCGAGCGCGCGCATGTCGGCCTCGCGGGCAGTCACATCAAAGGCTTCAACAGCCGAGCCGTCGTTGCTATAACGAACAAGAATCGAGAGATCACGCGGGAAGACGTCTTTCGTGCCATCGATGCCGCGAAAGCGATCTCTCTTCCCAATGATCGCGAGATCGTTCATGTGCTCCCGCAGGAATTCGTCGTCGACGGCCATGACGGTATCAATGATCCAACGGGGATGACGGGATCGCGTCTCGAGGCGAACGTCCACATCATCACGTCCGGGACGACGGCGACGCAGAACATCGTGACCTGCGTGAACCGCGCCGGGATGGAGGTGACGGAGACCGTGCTCGAGCAGCTCGCGGCCGCCGAAGCCGTATTGACGCCGGATGAGAAGGAGCTAGGGGTGGCGCTCGTCGACATCGGCGGCGGCACGACGGATCTCGCGATTTTCGACAAAGGCACGATTTGGCACACGTCGGTTCTCCCGATAGGTGGCGACCACTTCACGAACGATGTCGCCGTGGGTCTCAGGACGCCGATCGCCGAGGCCGAGAAGATCAAGAAGAAATATGGGTGCTGTCTCGCCACGATGGTCTCGGACGAGGACACGATCGAAGTGCCCAGCGTCGGCGGGCGCAAAGCACGCATACTCGGGCGGCAGCTTCTCTCTGACATCCTCCAACCGCGGGCCGAGGAGATTTGCCACCTCGTCTACGAAGAAATCCAACGTGCGGGCTATGAGCGTGTCTTGAACTCGGGGATCGTTTTTACGGGAGGGAGCGCGGCGCTCGAGGGGCTCCCCGAGGTCGCCGATCGTATTTTCGACATGCCGATCCGTTGCGGCACGCCGAGCGGTGTCGGAGGCCTCGTCGATGTCGTGGCCAATCCGTCTTACGCCACCGCGGTAGGGCTCGTGCTCTACGCCCACCATATCCGGAGCAACAAGCTGATCCCATCGAGCGCTTCGGGTCCGTGGTGGAAATTTTGGGAACGGTTCCGCCGTTTGGTGAACGTTTCTATTTCAGGAGGTTGAAGCAGTGACAGAGCAAGGGAGGGAACCATGAGGATTCGTTTCGAAGAAGACAACCCCGCTCCGCGGGTGTCTTTAGATGACAGTACCGAGACCAAAGCCCGCATCAAAGTCATCGGGGTCGGAGGCGGCGGGAGCAACGCCGTCAATCGAATGATCGAATCAAGAATTGCAGGCGTGGAGTTTCTGGCGGCGAACACCGATCAGCAATCGCTTGCAGCGAGCCGTGCGCCCGACAAAATCACGCTCGGTGCGAAGCTCACCAAAGGACTCGGCTGCGGCGCGGATCCCGAGATCGGCCGGCAGGCCGCGCTCGAGGATACCGAGAAAATTATCGAAGCCATTGAGGGCGCGGACATGGTGTTCATCACCGCCGGGCTCGGCGGGGGCACGGGCACGGGGGGTGCCCCGATCGTCGCTTCTCTCGCGAGCGAGCTCGGGGCGCTCACGGTTGCCGTTGTCACCAAGCCCTTCACCTTCGAGGGGCGCCGCCGGCAGCAGCAAGCGGAAGAAGGCGTACGCGAGCTACGGGAGCAGGTGGATACGCTCATCTCGATCCCGAACGATCGTTTGCTGCAGACCGTCGAGCGCACGACATCGCTCTCGGACGCGTTCAGCAAGGCCGACGATGTGCTGCGTCAAGCCGTTCAAGGCATCTCCGATCTGATCACGGTGCCGGGTCTCATCAATCTGGACTTCGCCGATGTGCGCACCATCATGCGCGGTATGGGCGACGCCGTGATGGGAACGGGTATCGCGGAAGGCGAGAAGCGTGCGGAAGATGCCGCCAAGATGGCCATCAGCAGCCCGCTCCTCGAGGACGCTTCGGTCGACGGCGCCAAGGGCGTCATCATCAACATTACTGGAGGCGAAGATATGAGCCTTCTCGAAGTGAACGACGCATCCTCGATAATCTACGAAGCGGCCGACGTCGATGCGAACATCATCTTCGGTGCTGTTGTCGATCCGAAGATGACCGGCAAGATCAAGGTCACCGTCATCGCGACAGGCTTCAACCGTCACGAAAGTAGCCGTCGGCGGCAGACGGTGACGCCGGTCGATATCCAAAACTACAAGCCGCCGAAGGAAAAAATCGCCGCTGGAAGTGAGGAGTTCTATCGCAAAGGTGCGCAAAACCTCGCTGCCGACCTCGATTTCGACACCGTTGAAACAGTGGACGGAGAAGACCTCGACGTCCCGACTTTTCTGAGAAGGGGGAAATCTTAATCAGGTAACAGCGGTTAAGCCATCGGCTCTCAGTTGCGGCGGTCGGGAATCCTCCCTCCCTTTCTTTCCGACCGACCGTCTCTTTCGGCCGAGCTTCTCCTCCTCGAAGTCTTTTAGATGAATAACCGACCGCGAGCGGGCGAGCAAAGATGGAGGCGCTTCGTCGAGCGCGTCCAAGGCGGTGAGAGCCTGCCTTTTTCGGAACATTGGAACACGTTCAAGAGCGCTTATCGTGATTGGCCAACCGAGGATGGGCCGCCTCCCGCATGGTGGCCGAGTGCGGCGACCCAGGAGCGTTCGAACTTGTCGTCTTTTGCGTCCGAGCTGGGTCTCGATGATTACAAGGCGCTCCATCGATACACCCTCGATCATCGCGGGGAGTTTTGGGAGCGGGTCGTTGCCCGGCTCGGGATCCTCTTCGAGAAGAACGCGGACATGGTCCTCGACCTTTCGGACGGCCCCGAGCATCCTCGTTGGTTTGCGGGCGCAACGCTCGAGATCACGCGAAGTTGCTTCCAAGCTCCGGAAGAGACTTCCGCGATCCTCTACGGGCGCGAGGAGGACGGAACCGTCGAACGGCTGAGCTACCATGAGCTCGAAGAGCGTGTGAACCAGTTTGCAAACGGACTGGCGGAGCACGGGCTCGAGCCGGGCGACAGCGTCGCCCTCTACATGCCGATGACGCCCGAATGCGTAGTTGCCTATCTCGGAACGGTCAGGTCCGGTTGCCGTGTCGTGTCGATAGCGGATAGTTTCTCGTCCGAGGAGCTCGCGAGCCGAATGGAGATTGCCGCTGCCCGGGCCGTCGTGACGGTCGCGAGCTATGAGCGCGCCGGACGCAAGATTGCGCTCTATCCCAAAGTCCGGGCCGCTATCGAGCAGCTCGAAGCGCGTCCCTTCGCCGTCGTGGTTGAGGTCGAGGCGGGTAAGCTCGAGCCTCGCGATCTGGCTTGGAGCGATTTTCTATCCGAACGGACCGAGACGCCTGGCTTTCTGTCGGACCCCGATCATGTGACGAACGTGCTCTTCTCATCGGGCACCACGGGTACCCCCAAAGCGATACCTTGGAGCGAGCTCACGCCCATAAAGAGCGCGATGGACGCGCATTTTCATCAGGACGTTCATAGCGGCGACGTTTTGTGCTGGCCAACGAACATCGGATGGATGATGGGACCGTGGCTCATTTACGCGAGTCTCCTGAACCGGGCGACGATGGCACTCTACGAAGGCGCCCCCGCGGGAGAGGGGTTCACCCGATTCGTGCGCGATGCCGGCGCTACGATGCTCGGTGTCGTGCCCGCGATGGTGCGCAACTGGCGTGCGCGCGAGAGCGTATCGCCGGGTGATTGGCCAAAGCTCCGTGTGTTTACCTCGACGGGTGAAGCCTCCAACACCGAGGACTATTTGTGGCTCATGAGTCGCGCCGACTACCGGGTGCCCGTCATCGAATATCTCGGCGGCACCGAGATCGGCGGCGGCCATCTCGCCGGTACCGTGCTGCACAACGCTTCACCGTCGACGTTCACGACCCCGGCGCTCGGTATCGAGGTCTTGGTTCTCGACGACGAAGGAAAGGTCGTTCTCGAAGGCGAGACCGGGGAGAGTTTCCTCGTCCCTCCATCCATAGGCCTGTCCCAAGAGCTCTTGAACAAAGATCACCACGCCGTGTACTACGAAGGCTGTCCTTCCGGGCCGGCCGGCGAAGCGCTTCGCCGCCACGGCGACCAGCTCGCGCGCCTCGCGAAAGGCTGCTTCAAGGCGCAAGGCCGCGCCGACGATACGATGAACCTCGGTGGCATCAAGGTAGGCTCGCTCGAGATCGAGCGCGTCGTCGACGACCACCCGTCCGTCTATGAGAGCGCTGCCATCGCGGTCCAGCCTGGCGGCGAGGGCGCGGATCGACTCGTGCTCTATGTCGTTGTCGAGCAGGAGATCGTGCCGGCCGACTTGAAGAGCGAGCTGGCCAAGCGAATCGCCGAACATTTGAACCCCCTCTTCAAAATCCACGACGTCGTCATCACCGAGTCCGTCCCTCGCACCGCGTCCAACAAGGTCATGCGAAGACGTCTCCGCACCGACTACGCCTCGCGAGCCTAAGGCGAGGCTGAGGGGAGGCGCGCGCGATGCCGACGGCCATCAGCGTCCGCTCCTTGCAGAAAACGTTCGCGCGACAGATCGCGATCGACGGGCTGTCCTTCGAAGTCGACGCGAACGAGTTTGTTGCACTCGTCGGGCCGAGCGGCTGCGGCAAGTCCACGACCTTGCGGATCGTCGCGGGCCTCGAGCGCCCGAGCTCGGGGATGGTCCGCGCTTCCGGCGAAACGGTCGATGGGCCGGTCCGAAACGCGGCCATGGTGTTTCAGGCGCCCGTGCTCCTGCCGTGGAGGCGAACGCTCTCAAACGTGCTCTTCGCCGCGGAGATGCGCGGCAAGCGGCCCGGTGCTTTTCGCGAACGCGCCAAGGAGCTCATAGTCCTCACCGGACTCGACGGCTTCGAGCACAACTATCCGCACGAGCTCTCCGGTGGGATGCAGCAGCGCGTCGCGATCTGTCGCGCTCTCTTGCTCGACCCTACGCTTCTTCTGATGGACGAGCCTTTCGGGGCGCTCGACGTCATGACGCGTGAGAAGATGGGCTTCGAGCTGCAGCGCATTTGGTCGGAGACCAAGAACACCGTGCTCTTCGTCACC
The DNA here is from genome assembly GCA_004356105.1 of Acidobacteriota bacterium. GTDB lineage: Bacteria > Acidobacteriota > Vicinamibacteria > Marinacidobacterales > SMYC01 > SMYC01. The sequence goes on along the minus strand of SMYC01000152.1, from coordinate 19,095 downwards.
CACAGCATCACCGAGGCCGTGCTCCTGTCGGACAAAGTCATCGTGATGACGCCGCGGCCGGGACGCGCCAAGGCCGTGGTCCCGGTCGATCTGGCGCGGCCCCGGGACGTGGGAACGTTGAAGGATCCGGCCTTCGTCGAGCTATGCGCCGCCGTTCGGGAGGCGCTTTGAAGCTCGCTCTTTCGCTCGCCGTTGTTCTCGCCGCGCTGCTTGCCTGGGAGTACGGCGTATTGGCGGCCGAGATGCCCGAATATCTCCTGCCGGCCCCCTCCGTGATTTTTAAAAAGTTCTGGCAGACACTCCCCGTGCAAATGGAGCACTTGGCGGTGACGGCCGCCACGACGCTCGCGGGGCTCGTGATGGCGCTCGTTGCGGGCGTCGCGCTCGCCCTGGTCGTGACCTACGTCAAGCCCCTGCAATCCGTCATCCTGCCGCTCTTCGCCGCGTTCAACGGCATCCCGAAGATCGCGATAGCCCCGCTTCTGGTGACGTGGCTCGGCCTCGGCGCGGAGCCGAAGGTCCTCCTCGCCTTTCTGCTCGCGCTCTTTCCGGTCTTCGTCAACGCGGCGACCGGGCTCTCTGAGATCCAGCCCGATATCCTCGACCTCGCACGGCTCTTCGGTGGGACGGAGCTGCGCATCTTCTGGAAAGTGCGGCTCATGAACGCCGTTCCTTATCTCAGCGACGCCGTGAAGGTCGCTTTCCCACTCGCGCTCGTGGGCTCGATCGTCGGAGAGTTCATCGGCGGCAATCGAGGTGTCGGTTATCTGATATTGAGCGCGCAGTCAAACTTGGACACGCCGCTCGTCTTCGCGAGCCTATTGTCGATCACGCTCTTCACGTCCGCGGGGACGAGTGCCGTGATGCTCTTCGAGAAGCTTTTCCTCGAGTGGCGGCCGTCGCGGCAACGTTAGAGTTAGATAGCTCAGGGTGCGGGGCGGAGGGGATGCTGCCAACGGAGTCCGGGAAAGCGGTCGAAGTCGGAGTCTGTGGTCACCATCGTACAGCCGTGCTCGATCGCCACTGCGGCGTGCTGTGCGTCGGCGACCAGTTTGCCGGCCGCATCCGACTCCCGACAGAGCTGCTCGAAGATCGAGAGATGGTCGGGGCCTGGAGCGACGACCCGGGCAGTGGGTCGTCGGATGAGCTCTGTCGTGAAGGCAAACACCTCGTCCAGCGTTGAGGGACGCTTGAAGATGCGTCGGTTCGTCACGATTCTGACGAGTCCGGAAAGTGTGAGCACAGAAAGGGCGAACGGCTGTGGCCCGGTGGCGAGCTGGGTCAGCCATTCCGCGTACCGTGGATGATCCGAAGTCGAGTCCTCCCGATGGGCGTAGATCAAGACATTCACGTCGGGAAGGAGCATCAGCGCTTGGGCGGCTGCCTGGCAAAGATCGCCTCATCGTCCTCGGCGACAAGGGCTCTCGGGCGATCGAGGTCGATTTCGGGGTGAAGCCCGTCCCCCTTCACCGTGACCAGCCGGAAGGGAGGGGACGTCCGGGGAGCCGTCTGCTTCAGAGCATCGTCGAGCGTCCTGGCAATGAAGGCACTGACGCTCAAGCCCTCCTCCTCCGCTCTGCGCCGAACCTGATCCGCGAGACGATCCTCCAGGGAAATCGTGGTTCTCATATGCACAGCATAACGAAACCGCATCAACGCATCAAGCTGCGCCGACTGGCCTAGTCCTAGTGAGAGAGGGGTTTCCAGTTATTGACGGAGCCCTAGCGGGGCATGAAGCCGTCGGCGAAGATATCGTCTGGCGTCAACGCCTTTTCGAGCCCGAAAGCTTTCGTCACGAGATCGATACTGCGTTGCAGCCGATCGGGCGTCGCGTGGCCATAGCCGTGCTCGGCGACATAGGCGGTCTCGATGGCGACGATGGATTGCCGCCAATGTGCGAGCATGAGCTCGGGGTCGAGCGTTGGGTTGTGGGCGACGAGAATGCGCGCGGCTTCCTCCGGATGGTCGATAGCGTAGCGGACCGACTTCGCGGTGGCCTTGGCGAACGCCCGCACCTCATCGGGCGCGGCATCGATGTGGTCCGCGCGCGCCACGAGAAAGTAGCCGTACACGTCATAGCCCCAGTCGGCGAACGCGGAGAAATAGATGGTCTTGCCTCGAGCGCGATAGCGGAGCGTCGGGACGTCGCTGTCGATCGAAGCGGTGATGAGCCGCGCCCTTCCCTGCAACAGAAGCGGAAAATAGACGCTCGGATCGGCGGCGACCCAGTCGAGCGTCGCCGGGTCGAGTCCTTCGAGGCCGAAGATGATGGGCAAGATGACGCGCGCGCTGTCGGTCAAGGCCGCGGCAACCGGTTGGTCCGCGACGGATTGCAGCGTTGGGTAGGGTTCGAGAGACGCGAGCCCACTCGTGCTCTTATCCATGAAGACCCCGAACGCTTTGACCTTGGCCCCTTTCGCCACCGCTTGCACCACCGGCGCGGCTTCCGCGATCCCGTAATCGGCTTGACCTCCTTCGAGCGCCGAGATCACGAAGCCGCTCCCCGTCGACGGCAAGATGCGGATGTCGAAGCCCGCATCGCGATAGAAACCTTTTTCGAGGCCGACGAAAAACGGCGCGTGCCGGCCCAAGAAGACATAGTTCGTGACGAAAACCACCGGCTTGGGTGCTTTCTGCGGCGCGCCGAAGACGTTCGCGGCGATCAGAAGCAGCACCAAGCCCGTGCGTCTCATGACGTGGCTTCTCGTGAAACGGATGCAGCCTTCCCTGAACGTTTCGCGGCGTTCGGTGGCGGGGTGGAGGTGGATGTCGTGCTCGGGTCTTGCTCGCATGGCTAGGCATCTTAATCCACGCGGAAAGCGAGATCGAGACCGCCGTCTACTTCAGGTAGTCGTTCAGATCGAGGCCCGCCCAGAGCTCGCGTGGCGGCTCGGCGACCTCGGGAAAATCGGGGTCGAGCGGCTTCGTCGCGTCGATGCCGAGGCGGGTGCTCAAGATGGGCGCGCCGCCTTTTCCCGAATGCCACGGCGGGTAACCGGTCGGGTCCACTCTGGAGATATAGGAACCGGGGACGGTGAAAAAAGACTGGTCCGCCTGCGTCCGGGTCATCACCGCCCAGAGAACTCTTTGGTCGTCATAAATGTTCACGTCTTCGTCGACGACGATCGCACACTTGAAGCGATAGGCGCCGAGAGCGGCGAGCGCCGCGTTCACCCCGAGACCCTCCATCTCCTTTCGAATTTGAACGTAGACGAGATTCCCGGAGCCAGAGACGGGGACATTAATGGCGGTGACTTGCGGGACGAGCTCTTTGAGCCTCGAAAGGACAACCCCTTCCATTCCGAGCGAGAAGAGCACGAGGTGCTCGGGGCCGACGGGGAAAATGTCGTGGAAGATGGGCTCGCGGCGATGGGTGATCGCGGTGAGCTCGAAAACGCGCGCGGGCTTGGACGGCGCGTAGTAGAGCCAATAATCCCCGAACGGGCCGTCGTCGTGCCAGAGGTCCGTGCGGATGCGCCCTTCGATGACAATCTCGGCATCGGCGGGGACGAGCACGTCCACCGTCTCCGCGGGGACGACCTCCACGGGCTCGCCGAGAAGCCCGCCCATCGTCTCGAGCTCGAACTCGCCGAGCTCGCCGCGTTGCTGCGAAGCCATTCCCATCGTCGGGTGGTGTCCGAGAACGATCGCGGCATCGACATGGACGCCCGCGTCTTCCGCCTTTTGCACGATAGTTGAAGCGTGGCAAAGGGGCGCCATGTTCATCGTGAGCGACTGCTTCGTCAGGCGCAGATTGCGATAGATGCCCCCGTTGAGCGCCCGGGTTTCCGGGTCCCGGACGATGGTCATGCCGGCGGTCAAATACGGCCCCGCGTCTTTCTCGCAATGGGTCACGATGGGAAGGGCGTCGAGCGTCGCGTCCTTGCCGGTCAAGATCACGTCCTTCACGGGACCGGACGCGACCTCGCGCGGCGGGATGCTGACGCGCTTTTTCTGCGCTTCAGCGAAGCGGGTCACCACTCGATCGGCTGTCGTGTCGAGCGCGATGGCGAGATGTTCCTTGCTCGCGAACAAGTTCACGACGACCGGCATCGAGTAACCGGCGACCTTCTCGAAAACGATGATGGGAAGCTTGCCGTCGGCTTCGAGACGCTTCTGGACGGCCGAGAGCTCCCACTTGGCGCTGACTTCTCGCTTCACGCGCAAAACGAGCTCGGGACGGCGCGCTTCGATGGTCTCGAGAAAGCGACGGAGATCCTGGGTCACGGCATTGCCAACTCGGTACGACTCTCGCGTGCGCCCTCTGTCATGGTGACCTCCACCCGCCCGATGCTAACACCTTCGATCTCTCAGCTGGCAATTCTAGATGGGACCAGCGCGAGGTTCAATCAGGAGATGGCGGGAGAGTCCTCCATCTCCAGAGTGTTGGCCGCGTCTGACTCACGTGAGTCAAGCTTTCCACAGGATTTCCACAGCCTTTTGGGCAGTTTTCCACAGAATCGGCCAGGAAACGTTTCCGCGGAAACGTCTTCGCTCATGGGTGAGATGGCATCAGCGATGAATATACCCAAGCGCTTTCAGCTTCTCGAGCAGCTCCGGATCGGGATCGAGCCGCTCGGTGGAGCCGTAGCGCGGGAGTCCTTGCGCGACCGCTCGTAGTACGGCGGCTGCGGCGGCGTGGTCTTCGCCGACGTCTTGCGAGAAGTTTGGATCTGCGGCGAGGTCGGTAAGGATCCCGTCCGCTCCCTCGCCGGCAGGCCATTCGAGAGCGAAGCGATCCGAAGCGACCCAGAACCAGTCCTCACGAAAGCGCTCGCTGTCGAAGCGCGGGTCGGCGTCGAGCATGTCGTCGACCAAGGAGGCCGGCGGTCGATGCTGCGCGATGGCGAAACGCGTGTCCTGAAGATGGAGCGCCCTCTTGGCCATCGCCTCGGGGGCGCGAATCCCTGCCACATAAAGAATGTAGCCCGGAAGCCCGTCGAGGCGGACGCGTTTTCTCATCGGCGCAGCCGCCAAGCGGGCCGGGTAGCGTACGAGTAGCGGTACGCGCAGCAGATAGGGATCCATCACGAGCGCATGTCCGAACAGCCCGCGCTCTCCGAGTCTTTCTCCATGATCGGCGGTGATCACGAAAAGGGTATCGTCGAGCTCACCGCGTGCGGCGAGCCAGTCGAGGAAACACCCGATCTCCCGATCCATACCCGCGATCTCGGCATCGTAGAGCTTGCCGACAATTTCTTTTTCTCGCGCTGTCCAGGGCGGCGCCGCGCTTCCATCCGGAAGCCTGCGCCCTGCGATGGCGAACGCTTCTTCCCTGTCGATTCCCGGTAGGAAGCGATCGTAGAGCTCCGCGTGTGGAAGATAGGGCGTGTGGGGCTCGACGAGGTTGATGAAAGCGAAGCGCGGAGCGTCGGTCTCGGAGGTCCACCATGTCTTTGCTCGGGCGAAGAGACGTGCGCCGCGCGCGTGGTGGGAAGGCTCTCGCGCGAGAAGCAGCACGCGGTTGAGCAGGCGGATGAGCGAGTGGTTCTTCTCGAAATCCGCCGGCAAGTACACGTCGAAGCCGCGGTCCCAGCCGGGTGCCATCAAGTTGGCATTGCCGGGAAACCCTGCCGTCCGATAGCCGGCGTCGGAGAGGATGCTCGGGAGCGTTGCGATGCCGGTGGGAAACGGTGGCGCCATCTGCCCATCCACGCCATGCTCCGCCGGCAAGAGGCCCGTGAACATCGACGCGTGGCTCGGCGGCGTCCACGGAGCGACGGACCAAGCGTCTTCGTAGACTTGGGCTTTGGTGGCAAAGGTTTCGAGATTAGGACTGGTTGCTTGGTCGTATCCGTAGACCGACAGGCGATCGCGCCTGGTGGTATCCATGACGAGCAGAACGATGTCGGGTGCATCGAGTGTCGATGACGTCAGCGGCGTCGATGGCTTTGGCGTGATGGCCATGAGAACGCTCAGCGCGGTGAGGCTTCCTAGCGCCACGAGTCCTCGCCGGCTGCGGGCGGTGAGCACGGTCAACGCCGCCATCGCGGTCGTCAGCACGAGCGCTGCGAGAAGCCCGCGCTTTCCGTAGCGCCCATGTAAGTCGAGCGCGAGTGGTGTCCACGCGATGGCGATGCCGAGAGCCATCGCCCGTGAGCTTCTTAGAAAAAACGAGGCCAGTGACGCCGCGAGCGCGGCGACCAACGCCACCGTCAGTGTTGCCAGCACGAGCGGGAGCCGCTCGTCCGGTAGACCGAGCCGCGCCCAATACAAGGCCTCGGTGGCGGAGACGAGCACCGCCACCGCGAAAACGACGATCGCGATGCGTGACACAGGGATGGTTTTAGTATACCGCGCCTGAGCACTGAGAAATGACAGACCAGACCCAATAACTAACGTCTCATCTCTCGCGGAAGGAATTTGCCGGGCGCCTCTTCGGTGAGCTCTCCATCCCGCAGCACGGCGACTCCATTCACGAAAACGTGCACCACACCTTTCGGCATCAAGTTTGGCTCCTCATAGGTCGAGCGGTCGATAATCGTTTCGGGATCGAAGATCGTGATATCCGCCGGAAGTGACTCGGCGAGCCGTCCCCGGCTCCGCAGGCCGACGAAATCCGCTGGGAAGGATGTCATTTTGCGGATGGCTTCCGGGAGGCTCAAGAGCTTCTTTTCGCGAACGTAGTGTCCGAGAACACGCGGGAAGGTGCCTGTCGATCGTGGATGTCCCTGCGCCGTCGTGGCGCTGTCGGCATAGCCGCCATCGCTCGCGATCATGTTCCAAGGTTGAACCAGGAGCTTCTGCACCGCTTCCTCTTGAATCCCGCCTTTGACCTCGACGGGATGCTCGGCTTCGAGGAGGAGATCCGCCAGCACGTCGAAGCCACCTGTGTTGCGCTCCTCGGCCAGCTCGGAAAGATATTTTCCGACGAGCTCGGGAAAATCTTCGCTGCTCACGATGCGAAGGCTCGAATAGCCGATGGCTTTGATCCAGGCAAAGCCGCCATCGACGCCGTTCTCGCTCGTTTCTTTCAACTGGGCGCGCTCGTCGGGGTCGCGGAGCTTGGCTTTGATGTCGAAATCCGGGTCCTCGCGCATCTCCGCGTCGCGCCTCGGATCTCCCGTGAAGACGAGAATGCTGGTAAGCGTGAGCCGCCCAGCGGCGGCGTCGTACGGGTACTGATCGGAAACGACGTTTTGCCCGCCGGCGCGAGCCGCGTCGACGATCGCAATCATCTCGTCGACGAGCCCCGCATTGTGAAGGCCAACTTCTTTGATGTGGCCAAGCTTGGCGCCGATGCCGGCGCGCTCCCCAATCGTCATGGCTTCTTGGTTCGAAGCAATCCAATCATGAACGGGATTGCGGATATGCGAGTCGTAAACGCCGGCGAACCTTTTCACTTCTAGCGCGAGCGCCACCACTTCCTCGGTGTTGCTGAAGAGTCCGGGCTCGTACATGAGGCCCGTCGACAAGCCGAGCGCGCCGAGCTCCATGCCTTCTCTTACCAGCGCTTTCATCTCCGCGAGCTCTTCATCCGTCGGCGCGCGCCGCTGGTCCTCTTGCATGACTTGAAGACGCACGCCGTTATGACCGACGTAAAACGCGACGTTCGTCCCGACGCCGTTATCTTCGAAGGCGGCGATGAGATCGCGTATTTGGTTCGGGGTGTGGGCGCCGTCGGGGCCTCCGACGATGGTGGTAACGCCTTGACGGATGAAACCTTCGTTGAGGCGCGCGGCGCGGTTCGCGATGAAAACATCCGTGTGGTTGTGGACATCGACGAAGCCGGGAGCGACGACGAGACCCGACGCGTCTATGATTTGTTTTGCATCGATAGAGATTCCGGGTTGGACCAAGACCATAAGGCCGTCTTTGATGCCCAGATCACCGACCCGGCCGGGAGTCCCGGTGCCATCGATCAAGGTGCCGCCCTGAATCAAGATGTCGAGCTCCTCGGAGCTTCCGCAGGACAGACACGCTGCTAGCCCGCCGATTACAGCAACACGTTTCATCATCATAAAGGTCTGCTAGTCGAGCGTGAGGACTTCGCGAGCCGCGCGGTGGCCCTGGCCGATCGCGGCTTCGGTCATCGAACGGGCATACGCGGTGAACATATCGTGATCGCGCGCGTAACACCAGTGCTTGGCAGTCGAGATGCGCTAAGAGCCAGAGAGTTGCGAGCGCTAGTTCCAGCCCGCGACGTCGTTCTCCGCCGCCCACATCGCTGCCTGTCCGAGCTGGTTGCGAAGAATCACCGAGGTGGTGAACGTCTTTCTCAAATGCGTATCAGCGGCGGCGAATACCCCAGTCGTGCCGCCACTCAAGTTGGTGCTCGCGCTTCTGCCGGAAACCGAGATGCGAACGCCGGTTATCCAGGTGTTGGGGTCGTTGGTGTCGGAAACGAGGCTGGGCACGTCTTCGAATAGCTGCGCGGTTCCTTGACTGTATTGAAACTGAAGGTTCTCGATATTCGCGGCCACTGGGGTCCAATCCTCACCCAGACCGAGGTCGCGCCTTTCGAGGGATGGGCTGTCTGCAGGAGGAAGCGGGTTGATGCGAAACTGAATCACGTGAAACAGGCCGATGACGGAGCAGCCCTCTTCTACCTGGTCGTTGAAACCGCCCGGCGGGTTGAAGGCCCCGTTCGGGTTATGGTTTATCCTGAGCTTGCCCCCCGCCAATTGGGGATCACTTGTCAGGGTCAAGGGAATCATGCTCGGGCCGTCTCCGTTGCAGTCCTCGGTCTCAATGGCGAACAGAATCTGTCCATCTTCATAGACGGCCTCGGGATCGGCGACTGGAGGATTGAAGGAAGACGGGTCGACGAAAAGAGTCGACGATTGCTTGATGGTTCCGCACCCACCGCCGCCTCCGGCACATTCCGGCTCGGCAAGAGGAATGTCCGGGTCGGCAAACAAGATCGTCACCTGATCCGGAGTGTTGCCCCCACCATCCGCCCAGGCGATGCTCAACGTCGGCGGCGAGCTAAGGCCCGCGTTGGCCAAGTCGCGGCTTACCATATCGAGCCCCGCGCGAGTGTTTGCGGTCATCTCCGCCACTTCGGGCTCTCGCCGGAAGCTTTCCTGTCCACGGTGGAGTATCTGAAACACAGAGGCCATGACCACGACGGTGATACCGATCGCGATGAGCATCTCGATGAGCGTGAATCCCTGGTTTGACCGGGACCGGAGCAGTGGTGACATGACGATCTCCCAATGTATTGACGTAAGAGCGACCTCTTTTTGAGGCACACCACCAGATCCTTTAAGCAAACTCCATTCCACTCTTGGCGCTCGTATCGATGCGATTAAGTGTTGTGGAATCCAATAATTACGAACATGGACCTGGTTCCGCGGCCTATCGAGTTGTGGGGATTTATCGACACCTCGGGCCCTCCGGATGGATCCAGAGCTTCATGACCGAATAAGTCCCGCGAGGACAAACGGTTGTGCAGATGTCGCAAAGGCGTGACCGCCCGTGGGGAAAATACCTGCAATGAAGCAAAAAATGACGACGCCGTCCAATCGCGGGAGGCTGTGCGCTAGCGCGAATCCTGCGTCCACAAGAGCCCATGCGGTAAGATCGCCCTCATAGGTTTGTTGTAACGATGAGGTACCCGATGAACAGGCTCTCGCTTCGCTCGCTCTTGTGCACGTTTGTGCTTCTTATCCCTCTGTCCGGTCTCGCCCAGGAACTTCGCTTCGCCGTGAGCTTTACCGCGGAGGCGAGTGCCACCCCGCTCGACGGCCGGCTTCTGCTCATGATCTCGAAGGATCTGAGCCGCGAGCCGCGCTTCCAGATTGCCGACGGGCCGGCGACCCAGATCGCGTTCGGCATCGACGTCGACAGCCTCGCGCCCGGAACAGACGCGATCTTCGACAGTAGCGTTTCCGGCTGGCCCATTGACAGCATCGACGACATCCCGCCCGGCCGCTATCGCGTCCAGGCGCTTCTTCACAAATACGAAACTTTCACTCGCGCCGACGGGCACGTCGTGAAGCTTCCAATGGATCGCGGCGAAGGCCAGCAGTGGAACCGCGCGCCCGGAAATTTGCTCAACGAACCTATCGACGTGGAGATCGATCCCAGAAAGGGAGGCACGATCCGTGTCGTCATGGACGAGACGATCCCCAAAATCCCCGATCCTCCCACGACGAAATACATCAAACATGTGCGTATCGAGAGCAAGCTCCTCACCGAGTTCTGGGGCCGGCCGATGCATCTCGGAGCGCACGTTCTCGTCCCCGAGGGCTTCGACGAGCACCCGGAAGCGCGCTACCCGATCATGGTCTTTCACGGGCATTTTCCCTATGACTTTGGCGGGTTTCGTGAGGAGCCGCCCGATCCCGATTTGGAGCCCGAATACAGCGCGCGCTTCGACCTCGAGGGCTATAACCGCATCGTCCAGGAGCAAGCCCATCAGTTCTACAAAGAGTGGACCGGGCCCGACTTCCCGCGGGTCCTCATCATCCAAATTCAACATGCGAACCCCTATTACGACGACTCCTACGCGGTGAATTCGGCCAACCTGGGGCCTTACGGTGATGCCATCACCCACGAGCTGATTCCCCATATCGAGGAACAATTTCGAGGTATCGGCGAAGGCTGGTCGCGCTTTCTCTATGGCGGCTCGACCGGTGGGTGGGAAGCCCTCGCGGTACAAGTTTTTTATCCGGACGACTATAACGGCTGTTTCGCGGCGTGTCCGGACCCGATCGACTTTCGCGCCTACACCGTCGTCGATCTCTACGAAGACAAGAACGCCTACTACCTCGACAGCGACTTCAAAAAGACCCCGCGCCCCGGCCACCGGGACTATCTCGGCCATATGAGCTCGACGCTCGAAGAGATGAACCGGCGTGAGCTCGTGCTCGGAACGAAGAGCCGTTCGGGACAACAGTGGGATATTTGGGAGGCCGTCTATTCTCCCGTGGGTCCCGAGGGCTATCCGATGCGTATTTGGGACAAACGGACGGGAGAGATCGACGAAGAAGTCGCCCAACATTGGCGCGAGAACTACGATCTTTCCCACATCCTTCAGCGCGACTGGGCGACGCTCGGCCCGAAGCTCGAAGGCAAAATCCATATCTATGTCGGCGACATGGACAACTACTACCTCAACAATGCCGTCTATCTCATCGAAGATTTTCTCGAAGGAACGACCGATCCTCCTTATGGGGGCGTCGTCGATTACGGCGACCGCGCCGAGCATTGCTGGAACGGAGACCAAACGCGCTCAAACGCGCTGTCCCGGCTCCGCTACAACCAGATGTTCATCCCGATAGCGGTCGAGAGAATGGAAAAGAGCGCGCCCGACGGAGCGGATTTGACGAGCTGGAGGTACTGACACTGCCTCAAGAGTGTATATAATGGTAGGTTCATGAACCACTTTCTTGTCGGCCGTCACAAGAAGCGCTTGGCGTCCGAGATCGGCACCATCGTCAAGCCGCATGGCGGCAAGCTCCGCGTAGCCCTCGCCTACCCGAATCGCTATCACGTCGGGATGTCGAATGTCGGCTTCCAAGCGGTCTACAAGTTCTGGAACGAAATTCCCGATATCGTTTGCGAGCGGGTTTTCTTGCCCGACGCGGACGAGCTCGAGGAATATAGCCGCTCGCGGACTCCGCTCCTTTCGCTCGAGACGCAATCGCCCGTGCGCGACTTCGACGTCCTGGCGTTTTCGATCACCTTCGAGCCCGACGAATTGAACCTCGTCCGTATTTTGGACCTCGCCGGGGTTCCCGCGCTCGCATCCGAGCGGGACGAACGCGATCCACTCGTGCTTGCTGGCGGTCCCATTACGTTCTTGAACCCCGAGCCCATGGCGCCGCTTCTCGACCTTGTCGCGATCGGGGAAGCCGAAGCTCTTTTGCCGACGCTCACCGACGTGCTTCGAAGCGCGAGCAATCGTGCCGCGAAGCTCGAACGCCTCGCCGAGGAAGAGGGCTTCTACGTCCCGTCGCTGCGGCGGGCCTCGACCCTCGTGCGCGCGAAAATGGGAAAGCGTGCGGACTTTCCTCCGCCGGCCACTTATGTGCTCACGCCGTCGACGGAGATGTCCAACAAGTTTCTCGTCGAGGTTTCGCGCGGCTGCCCGACGCTCTGCCGATTCTGCTGGGCAGGCTACAACTATCTGCCGAAGCGCTCTTTCGAAGTCCAGCGAATCCTTGACGTCGCGCGCGGCGCTCGCCAGCACACCGACCAGATTGGTCTCGTCTCCACCGCGGTGGGCGCGCACAAAGAGATCGTCCCGCTGATGGAAGGGCTACGAGAGATGGGCTATCGCATTAGCGTCTCGTCGCTGCGCTTCGAGGACTTGCGCGCCGAGCTTTTGGACCCTATCTCGAGAAGCGGTGAGAAGACACTCGCCGTCGCTCCGGAAGTCGGCACCGACCGCTTGCGTTTCGTGATTCACAAGCGCGTGACCAACGAACAGATTCTCGAGAAAACCGAGCTCATATTCAGCCGCGGGATCGAGAATTTGAAGCTCTACTTGATGGTCGGCCTTCCTACCGAGCGCGACGAAGACATTGACGGCATCATCGATCTCGTCGGCCGTATTCGCGAGCAACTGTTAGCCCATGGCCGTAAGCGCGGCCGCGTCGGCCGCCTCATTCCGAGCGTCAACCCCTTCATCCCCAAGCCTGGGACGCCGTTTCAATGGCATGGGATGGAGAAGCCGTCCTTGCTTGCGCGCAAGATGCAGAAGCTCAAAAAAGCATTCGCGCGCATGCCGAACGTCGACGCCAATTTCAAATCCGCCCGCCTCGAGACGCTGCAGGCGCTCCTATCCGTCGGCGACCAGCGTGTCGCGCCGGTTCTGATCCGTGTAGCTCGCGGCGAAGCGGATCTGAAGCGCGCCATGAAGGAGGCGGGGCTCGATCTCGACGCCTATATCTATTCCGAGCGCTCGCCCGGAGAGAGCCTTCCATGGGGATATATCGATAACGGCATGAAGCCCGAGCTTCTCGAAAGCCAGTACGACAAAGCGCGGGCCGCGGCCCTCACGCCCGCCTAGCAAGCTGATGAGACCCTGCTGCGAGGGAAGCGTCCGACTTCGCCAAGGCTTCGTCGGACCCGCCGAAGCCCGAAGGGCGTAGGCGGGAGCGAAGAGCGAGTGAGCACGAAGCAGAAAAACTTCGTTTCCGCGACTCGCTGCGGTGTCCTGCTTCTTCTGTCCGAGCACCTTACCCGAGAGGGCGTGCCGCACGGCTTCACCAGCCGCACCCATGGCTTCGGCGCACGCTACCGGGGTGAGCGCGATCGGGAGCAGTTATCGCGAGCGTTGAATCTTCCCCGCCTCGCTTACATGAAACAGGTTCATGGCCGCTCCATTCGGACCATCCACGGGAATGAACCCGTGCCTGAATGCGACGGTGTCACCACCAAAGAGCGGGACCTCGGCCTCATCGTGCACAGCGCGGACTGCGTCCCGCTGCTTTTTTGGGCTTCCGACGTGAACGCGGTCGCGGCCGTCCACGCTGGATGGCGGGGGACTCTAGCGCGTGTGGCGGTAGAGGCGGTGAGCTCGCTTGGTGGCCGCCCTGATAAAATTCACGTTGCCATCGGCCCGTCGATTCGCGCGTGCTGTTTCGAAGTGGGGGACGAGGTCGTGGAAGCCTTCCACGCATCAGGCCGCGAGCTGAAGCGCATCTTGCGGGAGGGATTACGCGGACGGCGCCATGTGGATCTGATCACGGATAATTGCGATCAGCTCGTCGCATGCGGGATTCCGGAAGCGCAGATTTACGACAGCGGCCGCTGCACGGTGTGCGAGAACGACCGGTTCTATTCCTATCGGCGGGAAGGCAAGGGAGTGGGCCGGCTCATGGGGGTCATTGCCGTCAAGTAGCTGCCGCCTGCTCTTCCTCCAAGAAGTAAAGAATGCGGCCGCAGTTTCCACACTGATGGAACTTCTTGTACATACGGAGCTCGTGAAAGACTTGTGGTCGGACCCGCACCATACAGACTTGGCAGCGCTCCTCGACCGCGGCGGCCATCGCAACCCCGCCGCGCGTCTTCGCGATGTTCCGATATTCAGAAAGCGTAGCTTCGGGGATAATGCCGAGAACTACCTTGCGCCCGTCGTTCCGCGTCGCGAGCTCGGCCTCTAGCTTGGCCTTCTCGACGTCGAGCTCTTTTTCCATCCCCGCAACTTTCTTTTGTCCTTCTTCGAGCTCTTGCTCCCGTGTCGACTGCTTCGCCTCGAGCTCATCGACAGCATCGAGCCCTTGCAGGATCTTGGTCTCGAGGTCGCTAATCTCGCCTTTGGTGGCCTCGATTTGGCGCTGCATCGCTTTGTACTCGTCGTTCGACTTCACGCTCATGAGCTGGACTTGATACTTGCCGAGCTTCTCTTCGGCGACCGAGAGCGTGCCTTCCGCGGCCCGCTGGTCTTTCTGCACTTCCGCGAGGCCGTCTAGAGCCGCCTTCAGGTTCCCTTTCTCGGTCGCAATCTCTCTTTCGAGTGTTTCGACTTCTTTCGGGATCTCCGCGAGCCGGGATTCGAGTGCTCGGATCACGTCGTCGAGCTTCTGCAACTTCACAAGGTTTGTGATTTCAGTTTTCATTCATTGGCCTCTTTCACCGAGGGATAGGCAAAAAAAAAGGTGCCGCGGTGGGCACCTTTCGGGAAGACGGCCGTAACCTGCCCCGGCCGCGCTGGACCGGGGGGCGTCTTCTTCGCTCTTATTATTTGTCGTGCCGGTACATTCATTTGGTGGCACTTTGGTGGCATTTGGTGGGCCCACTAGGACTTGAACCTAGGACCAACCGGTTATGAGCCGGTGGCTCTAACCACTGAGCTATGGGCCCTGTTTTCATCTATATCGGCTATATCCGTGAACCCTCGAGAAACGCTTTGAGCTTCCGACTCCTCGAAGGGTGCCGGAGCTTGCGCAACGCTTTGGTCTCGATTTGCCTGATGCGCTCGCGGGTGACGGCGAAGCTCTGGCCCACCTCTTCGAGCGTGTGCTCGCTGCCATCGCCGACGCCGAAACGCATCTTGATGACTTTTTCTTCCCGTGGCGTGAGCGTCTTCAACACGGCTTCGGTCATCTCTCTCAAGTTGGTGTTGATGACTTGCTCGGCCGGAGAGACAACCCCGCGATCTTCGATGAAATCGCCGAGATGGCTGTCCTCTTCCTCGCCGATGGGCGTCTCGAGCGAGATGGGCTCCTGGGCGATCTTGAGCACTTTGCGAACTTTGGAGACCGAGATGTCCATGCGCTTCGCGATCTCTTCCGAAGTCGGCTCGCGGCCATATTCCTGAACGAGGCTTCGTGAAGTACGGATGAGCTTGTTGATCGTCTCGATCATGTGGACCGGGATGCGGATGGTGCGGGCCTGGTCCGCGATGGCGCGCGTGATTGCCTGCCGGATCCACCATGTGGCATAGGTCGAGAATTTATAGCCGCGGCGATACTCGAATTTATCCACGGCTTTCATGAGCCCGATATTCCCTTCCTGGATGAGGTCGAGAAACTGCAGTCCGCGATTCGTGTATTTCTTCGCGATGGAGACCACGAGGCGGAGATTGGCTTCGACGAGCTCGGTCTTCGCTTGCTGCGCCTGGGCTTCGCCCTCTCGAATGGTGTAGAGCGATCTCTTGAGCTCGTCGTGATTCGCTTCGTACTCTTCCTGGAGCGCCCTTATCTCCACGCGCACTTTCCGGATCTCTGAGCGAAATTTGCTGCGCTCTTCGTCCTTCGCTTTGCCGCGGCCTTTGACGCCGTTCAACTTCGACTCATATCGGTTGAGGCGACGCTCGAAGCTCTGGCTCTTCTCGACGCCGGAGCGCACGCGCTCGCGCAGACGGGAGCGGAACGGTTCCGTGAAGGCGAGCCGCCGCACTTCTTTGGCTAGTGCTATGCGGAGCCGCCCGAGCTTCCACTTGCTTTTGACGTAGCTCGGCGAGCGCTTCTTGAGCTTCGCGAAACGCTTGCAATAGGTCCCGTGACGTTTATAGGCCGCCTCGATACTGGTCATGACCTTCAAAGTCTTTTTGCGGTGTTTTTCGATCTTCGCTTCGGTGAGCTCTTCCGCGACGACGATGATGATCTCGCGGAGGTTGATCTCGCCTTCTTTGAGGCGGTCGTGAAGCTCCGTGACGGCTTTCGAGACGATGAACGTGCGGGTGATGGCGCGCGCCGACATGTTTTTTCCGCGCTCGATGCGCTTGGCGATGACGACTTCGCCCTCGCGTGTGAGAAGGGGCACGGTGCCCATTTCGCGAAGATACATGCGGACGGGGTCGTTCGTTTTTTCGAGCGCTCCGGGCGTGAGGTCGAGCTCGACGTCACGGCTCGGCTTTCCGAGCCCGGCGAGGCCGGCCGCCTGCATCTGCTTGTATTTTTCTTCGGACTCGACGATATCGATCCCAGCATTGCCGAAGACGTCGAACAGCTCGTCGAGCTCTTCGGACGAGTTCACCTCGGAGGGAAGGTTCTCGTTCACCTCGTCATAGAGGAGGTAGCCTTTTTCCTTCCCGATGGCGATGAGGGACTTGACCTCGTCGTACTTTTCTTCGATCGCCAGATTACCGACCCGGGTCTCCGTCATGCTCTCGTCTCTAGCCTTCCCAATGTTTCGATGCGCCGAGCCAGCGAAATGATCTCGGCAAGCAGATGGTTGTCGTCCGCGTCTTCGGCCTGCTTGGCTCGCAGGCGCGACAGCTGCCTTTGCCAGCGCTCTTTGCGAAGCCCGTTGAGGCAATCGCGAGCGCTTTGCCTCGGGCCTAGCGGACAGGGCTCACTCAGGATACGCGTCAGCTCGGTTGTGAGCGCGTCGGGCGAAAGCCGATCCAAAAGCTTCTCGGTGCTGAGTGTTCCCAAACTATTTTCTTCCTTCATGGCTCGCAAAATAGGAGCCGTCCTCAGCCCTTCCAGATCCTCCTCCTCGATCTCGTCGAGGATGGCGGAATCATTCGGACTCGACAGAATCCATCGAATGAGCTCACGCTCCGCCAGCTTGACGGCTGGCGCTTCCACAGCGGGAAGCTTGAACCGGTGGGCTCTCGTCTCGACGTGTCGCTTCAGCTCATCGAGGACGGTTCCGTCCGCGATACCAGCGTACTCCGCGAGGGGGCCTACATAGCCAATGCGCTCCACTCGGTTCGGAATTTTTCCCAAAACAGGCAAAACATCGTTCAGAAACGCCGCCTTACCTCTAGGGACTCCCATATCGTAGCGCTTTGAGGCATCTTCGATCAAGAAGGTGATGAAAGAAGGTGCTTCCGAGACCAGCTCACGATATCGCTCGCCCCCTTGGGCCCGAATGAAGTCGTCGGGGTCTTGACCGTCGGGGAGTACGAGCACTCGGACGTCGAAGCTCTCCTCGAGCAGGAGGTCGATGCTGCGCCGCGCAGCCCGCATGCCGGCGTCGTCGGGGTCGAAATTGACGACGACTTTTTCGGTGTGGCGTCGCAAAAGACGCGCGTGGGCGGCCGTTAAGCTCGTGCCGCAACAGGCCACCGCTTGGCGCACGCCAGCTTGATAGGCCTGGAGACAATCCATGTAGCCTTCCATGAGGATCGCGAAGCCTTCCTTGCGGATCGCGTCCTTGGCCCGATGGAAACCGTAGAGGACGTTGCTCTTGTTGTAAACGGGAGTCTCGGGCGAGTTGAGATATTTTGGCTCGCCTTCTTGGAGGATCCGCCCGCCATAGGCCACGATCTTCCCCACCTCGGAGGCGATGGGGATCATGAGCCGCCCGCGAAACCGGTCGTAGAAGCCGCCACCGCCCTTGCGGGGGATGGCGAAGCCCGCCCGCTCGACGTGCTCTGGACGTATCCCGCGGCGCTTCATGTGGTCGAGCAGGCCGCTCCACTGATCGGGCACGGAGCCAAGCCCGTAATCTTTGATGATGTCGTCTAGAAGCCCTCGCTTTCTGAGATAGGCCATGACTTTGGCGCCACCTTGTGTGTCGCGGAGCTGTGTCTGAAAATATTTTTGGGCCTCCACGTGGATCTCGAGAAGGCTGTTTCTGTCCTGGTTCTCTCGTCGCGCTTTTTCGGACGTTTTCGGTACTTGCAAGCCCGCGCGTCCCGCGAGCTGCTCGACGGCTTCGACGAAAGACAACTTGTCGTAGAGCATCAAGAACTTGAACGCATCGCCGCCTTCGTTGCACCCGAAGCAGTGGAAAATCTGGCGCTCGGGGTTGACGTGGAACGACGGGGTCTTCTCGTTGTGGAACGGGCAGAGCCCTTTGAAGCTTTTTCCCGAAGCCTTGAGCGGCACGTAAGCGGAGACCACGGAGACGACGTCGGTGGAGGAGCGCACGAGCTCGATGAAGTCCTGCGGGATGCCGGCCATCAGTCTTTGAGCTCCGTCATTCTTTGAGCTCGACCACGGTAACCCCACCACGATTCTCGCTCTTCTGATTCGCGACCTGCGGGTGTCCCGTGAGCCATTCCCGAAGTGCTCTTTTCAGCCGTCCCGTGCCGTGGCCGTGGATCAAGCGCACCTCGCGGTGCTCGCTCAAGAACGCATCGTCGAGGAACTTGTCCGCGCGATCGAGCGCGTCTTCCACCGTGCAGCCAATCAAGTTTAGCTCGCTCGGTGTTTTTTTCAGCTCGAGCCCATATTCCGATCTCGTCGTGAGCCGCGGGGCCGCCGGCCGGCTGGGAAGGGGCTCGAGCTTTTCGACTGGGAGCCGGAGCTTCTTGTCGCGGACGTTCACTTCGGCTTGTCCATTTCCGATGAGTCGCAGGATCTCGCCCTCCATGCCGAAGGAGGCTACTAGAACTCGCATGCCGGGTTGGAGCTCCGCATCCTTTGTTTCAGGCAATGCCGTGGTCTCGGGAGGTGGTGTCTCGGCTTCGACTTTCGAGATGAGCGGCGCTGCCGCCGATTCGAGCTTAGCGGAGAGCGTTTTCTCGAACTCGTTCAGGCGTGTGCTCTGCTCCTTGCTGGCTTGGCGCGCTTCAGCGACGAGCTTACGAAGCTCGCGTCGCGTGCTGTCGAGCTCTTCCTCGAGCTCACGGCGAAAGCTCGTCAAGCGTTCGCGGCGCCCGCGTCGGTCTTCTTCCTCTTCCGCTTCGATGCGCGCCCGCGCGGCGGCGGCGGCGCGGCGATCGCTCGCGAGCCGCTCCTGCTGCGCCTCGAGCTCAGCGCTCTCGGCTTCGAGCCGCTGGACGAGCTCTCCGACTTGACG
>SMYC01000011.1 GCA_004356105.1 Acidobacteriota bacterium | reverse complement strand
TGAGGATGCCGAGTCTGAGGATGCCGAGTCTGAGGATGCCGAGTCTGAGGATGCCGAGTCTGAGGATGCCGAGTCTGAGGATGCCGAGTCTGAGGATGCCGAGTCTGAGGATGCGGAGCCTGAGGATGCCGAGTCCGAGGATGCGGAGGCGAGCCCGGCCAATCCGCTTCACGTCATCGTCATCGCCGATATCGATTTCATTTCCCAGCAGTTCTTCGACATTCGGCGCATGGGACCCGGCAATCTGAACTTCGACAACGTCACGTTCTTCTTGAACTCGATGGACACGCTGGTGGGCGACGAGTCATTCATCGCTCTTCGCAACCGCCGCAGGAAGCACCGGACGCTCGCGCGCGTAGAGAGCCAGACGCGGAACTACATCGAACAACGAGCGCGGGAAGAGGCTGAGGCCGAGCGTGAAGCCGACAAGAACCTCGCCGACGCTCAGAGACGGCTCGACGCGAAAGTCGCCGAAGTCCGGGACCGGGACGATCTCGACGCGCAGACGAAGCAAATCATGGCGCGCAACCTCGAGGAGATCGAGAATCGGCGGCTGGACGTACAAAAATCCAATATCGACGCCGCGAAGGAATCAGCGATCCGCGCGAGTGAGGAAAGGATGGAAACCCAGATCCGTCTCATCCAGAGCAGCATCCGCTCCGCGGCCGTTTTGTTGCCACCGATTCCCGTGTTCCTTCTCGGGGTCTATATCTTCATCCGACGGCAACAGCGCGAACGGGAAGGCGCTGTTCAAGCCCACCGCCTGAGGAAGGGAGCGTAATGGTAGAGGAAACCACACCAGTCGAGGCCAAGCCCGAGCTCAATCTGACTAAGACCCTTGCGGGCGCCGCGTTGCTTCTCGCGGTCATCTCCATCGTCTTCGTGTTTGCGCCGCGCACCATCACGCCGAGCGCTTTTCTCGACCAAGGCGAGCCTTTTTTTCCCGACTTCACCGACCCGAACGTTGCGATGACGCTCGAGGTCATCGAGTTCGACGAAGAGACGGCCGCGGCGCGGCCGTTCAAGGTGACGAACCAGAATGGTATTTGGACCATCCCGTCGCATCACAACTACGCCGCGGATGGCGAGGACCGCCTCGCGGAAACGGCCGCGGGGGTCATGACCATCAACAAGGACGACTTCCGCTCGGACAACGTTTCCGACCACGAAGTGCTCGGTGTCATCGACCCGCTCGACGAAACGGCTGCGAGCCTGCTCGGCCGCGGCAAACGCGTCACGATGCGCGGCGAGAACGACGTCGTTCTCGCGGACATCATCATTGGCTCTGAGGTCGAAGGCCGTGACGGCTTTCACTTCGTGCGCATGCCTGATCAAAAGCGCGTCTACGCCGCCAAAGTGGACGTCGACATCTCTACCAAGTTCGAGGACTGGATCGAGAGCGACCTTCTCAAAGTCGAGCGGAGCAAGATCGACCACATCGTATTGCGGGACTATTCCATCAACGAGCAGTCCCTCATGGTGGATGAGCGTGACACCGTCACTCTCGACAAAGAGGACAACACCTGGGCCGCGAATCGCATGGATCCCAACCAAGAAGTCGACTCCACGAAAATTAGCGACTTGCTGCGTGAGGTGGACGATCTCAAGATCGTCGGTGTTCGTCCGAAGCCCAAAGGCATCGACAACCGTCTCTCGGGGCTCACGGTTTCCCGCCAAGATGTTCTATCGCTCCAGAGCCGGGGCTATTACATGACGCGCACGGGCGACCTTCTGTCCAACGAAGGCGAGCTCCAAGTGCGCACGAGTGAAGGTGTTTTCTACACGCTCCGCTTCGGTGAGATCCTTTACGGCTCCGGCGAGGCCATCAGCGCTGGCGCCGAGTCGACGGGAGACGAAGAGAGCGGCCCAGGTGAGAACCGCTATCTGTTCATTACCGCAGATTTCGACGGCTCCGCCCTTCCCGAGCCGCCGCCTCCAGGAAATCGCGACTTCGAGGACAAAGAAGGCGACGATTTGACCGACGACGACAAGGAGAACAAAGAGCTCGCCGACGCTCATAAGAGCTGGGAAGACGAAGTCAAGAAAGGCCAAGAAACGGCGGAAGAACTTTCGCAACGTTTCGCGCCGTGGTACTACGTCATCGCTTCGGATAGCTTCGACAAGATGCATCTCAACCGGGGCGATCTCATCAAAGAAAAGGAATCGACGGACGAGTAGATAGCTGGGATCGGCTCGTCGTTTCCAGCGGCAACGCCGCGGCGTCGGTGGCGGCCGGCAGCTCTGACCTTCTTCTCATGAAGGCGGCTGGCAGCGGACGTCGTGTGCTTTTCGGCGATTCCCGCCCGCTTGTTTCTGGGCGGCGTCTGGTACGATTCCAACCGTACCCGAGGGCGTGTTCTATTCTGTCTGGCCACGCGGTCGGCGGCGATCACGGTGATGTTCGTGCCGATCGCGCCGATCGCGGACGTCTTCCCTGCGGTCGCGTCGATCCTCGAGGTGGTCGCGCCGTCCCCCCCCTCGAAACGGGCGTCGCGGCGGTCCTCTCGGTGGTCCCGCACATCCTCCAGGCGGTCGCGCCGCGGGGAGCGGCGAGAATCGTTGGCTTCAGCGCCTAGTGTCAGCGGGCCAAGAAGCATTGCTGCTGCGATAACCACGGGTAGCTTTTTCATGAACGTTCCTCCTGCTCTTGAGACCCGTGTTGGTACTCGAAGGTTTAATTAGCCTCTAGTGCTGGCGGAACTTCAAGTCAAGCCGAGAGGCCCATACGCCGCCCCTTAGCGGCTACCAACCCGGATATTGGACCAGATGGCCTGCTCGAGAGTTTCCGCACGATCACAGTTGCCGAGCTCGAGCCAATGCGGGTTCAGGCTATAGGGACGATCGTAGTTACGTGTGAGGATCTCGAAGCCGTCGAGAAATACTTTCACGTGCTGCGACGGAATTCCCGCGAAGGTGCCCCACTCGATGCGCCACGAATAGACGATGGAGGGGTCGAAGTCGAAAAAGCTGATATTCGTATTCGTTTCCTGGCCGCGTGAGATCCAGCGCAGACGCACGTCCCCGAAAGTCACCGTGGTATGGTCCAGTTTTTGGAGATGCATACGGAACGGGTTCGACGTGTATTCGCCTTTCGACGGATCCCACATGCTAACGAGAATGCGTTTGCCGGGGAACGGGTTCGGCGAGCTGACATTGGTCGTCTCGAACTCGAGAAAGCCCTCGAGAAGCGTCGGGAGCTGATAGCGGATACAGTCGGTGTTCGACTGCGGTTGCCATCCCCCGGCGACGAACTGGCCTCCCATCAACGTCCCGACGGTCGAACCGGTTGTCAGAGGATCGAACAATACGACCTCGGCGGGTCGGTCTCGCGTAAAACCGGCCTTGATGCGGAACTCTGCGGCGGCGGAAAACGGACCCGAACCGGAGCTGGAGCTGGCGCGCACGCGCCAGAGGTAGCGGGCGTCGGCCGTAAGGGCTTCCGGAACGCGCCATTTAGTGATCCCGCCCAAACCTTCCATCACGCCGGTCTCCGAAGCGACCATTTGCTGAAAGGCGCCGTCCGTAGCGACTTCGAAACTGTAGGTCCGAGCTCCAGAGCCGCCGCTGGCATTACTCACGACGAGCTCGGGCTGCACACTCTCGATCTGCTCTGCAGCTCCGGGCGACTGCGCTATCGGGGCGGTGAGGGTGCTATCCGTCGGCGTGCCCGCGGACGGATTCGTGGGATTGGTGGGCGAGCTAGTGTTGTCGCCACAGCCGATGGTGAGGGTTCCGAGAAGAATCTGTGACAGCAAAAGAGCGAGACCACGATTCATGTTAGAAGTCGTCCTTTCCTATAGAAAGTTAACGGGGTTCCCGAGCCTTTGCGGGATCGAACGTTGAGCGGCGCAGGAAGCCGTAATTCTAGCAATAGAAGTGACCGGAAGGCAAATCTTGGGATAAGATCCAGAGCCTTGACCCATACCGTTCTCTATCACGCTAATTGCGCGGACGGCTTCGGCGCGGCCTGGGCCGCCTGGCGCAAGCTCGGCGACGAGGCTACCTATCGCCCCGTTCGACACGGCGTTCCGGCACCGGTGCTCCCCAAGGGCTCTTCCGTCTACATCCTCGACTTCTGCTACCCGCGAGAGGTGATCGTGGCCATGCGGAAACGCTTCGCTGAGCTTCTGATCATCGATCACCACCGGACGGCGGAAGAGGCGCTCGAGGGCCTCGATTATGCGGTTTTCGACAACAGCAAGAGCGGCGCGGTGCTCGCCTGGGAGTACTTCCACCCAGAGGAGCCCGTACCTCTGCTTCTTCGCTACGTCATGGAGCACGACCTTTGGCGGTACGAGCTTCCACAAAGCCGAGAGGTCTACTCGGCGTTGAGCTCGTACCCTATGGATTTCGAGGTCTGGAACGGGCTCGACGTGTCCAAGCTCGCGAAGGAAGGGGCGCCGATCCTCCGCTACAAAAAGGAGCAAGTCGCGCTTCTCTGTGACCAGGCCCGGTTCGAGGAGCTCGCCGGCTATCGCGTGCCCATCGTGAACGGCGCTGTGCTCGGCTCGGAAGTCGGCGAGGAGCTCTTGCGACGCCATCCCGAGGCACGTTTCGTCGTTATTTATTTTGACCGCGGCGACGGGATTCGTCAGTGGTCTCTTCGCTCGCGCGAAGACTTCGACGTTTCCGAGATCGCGCGCCAGTTTCAAAATGGCGGCCACCGCCAAGCGGCTGGTTTCGAGACCAGGCTCGGGAGGAACTTTGTGCCCAAGGTCCAGCCTTCGCCTCCGGCTTCGGCGAGGCCTTTTGGCAAGAAGAAGAGCTCACGGCGCAAATAAGCTACAATCGGCACGGGAGAATCGCTATGAAGAACAAGGTCAGAAGACTCATCGTCGCCCTGCTATTCCTCGCCTTGCCTGCTTCACTGCTCGCGCAGCGTAGCCCGGCCGAGGTTCTGAAACGGATCGAAAAAGGCTTCAAGAAGGAAAAGATCAAGCTCAACGTGGAGCTCGAGGGAGCCACCGCGATTCTCACCGGCCAAGTCCGAAACGTCTTCGCGAAGAACAAGGCCGTCGAGATCGCGCTCGACCAGCCCGAAATCGAAGACATCGAAGCTGATATCGAGATCGCTGAGGCGGAGAGCGCTGACAAGCTCGGCCAAGAGGTTGTCAAACAGATCCGGAGATACGGGAACCTCACCATCTTCGACGATGCGAGCGCGTTCGTGAAAGATGGGAACATCGTCCTCATGGGGTTCGTCACGGAACCGTACAAGAAAGTGGGCATCGAAAAAAGGATGCACAACGTCCTCGGCATTCAAGAGTTCAAAAACCAGATCGAGGTGCTCCCGAACTCCATGCAAGACGCTCGGTTGCGGCAAACGCTCGCCAATCGCCTCTATCGCGACTCGATGTTCTCCGACTACGCGCGGATGGCGCACCCGCCGATCCGCATTATCGTCAATCGGTCCCGAGTCCTCCTGACGGGCGTAGTCCTAAACAAAATGGCCAAGCAAAGAGCGGAGTCCATCATCCGGCAAACGCTCGGTGTGCTGTCGGTGGAGAGCAAGCTCCGCTTCGGGTCTTGATCGGAGCTCGCGCTTCGGCGACGCCCCGAAAGGCTTCGTTGACTCCCGCGTCCCCCCTGAGGGCTGACGCCCCAGGCAGCGGGCTTGCCCGCCGTAGCCCGAAGGGCGAAGGAGGGCTAGAAGAAGCGGCGCTTTTTCTTGGGTTGCTCCCGTTCCGCGGCTTTGAATTGGCGTAGCGCGTCGATGGGACGCCGATCGGGCTTCATGAGCTTGATGGCTTTTTGAAGCCGCGGTTCCGCCGCGCCGAACTCGCCGGCCTCGCCAAAGATCATCCCGGCGTAGCAAAGCGCGAGCCCACATTCCGGGTCGATGCGGACGGTCTCCTGAAGCTCTTGAAGGGCGCCGGCCTTTTCGATTTCCGGATCCTTACGGTAGCGGCAAAAGGCGAGCTCGGCGCGGTAGACGCTATTCTGCGGCTCGTAGTCATGCGCGAACTGCAATTGCTCGAGAGCGTCCGCATATTGGCCGGCTTTCATGAGCTTGATCCCTTTTTTGAACTGCGTCTCCGAATCGAGCAGGTTGGATTTGATCGTGAAAGCGTTCCGAGCTTCTTCGGGGATGGCCTGGTGCTTCGCGAAGGCACTGCCGCGGCGCCCGATGAGCGAGTTGCGTGTCTCGGGGTTGCAGAGCTCACCAAAAGCTTGGCCGCCCGCAATGAAGAGATCGCGTGCTTTGTCGGTAAAGTTCTCGAGTCCCGGCTGGTCGAACTTCCACGGCGCGAACCGTTCGCTGAACTCGAGATAGCCTTTCTCAACTTGCTCCCGCGTCGCCTTTTCCTCGATACCGAGCAAGTCGAAGGCGTCCTGCTTGCGATATCTCAGATAGGCCTCCATGAGCTCGTTGCGAAGCGTCTCGATATCTTGCGATGTCATCGTTTTTTCGGCGGCTAGAACGGCGGTGGTTATTGCGGGTGCCGCGCTCTCGCCCGGGGGTCGCGTCTCAGACCCGTTCACGACCTCTTCTTCCACGCCAAACGCAAAATCCGTATCGGGGAGAGCGTCGACGGTCGAGAGCCAGTCTTCCGGCAGCGCGACGCTGATGACGGCGAGGGCATAGAGAGCCCGAAGGACGCGCGCTTTTTCGAGACCCGACTCCGCTTCCAGCTCGTCGAGCGTTTTCCCGACGGAGACGAGCCCCACGATCTCCTTGTGGTCCTTCGACAGGCGAAGCTCCTTGAGGGGAAAAGGTGGTCGCGGGTTGATCAAGATCTTCTTTTCGCCTCGAAGGGCTTCGATCTCCGCTGCGATTTCGTCCTCGGGGGCGAATTTCGAGATCCCGGTGAGCACGAGCTGCGGGGCCCGCACTTTCAGCGGGGAGTCGACCGGAGGCAGATCTGTCGAGACCTGGAAAGTCCCGCTCCGCCACGAGAACGCGTCGAGGAGCTTCTTCGCGAGGTTCTGCTGAAGAATTTTGTAGAGCTCGGACGCATTGACGAGGCCGTCGGCCACGATGATGTCCGTAAAAGGCTTCCCTGTCGTCGCGCTCTTGCTGAGCGTCTCCTGGTTCTGAGCGTCGTTGATGGCTCCTCGGGCCACCAGAAACTTGCCGAGCGTGTCCTGCAGTAAATTGGAGTGGCAATCCACGGGGATTCCGTTCTCCATGATGATCTCTTT
Source organism: Acidobacteriota bacterium (assembly GCA_004356105.1). Taxonomy (GTDB): domain Bacteria; phylum Acidobacteriota; class Vicinamibacteria; order Marinacidobacterales; family SMYC01; genus SMYC01. The sequence continues at coordinate 16,866 of SMYC01000011.1, read as the reverse complement.
TTTCAGCTGGCGGCGTTCCATGCTGAGAACGACCGTGCGCTTGTGCACGGCGAGCGCATGGAGGAGGACGGGGAAGCGGATCTCTCCGAGGTCCCCTCTCGTCATTTGCGAGATGGCTCTAAGTTGTTCCGCGTTCGGGATCATGCATGCCTCAGATGCCTGGGCCGCCTGCGATAGCGAAGAAATCGCAGCAGGTGAACTTCCGCGATTAGGTGAGAGTAACATTATAAGAGAGATTCATCTCATGCTAGAGTCCTGCCTGTCATGTCCGAGCCAACGCTGAAGGATTGGGTCGCAAAGCTCAAAAACTCGGACGTCGCTAGGGGCATCGACGAAATCCACACTTTGGTGCGGCGCGACGCCCAAAAGGCCTATTCGTTCTACCAGCAGGAAGGGCACGCGGATGCCACCATCCCGGAAAAGGGCGTCGGGCGCTACGCAGCGCATGCCAAGGCCGTTTTTCTCAGTTTTTTACGGAAGCTCAGCCCCGCCCGCCGAATAGCCTATATCGCCTCGATCGCGGCCTTTGCTTGGGGCTTTGTCCAACGAGATTGGACGGGCGCCGTGGTCGGGTTTCTCATCCTCAATGTCCTGCTCGCGATCGAGCTCGCGGAAAAGCTTCTAACGAAGGACGAGCTCGAGATCGCCCGCGTGATCCAGTTCAGCCTCTACCCGGCTACGAACCCGACGCTCAAACATCTCGACGTCGCCAGCTATTTCCAGCCGGCCCATGACGTCGGGGGCGACCTATACGATTTCGCTCTCGACGGTAATCGACGCTTCACGGTCATCCTCGGCGACGTATCCGGCAAAGGCATCCCGGCCGCACTCTACGCGATGAAGCTCCAGGCTTTGTTCGAGTTATTGGGAAAGGGCTCAATCGGGCCGAAAGACATGCTCATCGAGATGAACGACGTCATCTCCGAGCGGATCGAGAAGAACTATTTCATTACCGCCGTCGTCGGCGTTGTCGACTTCCAGAGAAAGGCACTCGTCCTCGCGCGGGCCGGACATAATCACCCTCTCCACTATTCCGCACGCACGGGCACGACCGAGTGGCTCAAGCCCGCTGGGATTGGGATTGGCATGCAGAAGGGGCCCCGCTTCGGAGGGCTTCTCGAGGAGACCCACGTCGATCTCGCCCCAGGCGACGTGCTGCTCTTCTACACCGATGGCATCAGCGAGGCGATGAACGCGTCCGACGAGCCTTACGGCTATGACGAGATGGAGCGCGTCCTCCTATCGAGCGCACATCTTTCCGCCAACGACATCAAAGAACACTTGCTTCGAAGCGTCGATGAGTTCCGCCGGGGAACACCCTTTGCGGATGATGCGACGCTCGTCGTGACCAAACTCAAATGATACTAGTGTCCTATAGCAGAAGTTCGTTGCCTAAAGCTCGAGGCCATTTTGTGTGCTGGCAAGGCGTGCCGAGGACATCATATCTGGATATTTCGAGGAGGCGCAACGAAGCCAGCGCGCGAAAGGGCCCGAGGTTTAGGGTGACGAACTTCTGCTACAGGGTACTTGGCTACCTGGTCGCCATTTCCCTGCTACTTCCTAGCCTCTCGGAAGCTCAGCTGAGCCTCGATCGGCTCTACTCGCTACCTTCGCTCATCGGCACCGCGCCAAAGCGCCCGGTTTGGTCCGGAGATGGCGGGAAGCTCGCCTTTCTCTGGAACGACCGGGGCTACCCGGCGCGCGACGTTTGGATCGTCGATCTTGGGCTAGAGCCCACAGCACCTATGCGCGTCACCCACCACGCCTCGGAAGCGGAAGGGGATCGCGGCGTCCTCGACGTCGTCTGGCACCCCGACGGCGAGCGGCTCGTCTACGAGCTCGAAGCCACGCTCCATTCCATGCGCGTGGGAGAAGCCTCCGAGGTCCTTGCCGCTGGCGGCGCGACAGCCGCGACGTACGCGTCGTCCGGCGAGCTGGCTTTTTTGCGCGATGGCGACCTCTGGGTGCTTCCGCCCCTCGGTGAGCCGAGGCGCCTCCTCGCTGACGCGCGCGCGGAAGTGCGCATAGTCACCTATCGATGGTCTCCCGATGGTCGCCACATTGCAGTTCTCGAGAGCGACGAGCGCCGCGTACCTCTTCGCGGCGTTCCGGACTACATGTCGACGGATGTCGAGATGGCGTCCGTGCGGCGGCCCTTTCCTGGTGAAGAGCCGCGAAGTCTGCGGCTCGGTGTCGTCACCGTCGCGGACGCCTCCATCACATGGCTCGACCTCGAGGCCAAACCAACGGAGTCCATTTTCAGTTATCGGTGGTCGCCGGATGGAAGAAGCCTGCTCGTCGATCGATCGGACCTCTACGTCAAGTCCCGCCGCATCCTATTGGTCGACGCGGGCGGCGGTGGCGTGAGCGAGCTCTATCGCGAGGATGACCCGCTCAACGTGACGGCCTATTGGCAAGTCGAGTGGGCCAGAGATGGCCGCGGGTTCTATTTTCTTTCGGATCGCGACGACGATTATCACATCTACTACCTGGCGACGTTGAATCGCGGCGGCGAGCCCCGGCGCATCACGAGCGGCGATTTCGCGGTCGCCCACTTCACCGTTAGACAGGATGCCATCCACTACGTCGCCAACGCTCCGAGACCGGAGGACCGCCAGCTCTTTCGCATCGGTCTCGAAGGCGGTGAGCCCGAGCAGCGCACCGAGCGCGCTGGGACGCACGACCTCGTCATCTCTCCGGATGGGCGGCTCGCCGCGGACATGTTCTCGAGCGATCGGATGCCGCCCGAGCTCTTTCTCGTCGGGGACGAGGGCGAGCAGCGGTTGACTCAATCGCCCCAGCCCGAGTTCTACGAGCACGATTGGGTGTCCGCGCAATACGTCACCTTCCCGTCTCATGTGGACGGCACAACACTTCACGGGCGGATGTTGCTGCCGCCCGAGCTTTCCGAGCAGCGCAAATATCCCGTGATCGTCGGCTCCGTCTATTCCAACACGGTGCGGAATCAATGGGGCGGGCGCAACGCCCATCCACTTTGGGGCCTCGAGCAATATCTCTTGCAGCAAGGCTATATCCTCTTCGTCGTCGACATCCGCGGAAGCTGGGGACACGGACGCGAGCTCCGCCGCGGGATCCGACTGGATTACGGCGGTATCGATGTCGAAGATATCCATAGCGGCGTGAAATACCTCGAGACGCTCGACTATGCAGACACGTCTCGCGTGGGTATCTGGGGCTCGAGCTATGGCGGGCTTCTGACCTGCATGTCGCTCTTCAAGAAGCCTGGGATCTACAAAGCCGGCGTTGCAGGAGCGCCGGTGACGAACGTCTTTCATGCCCTGACCGGCGAGATGCGCGTGATGATGTCACCCTGGGACGAGGCTGCCGCTTACGAAGGCGCGTCGGCTTTCTCTCATGCCGCGGGGCTCCGTGATCCGCTTCTCATCATTCACGGTATGCGCGATCGCATCGTGCTCTACAAAGACTCGCTCGCCCTCGTCGAGCGTCTGATGGAGCTCGGGAAGAACGTGGATCTCGTTACGCTCCCTTCGTCGCGCCACGGCTGGGATCGCGAGGATCTCTACCAGACGCGATTTGCATTCAAGAAGCTCGTGGAGTATTTCAACCGTTACGTCAAAGGAGTTGGCCCGTGAGTCACGAAGACAGACGCTTATTTCTCAAGAAATCCGCGACCATCGTGTCGGGGTTGGCGGCGGCGAGCTGCACACCACCACGAGAGTCCGCTCCGTCAGGAACATCGAGCCTCGACAACCTCGACAGCCTCCACGGCCTCCACAGAACGACGCTCGACGCGGTGGGGCGCGTCGTCTTGCCCAAAGGGGCTCTCGGCGACCAAGGCGTTGCACGTGTCCTCGACGATTTCGTGAAATGGCTCGACGGGTTCGAGCCCGTAGCCGAGCTGCCTCACCACTACCTCTGGAACGACGAGATCGCCTACGGGCCCCCTGACCCAGCTCCGCTCTGGCGCTCACAGCTCGAAGCCCTCGAGCTCGAGGCCCAGAAACGTCACGGGAGCTCCTTCGGCGCCGTCGACGTGCCGCTCCAAGAAGCCATCCTTCACCGGCAGCTCCCGCGCGAGATGCCGCAAGATCTGCCTTATGCGGGCGACGCGCCTCACGTTGCTATCGGGCTTCTCGCCTATTTTTACCGAACGTCGGAAGCGAACGATCTCGGGCACGGTGCCGCGATCGAGAAGCAAACCTGCCGCGGGCTCGATACCGGTCCCGACGAGCCCAAGCCCCTCGGGAGCTAACGCCATGGCTAAGACGATCGAGAGCGATGTCGTCATCATCGGCGCGGGCATCAGCGCCGCCATGGTGGCCGAGAAGTTGACCGAAGAGACGGACGCTAAGATCGTCATCGTCGAGGCCGGCGACAAGATCTTCAACCTCGAGGAGCGGTTCGACCGGCGAGCGCGCTTTCTCGCTTATCGTGAAAACCCGTGGCGCGGTGATCACATCCGCGGCCAGACCGGCACGGGGATCCAATCACGTTCGATGGCGGTCGGCGGGCTCGCCCTTCATTGGGGCGGGACGACCCCACGCTACTCGCCGGAGGATTTTCAAGTTCGCTCGATCTACGGGGTTGGCTATGACTGGCCATTCACCTATGACGATCTCGACCCGTTCTATCAGGAAGCCGAGGAACGACTCGGTGTGGCGGGCTCGCCTGGCCCCGCTGAGCTCGATCCGCGCTCTAAAGATTACCCGCTGCCTCCGCTCCCCGTCTCTTACAACCTCGCCAAACTCCAAGAATGGGGCGAGAAGTCGGGCATTCCGTTCTGGCGCAATCCGGTCGCGAAGAACTCTGTCCCGTATCAGGGAAGAAACGTGTGCACGCGTTGCGATACCTGCAGCATCTGCCCGACGGGCGCGAAATATACGCCCGATTTCACGTTTCAAAGACTATTGAACGAGGGCCGCATCGAGCTCTACGACCGCACCCTCGTTCGCCAGCTGAAGCTTGCGGAGGGATCGGACGTTATCGACCACGCGGTCGCCCTCGACCGCGACGCGCCGGACGAGCCGATCCACTTTCGCGCCAATACTTTCGTGCTCGCATCCGGCTATTGCTGGAGCACGCACCTCTTGCTGCTCTCGAGAAGCGACCGCTTCCCCAACGGGGTCGCCAACCGATCCGGGATGGTCGGGAAGTTCGTCACAGGGCACCGTTCCCTGAACACCTATGTCGAAGTGCCGATGAAGCTCTATCCGGGCGTCTACCGCTCTGACAGTTTGCTCTCCAAGAAATTTCAGCGCGAGAGACCGGACCGTTATGTACGCCACGACCTTCGTATCTGGGAGTCGGATGTCTCGCGCCGGCCGCGGCTCACGGACGATGAGGGTAAGCGGCTTTTCGGCGACGCGCTCTTGAACGACTGGAAGAAGCGCACCGCGACCGGCGTCGCGCGCATGCGCGCTTATTACGACGTCATCCCCGCGAAAGAGAGCGCGCTCACGCTCGACTCCGATCGCAAAAACCCCTGGGGCGATCCCCTGCCGCGGATCGACTTCGCCGACAGCGAGTGGTCGGCCCAGCTTCGTCAACACACGGAAGACAGCATCCGCGGCGTCTTCGAGCAGATCGTCCGTGCCGGCGGCGGGAAGACCTTGTCGACGCGCGTCGACTCCTTGCAGGACCATCCGGGCGGAGGCTGCCGCATGGGCGCCGATCCGACGTCGAGCGTCGTCGACCCCGAGGGCCGATCGCACGATCACGAGAATCTGTGGGTAGTAGGCGCGCCGACGATCGTCTCCTCCGGATGTAACAACGGGACATTGACTTTTGCGGCGCTCTCGCTTCGCTCCGCGACAGCGCTCGCGAAGACGCTTCCCGCACGGACCACGGATTAGGAAATGCAGAAACGTCATCTGTACTTTGCCCAGAACTTTAGGAAGATTGAGCGCCTAGTAACGCTAGCCGCCGTCGTATTGTTGACGACCGTCTCCGCGCTCAGTGGTCAGGAGCGTGTCACGCTCCGGACAGCACGCCTGCTCGACGGGCGAGGCGGCGTGGCCACGAACCGTGTGCTCGTCATTGACGGCGGATCGATTCAGACGATCCGGAGCCCCTCCGGCGAGGCCGATTACGACCTCACCAACCTCACCGTCTTGCCGGGTCTCATCGATACCCACGTCCATGTCGGCTGGCACTTCGACCCAGACGGCCGGCTTCACAGCGACGACAGCGAGAGCGCTGAGACGAGCGTGCTCTACGCTGCGGAGAATGCCTACAAGATGCTGATGGCGGGCTTTACGACGGTGCAGAGCCTAGGCTCACGCGTCGACAAGCCGCTTCGCGACGCGATCGATCGCGGCGTACTGCCCGGTCCCCGCATCTTGACGTCCCTGCGTAGCATCGGCGCGCGCACAGGAGAGCCCGCCGCGATCCGCGATTTCGTGCGCTTGCAGAAGAACGAAGACGCGGACGTCATCAAAATCTTCGCCTCAGCGAGCATTCGGGACGGTGGCACCCCGACGATGTCCCAAGCTCAGCTGGACGCTGCTTGCGGGGAGGCGCGGGCGCAGGGGCTAAGGTCGGTTGTCCACGCGCACGGGCCGGAAAGCGCGCGGCGTTCCGTCAAAGCGGGCTGCACGACGATCGAGCACGGCGCGCTCCTCGATGAAGAGACGCTCAGCCTGATGGCGGAGCGCGGGGTTTATTTCGACCCAAACACTCATCTCATCTTCCAAAATTATTTTGAGAACAAAGATCGCTATCTCGGGATCGGCAACTACAACGAAGAAGGCTTTGCACAGATGGAGAAGGCCGTCCCGTCCGTATTAGAGGTCTTTCGCATCGGTTTGCGCGTCCCCGGGCTCGACATGGTGTTCGGAACCGACGCTGTCGCCGGAGCCCATGGGCGGAACATCGAAGAGCTGATCTATCGCGTCGAGAGAGGCGGGCAGGACCCTGGCGCGGCGATCGTGTCGGCGACGTCACTCGCGGCGAAGTCGCTGGGACTCGAGCAAATGGTCGGAACGCTTCAGGCCGGAATGGCGGCCGACCTCATCGGTGTCGAGGGGAACCCTCTCGAGGACATTACGGCGCTTCGGCGCGTGCGTTTCGTAATGAAGGACGGGAAGGTGTGGAAGAACGCGCGATGACCCTCTGACTCTTCGCGAGCTCATCCCACATCGTCTCGGGCTTCTTTCGAAACACCGTGAACGCGTCCGCGCGCACGACGTCCCAATCGCCACGAAGAAGCTCGTTGTCGAGCTGCCTCGGCGCCCAACCGGAATGGCCCAGATATAGCCGCAACTCCTCCGGCCCACGTTCTTCTTCGATGAGCGCGTCGAGCACCTCCGGATTACTGCTGAAATAGACGTTCCCCATGACGCCGTCGACGCCCTCGGGCGGCTCATCACTGCGGAACAAAAAGATGAGTCCTTCGAGAGCGACGGGCCCGCCGAAATGAAGCGCATGCGCGGCGGCGGCGCCGGCGTCGAGTTCGGGTAGCGCCTCGGAGAGCGGTATTCCGGTTGCACGATTCACGATGACGCCAAGGGTGCCTCCTTCCCCATGCGAGAGCAGTAGAACCACGCTCTTGTGAAACGGGCCGCGCGAAATGCTGGGTTTCGCGACCAGAAATACACCCTTCGTGGGAGGCACTTTCTGGCTTGCCGACGGTGCGCCGAGGGTGAGTGCAAGGGATGCCGCCACGAATACCCGCATGCGTGGAGCCTACGCCCATGGGGGGCGGAATGTCCACCCCGAGCGACGCGCTCAGTCGCACCGCAGCCTCAATCGCTCGGCGAGCTCTGATTTCGCGACGCCCGTGGCCAGAAGCGCAGCGGCCATGCCTGTGACGTGCGCGACCGCCAGGCTGACCCCATGAAAGTTCCGCTCCTTGGGAAGGCCGGGGAGCACGCGCGCCCATGTCGACGCCACGAAAGCGCCGTGCTCGTATCGGATCTTATCCGCCTCCAGCTCGCGATCCGCCCGCACAGCGACAACGCCGTCGAGGCGGCCCGGGAGCGACGGCTCCCCCGATACTTCATGGGCGGCGAAGATGACGAGACCCAGCTCGTGCGCTCGCTCGCAAGCGGCGGTAAATTCCGGCACGCGCGCCTCTTCCATGCAACCGAGGCTCAAGTTGAGAAGGTCCAAGGGCTCGGAGCTAGCCCACTCGATGGCGCGCAGCAGCGTGTCGACATGGGTCTCGAGCCGCCGCCGGAAGATACGAATCGCGTAGAGCTCGGCGCTCGGCGCATGCGCGCGGATGGTCGCGGCCGCCGCCGTACCATGTCCGAGCAGGTCTTCCCAAGCGTCATCGACCTCGACAACACCGTCACGGAAGCGGAGTCCCACACCGCCGGCCACTCCTCCGACGTGCCGGTGATTCGGGTTGATGCCGCTATCGGCTACGCCGACGCGAACCTTGGAGATCATGATGAGGTCTTCACACTAGCTCTGCGTCACGGTATCCGACTACAAGAATGGGCTCCCCGTCATCATCCTTGAAGATTACGGTCCAGCCGCCGTCATCCCGCTCAAACGCAGCATCCATTACTTCTCGCTCGGAAACATCTGCGAGCTCTTCAACGCAGCTCGTTCATCGACTCGAGTACGTTGTTGGGTTTTCTAGGCACTCTTTGGGCTCTTGCCCGCGGGAGAAAGGCTCTCCTCGCTTCCGAACATTCTTTGGAAAGTACCCTCTTCGCGTGAGAGCGTTAGGGCGGTACCGTCCTGGACGATGCGGCCGTCTTCGAGCACGAGAACGCGGTCCGCCTTGGCGATGAGCGGCAGGCGATGGGAGAACACGAGGGTGGTGCGGTGGCGGACGAGCGGCAAGAGCGCCTCCGCGATGCTGGCTTCGGTCTCACCGTCGAGCGCCGACGTGGCTTCGTCCAAAACCAGCACGGTAGCGTCCTGCAAGATCGCGCGCGCGATCGCGATCCGTTGCCTCTGTCCCGCTGAGAGCTGAAGACCTCGCTCTCCGACTTGGGTGAGATAGCCTTCCGGCATCTTGAGAATGACCTCGTGGATCCCCGCAAGTCGGGCGCTGTTCTCGACGTCGCGAGAGCTCGCCTCGGGGCGACCGTAGCGGATGTTTTCTTCTATCGAAGCGTTCCAGAGAAACGTCTCCTGCTCGACGACGGCGACATGGCGCCTCAAATCGTCCAGGCGCAGCTTTCTCACGTCGATGCCGTCGACCAAGAGCTCGCCGCGATCGACGTCGAGGCGTCGCAGGATCAGATCCACGATGGTCGATTTACCCACCCCGCTCGGCCCAACGATGGCTGTCATCGTGGCCGGAGCCACTTTGAAGCTCACATCGTCCAGCACCGTCTCGCGCTCGTGGTCGAGGCCGACATGCCGGAGCTCGATCTCGCCGCGCATGCTCGTGAGCCCGGTTGCGTCCGGGCGCTCTTCCACTTCGGCCGGCTCGTCGAGGAGCTCGAAAACCCTGTCGAGCGACGCACCTGCCGCTCGCAAGCTTAAATAAAGGCCCATCAATCCCGATAATGGCCCCAGCAATCGTGCTTGATAGGCCGTGAACGCGACGAAGCTCCCCATGCTGAAGCTGCCTGAGAGCACCAAATAGCCACCCGCGAGAAAGACCGCGAGGGTCGAGACCGAAAGCAGAACGCCCGGAATGCCCGAAGCGAGATAGTTCGTGATTTGTCGGTCGAGGAGCGCGCGGACGAAACGATCGTTCTTCTCTCGGAAGCGCGCCGCCTCGCGCCCTTCCTGACGCGACGCGACCGTCTGGCGCATTCCGAGAAACGACTCCACGAGAAAGCTGCCGATGTCGGCGCTGCGCTCGCGCAGCTCGAGGTTCTTGTCCGTCACCTGTGTTCGGTATCGCCTCAAAACCCAGATCGAAGGCGGAACGAGCGCGATGCTCAAGAGGAACAGCCGCGGCTCCAGATAAATGAGAAGTGTTACCGTCCCGCCTAGAAAAACGACGTTGGTCAAGAACGACAAGAGCGTATCGGAGGCGATCCTCTGAATCTCCGACACGTCTCCGTTCAGTCTCGAGAGGATGTCGCCCATCTTTGTCTTCGCATAAAAACGCGGCGACAATGTTTGAAGATGGCGAAAGACGCGGAGGCGGATGTCGAAGAGCGCCTCCGTCGAAACTTGAATGTATCGGTAGCCAGAGACGGCGTTGAGCACGACGCTCACAACCGAGACGGCGAACAAGAGCAAGGAGATGCGAACGAGTAGCGAGAAGTTCTGAGCCAAGAAAGCGTCGTCGATCAGGACCTTGAGAAAGTAAGGCTGTGCGAGCCCGAGCAGGGTCGCAAACATCGAGACAAAAAGAACGAAGCCAAGACGCTTCCAGTAGGGAAGGGCGAAGCCTAAGGCTCGCCGGTAGTGGCCCACTAGTTTTGCGATGTGGTGGGGTTCGGGATCTCGATGGGAGGCATCATGAAATCACCGCCTGCGTAAACGGTCTTGATGAGCTCGAGCGTCGCGGTGTCATAGACCCAGACCGTGTCACCGACGCCCGAGACATAGAGCTTCGTTCCGTCATGGCCGACGATCATCGAGTTGTTCGTCCGCCCGCGCTCGAACTTCTCTTTCTTGAGGATGACCCTCTGCTTCTCCATGTCGATAACGACCATGTCGCTGAGGCCGGCATAGCCGCGTTTGCCGTCGGGGGAGAGCGCGAAGCGGCCGACCTTCAGCTGAGGTCCAAGCTCGAAGGTCGAGACGTTCATATCATAGAGGTCGAGCTTGGCGACGCCGAAGATTCGCTTTTTCAGAATCGGGTCCTCGGTGCGATAAATGCCGTAGAAGGTGCCGGGCTCCGTTTGTGTCAAGTTCAACCCACGGAGCTCGCCATAGCCCGCGAGAAGCGGCTTCGAGAGCACTTTTTTTCTTTTGATCTCCCCGGTCGCGGCATCGAGCTCGTAGAGGTCGCGGCCGATGACATAGAGGGAGCTTCCGTCCGGAGAGACGTGGAGCGCCGGCCGCCGGGCGCCGCCGCCCACTTCTTTGGGGAACTTGAAGCTGTTCACGACTTCGCGGGCGCCGAGGTCGTAAACCATGATGTCGACCTCGTGCTCTTGGATGAAGCGATCCGTTTGTAGCTGCACAACGTTCACGTTCAAATAGACTTTCGAACCGTCGTGATTCGGGTAGACGCTGAAAAAGCGGATCCGTTTTTCCGGCGTCGAGAGCTTGATCTCGTCGATCACCTCTTGCCGCAAGGCATCGATCACCTCGACCGACTCCATGCGATCGGTGATCACATAGAAGCGTCGTTTGTCGGGCGTATAGCTCGCCGAGCCCGTTGCCGCGCCGTGGCGGAGCCTGAGCCCATCCGTGAACGCGTCGGTCGTCTGGTCGAAGAAAATGATCCGATCGGGCCAGATACCCGCGATGAACACGTTGGGCTCTTCCTGACCGAAAACGGGGGGCGCGACGAGCGCCGCCGCGCCCAACAACACGAGAAGAGCTTTTTTCGGCATGGGCCTACGGGAAAATCAGATCGATCTTCCGCCAGTCCTGCGTCGCGCTCGCGCAGCCGGAATGCCAATCGGGATTGTTGTTCAGATAGTCCGGGACTTGCGCCGGCCAGAAGCACGTCTTGTAGCAGTCGTATAGATCGCGCTCCATCGGCTGGCAGAGGTTCGCCGTTCCGCCCGTGGCGTCGACCTCCCAACCGGGCGAGAAGATCGTCGTGCAGCCCGCGGGGACGTGAGGCGCGGCGTCGTCCTGCAGTGCTTTGACGCCGCCATCTTCCGCTTCCAAAAACTCCATGACGGCTTCAGCTTTGCAGTTGCGCGCCTTCAAATGCTTCACGCGACTTTCCTCTGATCGAAGCGATCGAGGAACTCTGGGTTTCCGTCCAGTAACTTTGCGTAGACTTCGAGCCCCATCGCCGTCCACTCGCGAATCCAGTCGCAATAGTGGAGGTTGGGGCGAAAACGATCGCCATAGCGCACCTGGGCTTCATGATAACACCCGCCCGAGCAAAGGCTCCGGACCCAGCAGGTGCTGCAATCGATCCGCTTGTCGATATGCCCGCGCTCGAGGTGCTCGATGCGCTTGCTCGCGTCGACGCCGGTCTTGACGTGTCCGAAGTCGTGGTCTCCCGAGCCGGCGAAGCGGTGGCAGAGGCCGATTTCGCCGCCGGGGGCGACGCCGAGAAGGCCGAGGCCCGCGCCGCACGGATAGGCTTTCGCGACCCCTTCGTGGATCTCACCGAGCATGTCGCTCAAGTTCGCAAAGCCGAGATATTTGCCGGCGAGCGCGGCTTCCACGTAGCGTTCCCCGAGGGCGCGGAACTGCTCGAGAAGCTGGTCCAACCCGTTGCCGTCGATAGCGTAGTCGAGACCCGTCGACGACGTCACCGGGGCGAAGCCGACTTCGTAAAAGCCCATCTCTTCGGTCAGGTGATGGAAGATCTTAGGCACGTCGATGACTTTTGACGTGAGCGTGACGCGCGCACCGATGGGACGCGTCGTGTAGATCGACAGGAGCTCTTTGATGCGTGGGGCGACGATGTCGTAGCTCCCCATGCCCGTTTTGCCGTAGACGCGCATCGAGTCCTGAATCTCTTTCGGACCGTCGATAGACACCGTCACGCCGATGCGGTTATCCGCGAGCCACTGGCTAATCTTCCGGGTCAGCAGCGTCGCGTTCGTGGTCAAGCTGAAATCGACGAACTTCCCTTCTTCTCTCGCACGCTGGCGCGCATAGTCCACGGTGGGACCGATGACTTTAAAGTTCAAGAGTGTCTCGCCGCCGAAAAAGGTGATCTGCAGCTTGTCGTTCCGGCCCGACTCGGCGAAAAGGGTATCGACGGATTGGCGCGCCGTCTCTACGCTCATGACTTGCGCCGGCGCGGGCTCCTCGAGACGGTCCTCGCCATACTCGTAGCAATAACGGCAGCTCAAATTGCAGCTATTGGTGACGTTGAGCACGATCGTGCTGAGGGGCGGAGGCTCGGGCGGTGTTGCGAGCTGGGTGAGCGGAATGTCGGGCGCGCCGTCGCGATGCACGGCGCCGACTCGGGCGAGCTCCCTTAGAGCGCCTTCGGCGCCCGGCGAGGTGGTGAGCGCCTCGATGGGCTTCGGACCGTCCTCGAGCGCGTCCAGGATGGAGCGGACTTCGTTGTCGAGCTCGAGCACCATCGACGACGGGATGAGAAACGCGTATTTGCGCTCCCCAGCGGAGAAACGTTTGAGTTCGGAGGCATAGACTAGCGTCATGGAAAAAGCTCCCAATATACGTAGATGGGGATCGTCACAACGAGACGCGAGCGCCCGCGGAGGGTTTCCGATACTCCCTCGGGTCGATAGCTCGCGACCACCCAGACGTCCCCGAAATTATTGGCGTTCAACTCGCGATCCATATTCGGGCCATCGATAGCCGGCGTGAAGAAGCCCTTCTGATCGATCGTGCCCACATATTCGATGTCGTCATCTTCGTGGCGGATGTAGTACTCCTCGACGCTCCATTCGGGCTGGACCGTGCCGAGGTCGACGTCGTCCTCGGTGAGCGGCTCATCGTCGGGCCCCCGGTGAAAGGCGGCCGCCTCGAACCTCGCGAACTGTTTCGCGACCGCCCCCCCGCCCACGCGGGCGAGCGCCTCGTCGGGCAAAACTTTAACATAGTCGACGCGATCATAGACCGCGAAAGCATCGACGGCTTGCGTAGGACCAAGCGCGACGTCACGATAGCCCGAAAGCGCGTCGTCACTTACTTCGAGCGCCACCGTGAGCGTCGTTGCCGTGCGAGCGGAAATGCCCGTCACGGATACGCCCTGGCCGAAATCGAGATCGTCTGTGACGATGTCGTCCGTGAAGTTCGCGCCGGTGATCGTGACCGAAGCCGTTCCCCCGCCCACCTTCGCCGAGCGAGGCCAGACGGCCGCAATCCGCGGATCCTCCCCGAGGCGGACGAGCGTGGCATCGAGCCCGAGCTCGCCATAAGTGCCGCTGAACATCCGCCCTTCGAGCTTCGAACCGTCATCCGACAGCATGAGCACTTCGCGAAGCTCCCCCAGGCCGTCGCCGTTCGAGCGGCCTCTCCACGAATAGCCTCCGTAGAGAACCCCTTTGCCTTCGCGCTGGTGACGACTTCCATCGGCGAGGAGGATCTCCGCGCTATAGGTGTAGTCATCACCTTCTTTCGCGAAAGTGACGACGCCCGAAGCCGGGCCTTCCCCAGGTTGATGCGTTTTCAAAAGCCATCTGCCCGCGATGCCGCGTCCCATGCCCTTGGCCTTGTAGCGCTTCCACTCCGGTGTCTCGAGCGGGTAGTCCGCTTTCAGCGTCTCCAAAACCCGGTCCGCCCGCCATTCCGAGCCCGTGTTTTCGGCCGGCGCATCGCCTGCGAGAGGCGATGCACCGCGGAAGGTTTGGAACTCGATGACCGGGAAATAGCCGATATGCATCCCCTTCAAGAGATCCCATTCCTCTTCCGTACGGCGTTGGGTAAAAAACCGAGCGGCCATGTGGCAGCGCACGCACGTCTCTTTGAGCTCTCCCTCCTCGATGTTCTCGAGCTGCGGCCGCTTCTCGGCGCGATAGAAATAAGGACGCGCTTCCTCGGGCGCCAAACCGTGATGGTCCGAGAGGTAGCGGACGATCGCGCGCGCTTGGTCTGGCGTCAGATTCAGGCCATTCGTGCGGATCATGCGCTTGAGCGTCAGCTGCCAGCCCTCGGGGGTCTTACGCTGGTACGAGATACGGGTCATGTGGCCGTCGTCGTCGCTCGCGTGGCAAGAGCCACAAGCGCTCTGGACGAGCTCGCTCTGAACGGGGATGCCTTCGTCCGCGGCGATAGCAGACGCAGGCATCAAGACGAGGAGGAGGAGTAAATAACCCAATCGCAAAGCAAGAACCTCCAGACCAAAATCGAGGGAAGCATCTTATCAGTCTTTAGTGTTTAGTGTGAGTCCACCATGTCCAAGTACCCATGCCGGTAGAGCCAGTCGATGGCGGCATAGGTGGGCCCGTAGGCCCCCTCGGCCGCGCGGGCCGCCAGCGCCGCAGTCCCCGCGGCGGTGGCGACGCGGTACAGATCCGGGAGCAAGATCGTGCCCAGATAGCGGACTGGCCGCTTTGCTCCCCCGAGGCCCGCCGCCACGAGAACTTCGCGCCGCTCGATCGTGTCGTTCTCGAGGACGGGCGCTTCGACGATCTCTACGCCGTCTCCCGAACGAAGCGGTGTGGTCGGGGTCATGGGCGCGCGGGGAGCTGTGGGCTCGGGCGGCGGCTCATCCGAGACGGCGCGCTTCATCCAAAACGGCCGATCGGGGAAGCGCGCCTCTTGCCGATAGAGCCGCGCGAGCCGCCAACGTGTGGTGTCGAAGATGTCCCGCTCGCGGCTGTCGTAAAAGCGTGCGGCTTCTTCCGCCATCGAAGGATTCTCGAGAATCGTCCGTACGACCGCCGCCGCCACGAGCGCTCCGTCCATCGCTTTGTGGACGCCGTGCGCCGAGAGCGGATCGAGAAAGGACGCCGCATCGCCGACGAGCAGAAAGTCGCGCCCGCAGAAAGGGCGAGCGCCATAAGGCGTCGCGTCGACCCCACGCACCCGATCCACGCGCTTAGCGCTTTCGACAATGGATCGGATGTGAGGTGCTCTGTCGATGGCGGCCTGGTAAGCAACCTCGGCGTAGGCGTGTCCATCGCGCACTGCTTCCCCGTCGACCATCACCGTGACGTCGCGAAGGCCGCTTTGAAGCGGGGCCGACCACACCCACCCATCGGCGAAGGTCTCGACGAGCGTTGTCGGCGAAGCTTCCCCTGTCTCGAAATGTCCCGTCAGCGCAAGCGTGCGCAGCCCTTCGACACGTTGGCGGTAGGCCTTTGCCACGATTCCCGACCTGCCGGAGGCATCGACGACGAAGCGGCACGTGCGCGTTTCGCCCCCGCCGCATTCGAGCGCGTGACCTTCTTCGATAGGCCGCACGCGAACGACCGGCGCTTCGATGATGGGAACGCCGCGCTCGGATGCCGTGGCGCGCAAGAAAGCGTCGAAAGGCCCGCGCCAGACAAGAAGCGAAGTCTCTTGATGCGGACGCGCCCGGGCGCCGTCGCCAGACATCGGACCCCAATAGACGAGGTGCTCCGGTGGACGCGGCTCGACGACCTCGTCGGGCAGGGTGAGCTCGAGGCTTTGGAGCACAACGCGGATACTCGAAGGCAAGCTCTCGCCGACATGTTGGCGTCGGCCCTCGCCTTTTTCGAAGAGCGCCACGTCGAGCCCGAATTGCTGGAGCCGCATAGCACAGCACGTGCCCGCTGGCCCTCCTCCGATGACGGCGACGTCCAGCATCAGAGCTCAGGTCCCTTGAAGAACGAGCTCCTCGGACACGAAGATGTCGATGCCGGTACGCAGCAGCTGCACCGGGTTGTACCAGCGCACCATGCCGTGCCAGTTCCCCTGTCGGTTCCCCGTCGATTCATTGTTTAGAGCGACCTTCGACGACAATCTCGTACCGCTCCTTGAGGCCGTCGACGAGCGCTTTGTCCGCCTCGCGTCGGCGCTGGTCCAGAAGATCGTTACGGACGCGGTCCCGAACCTCCGAGAGCTCTGGCTTTCGCCCTGCGGTACGTTCGTGGACGCGGACGAGGTGCAGTCCGTAGCTCGAGGCGACCGGCCCGCGCCAATCAGCGGGCTCGAGCGCAAACAGAGCCCGTGCAAAATCGGCGCCGAAGAGCTCGCGCACCTCTCGCTGCGTGCGCGAAGGGAAGTCGCTCTGCAGCATGAACGGGTCTCCTCGAGCAGTCTCCGCATGGGCGAGCGCCGCCCGCGCGTCCGATTCGGCCGCGTCCCCGCGACGATCGACACTGAAATAGATGTGGGAGAAGCTGACCCGCGCCGGGAGCCTATAGCGATCGAGACGCGCCTCGAAGTGCCGCTGCAGCTCTTCGGGAGTGGGCTCGACGCGCGAGGCCAGATCCTCGGCCATGA
>SMYC01000010.1 GCA_004356105.1 Acidobacteriota bacterium | reverse complement strand
TACGACCGAGCGGGTCTCCATACTTTCGAGATATTCGGTCGCGTGATGAAGCGCGCGATCGAGCGCCGCTTTTTGAGATTCGGGTTCACTGGACATCCGCGTCCTCCGTCCAAAGATGTTGCGCGGCATGTGCCCACGCCCGGCTCAAAAACTAGCCGTTTTCGGACATCACTGAGAGCTCGCCTCTTCCGCGAATTCGCGGTAGATCGCGCGCGCTTCGTCGAACTGGGCGTAGACGTGATCTTTCTCTTTCTGCGAGCGCCAGCCCGGCCAGGCATTGGCCATGTCTTGCAGCTTGTCGATCCATGAAAGCGAGTATTCGGCAGCTGAACGGCTGCGCACCGGCTCGCCGCCAACCGTGACCCAGATCGGATTCGTGAACGCCTGAGCCCAACGCGCGTCGAGCGGTGAGCGCTCGTTCGGGGCGCCATCGGCGCGCAAGTGATACCAGCCGCTCTTCGTGACGGTCACGGTCTTCTCGAACGTCGCGGCCATCCGATCCCCTTCGAGCGTAATCTTCTCGACGACCTCTCCGTTGAAAATAACCCGCACACTCGAAAGCGGCGTGATGGAGCGGACCCGCGCCACGAGCGTGACCGTGCCGCCGCCCGCCGGAAGCTCGATGGTCTCACCAGGAAGGGCGCCGTTCGCGGTGAGCTCCACGAGCGGACCCGTCGATACGAAAGCGCGTCCTTCACGAAGACCGGCAAACCACGCTTCCATGTCGAGGCCCCGAGCTCCCGTGTAGACATAAGTGCGCACCGAGCCGACAAGCTTGCTGAGATGCAAATTGCTGATCGAGTCCTCGCCACCGACGGCTGTCACAGCGAGCCCGTTATTCCACACGGCATAGACAGGATAAAAACCCGCTTCGCCCGCATTCGACCACTCGACCGCATCGGTCGTGCCGAGCGCGGCGTCGACCATGAAGCCTTTGGCGCCGCCGAGGCTTCCTTCCAGTGGGTCCGAATCGCCGTCAAACGCGTGCACGTAGCCGACGGTGGCACCTTGCTGGCGCGCTTTGCGAAACATGTCGGTGTTGCTCGGATAAAGACTTTCGATCGCGGTGCCTTCATAGCCCGTCGTGAATGGCGAGATGAGATGGTCCTTCATCCCGAACATGAAAACGTGGCCGTAAAACGGCGGCCGATATTCCTGCCCGACCACGAGCAAACGTTCGGGTGTCGAAAGAGGATGCGGGCCACCGCCTTTCACGAAGAATTGGTAGTCGAGAATGCGGTTGTCCTTGTTCGCGATTTGCTCGTTGACCATGTCCTGGTCCTCAGCCTCGGACATCATCATCAAGTTCTCGAGCGTGTTGTGAAGGTTCCCCGCATAGTTCATGTGTACGTGCGTCGAGCCGGAATACCATCCTTTTCCCGCCATGTCCGTCAGGCGCTCGAGGTCGACCGTGAGCATCGTCACTTCTCCGGCTTCCACGTCGACCGCGACGACCTTCGGCCAGAACTCGAAGCCTTTCACGACCGAGAGGCTCGTGACCCCAGCCGGAAGCTGCATGGTGAACTGGCCGGTAGTGTGGAACATGGGATCGCCCATGCCGCTCCTACGCGCATAAGCATCGGCTGGCGCATAGAACTTGCCGTCTGAAGCTGTCAGATGGATACGCGTTCCTGTGACTTCGCCCGTATGGCCGTCGCGCGTGGCAACCGACAAGATTCCCATCGGGCGCTTCCACCGACGATCGGTGATGTGCACCGTCTTGCGCTCGCCGCCATAGGTTTCGAGAAGTGCAAGCTGAGGCAAGCCCTCCTCGTTCGAGATATAGGCTATCCACTCGCCGTCTGGAGACCATCGCGGATGAAACGCGTCGTGACTGAAAAACGTCATCTTGTAAGGCTGGCCTCCGACGGTGGGTTGGACGTAGAGATTCGTGAACTGATCGGCGGTCCCTCCTGTTGACGCATAGATGAAGCGCTTACCATCGATCGACACATCCGGCTGCGCACGATAGAGGGTCTGCTCTCTTAGAACGGTCTGCGCTTCTTCGATCCCGTTCGGCGCGACCGGCACCCGCACCACGTTCCCCGAGCCGAGAGGCACGTCGCGGTTCGTGACGATCAACAGCTCGCGACCGTTGGTGAGCCAGGACGGGCTGATATGCATGTCCCATTCGCCAAAATAGAGACGGTTGTTTCCGTAATTGTTGTCTTTGCTGAGCGCTATCGGCTCGCCCGTAAACTGCCCGTTCGCGATCGAACGGACGTAGATGTTGAAATAGCCATTCGGCTGCGTCGAGACATAGGCGACACGGGTGCCGTCCGGTGAAAAGACAGGATCGGTATAGATGAACGCATCATCGGTCAGGCGACGGGACTCGCCGCTCTCGACGTTCAAGATCTCGAGTTGGATGGTCTTCCCGCCATCGTCCGCGGTGTAAATGATCCACCTGGCGTCGGGCGACCAGTCGGGGGACGAGTGATACTTCGCGTTATAGGTCAGCTCGTGGGCGATGCCGGTCGCGGGATCCACTTTCCAGATCGAGCCGCTCATGGCGACCGCGATCCACTTGCCGTCGGGCGACCAGTCAGGGGCCCAGGGGGTCGAGCTCGGCGCCGGCGGGAAGTAGAAATTGTGCATGTAGTTTCCGCCATGCTTCGACGACGGGTAGGCGTCCGTGGGCTGCGCGGTAGCGGGAAGGCTAACGGCAAGCGAGACGAGGAAGGTGCTGAGCGCGCGCGCGGTTCTCTTCATGGGAAAGCCCCCTTTGTAGGTCACCTTTATGGCACAACTCGCGCCGGCAAGTCGAGAAGGACGGAGGAGCTAATCCCCGAACCCGCTAGCGGTCAGAATCAAAGATTTTGTTCACACTTTCGAACTTCGTCCAACGCCGCAACGAAAGGGGATGGCCACAGAGGCACAGAGGCAGAGAGAAAGCGCGAGCGAGCGAAGAGCACTCGGCGGGCGCTATGGTTACCTCTGGGTTCGACGCTAGGCAGCGTCATCCCGGCGGACGTTGACGTCGTGAGCTCCCTGGAACATCTCGTTGCACCCAGCAGAAACGGCAAGTGTTTTCGACACTCGCCTGGGCAGAGTTCGTCAGACGACTTGGACGATTTGAACTGCACTTTTGGTTGCGGCCGCTTGCGAATCGTTGGCGGAACGTCCCGTTTCGGAACCAGCTCCGCCATGCTCGTCGCTCAATATGCGAGCAGTCCCTTTTCCACTGTCGTCTTCAATGTTTTGTCAGTCCTCTGTGTCTCTGTGGCCATTCTTAAGGCACCACAGTCGAGGACGAGCTGTTTATAATGATGTAGAAGCATCCAAAATCAGAGTAAGGACCCAATCTGCCCCGGAGCCAATGGCGCTCGAGGATCAGCGCGCACCGGACACCGATTCATGACCAAGCCCATCTCATCGGAAAAGTACCTTCGCGGTGCCGGGCTCGCGTTGAAGGCGGGCGAGCGAGGCGAAGCCGCGGAGTTCTTTCTAAAGGGCGGTGAGTTCGAGACGGCCGCGCTCTTGTTCGAAAAACTGGAGCGGCATGGCCGGGCCGCCGTTGCCTATGCGATAGGCTGGTCAGCTGCTCGACCCGGCTGTAGCGTGGGAGCGCGCCGGCGAGCACACCCGCGCGGCCGAGATCTATGCCGAGGCGGATTGCCTTCGTGCAGTCGGAGAATCTCTTCGATTTTTGCGCGGAGCCGTCATAGATTGTCGAACGGGGTGGCCAACAAGTATGCAAGCTTTGGAGGAGCGAATTTCCCGCGGGGAAGTGATCCTTCTCGACGGCGCCACGGGAACGGAGCTCGAGCGTCGCGGCGTCCCGATGGACCGTGCCGCGTGGAGCGCGGCGGCGTTGGTCACGCAACCCGATACGATTCGACAGGTACACGAGGACTACATCCGCGCGGGAGCAGATATCATCACTTCGAACTCTTTCTCGACCGCTCGGCATCAACTGGAGCCGGCGGGCCTCGGAGACCGCTTTCGTGAGCTGAACCAGAGAGCGGTCTCCCTAGCGCGAGAGGCTCGCGACCGCGCCGCTTCGAGCCGACCCATTTTCGTAGCCGCATCACTCTCGTCCATACATTTCGAGCGCGAGTACATCGTGCCCCTCGCCGAAGCGGAAGCCAATTTTCGTGAGCAAGCTGAAGTGCTCGCGGAAGCGGGCCCGGATCTCATCATGATGGAGATGATGTGGGACATCGATTACTCGTCGGCTGCCGTGCAGGCAGCGGTCGCAACAGGGTTACCCGTTTGGATCGGTTTCACCGCGCGGATGGAAGATCAAACAGTCATGCTGTTCAGCGAAAAGTACACGGGCACCTTGGAGTCCGCGCTCGACCCCATTTTGTCTCTGGGCGGCTCCTTGGTCAGCGTGATGCACACCGAGTCGAAGCACGTCGCCGCGGCGCTTTCAGTAGTGAAGCGCCACTGGACGGGCCCGCTCGGCGCTTACGGCCACTCGGGTAGGTTCGTGATGCCCCAATGGCAGTTCAACGATGTCATCTCCCCCGAGGACTATCTGAGAGAAGCAGAGAAATGGGTCGCGATGGGGACACAAGTCGTAGGCGGCTGCTGTGGCATTGGACCCGCTCATATCCGGCTTCTGAAACAACGTCTCCCGCCGAAGATTCGGCGATAGCTACGGTCCCGACCATTCGACGCGCGCGTACTCGGCGCTCTTGCCGGAGAGATCCCAGTTCCGGCCCCAATCTCGAAAACGACTGCGGGTTCCAGTGCAGACGACGATGTCCGGAGCCACCCAATAAGCGGAGTTCGTGACGCGCGTGAGACCATCACCCCCCGGTCCCTCGATGGGCTGGACATTGCCGTCGATGATCTTCGGCACCTGAACGCTCCATCCTTTCCCGTCTTTTTCGAAGGTGATCGGGACTCTCTTCACATCGAGAATTTCGGAGACGACAATCTTGAACCAGGACGTCGTCCCTCCGGACTTTCCGGTGAGAATTTCGGTAAGCGCATCGCCCGCCGCTGGACTCGCGCGTTCGTCCAGATAGAGACCGATCGACCAGTCCCCGTGAGCGAGAGGGCCGGGTATGTCCATGAGCATGGCGGCGTTGAGCCCGTCGAGTTTTTCGTCCCCGGCGTGACCCTCGTTGATGTGAAGTCCCCACCAAGTGTGACAGGCACCTTGAGAAGGGTCGGCCTTGCCCAATGAGATCACACAAGGACAGAACACCTCGCAATTACAGCTCAGCACGAGCTCACCACTAATCTTCCACGTGGATGCCATATTTCCTCCCTTAGATGCCGACCGAAATGACGTAGACTCCCCAACCGATCATCCCTGCGCCCCCGAGTCGCCCAAAGAGGTCTCCTGCCGGAACGACTTTTTCCACGAGCACGAAGAGCGAAAGGGCTACGAGCCATAAGATGTTCATGACGCCCGCGAAGAACATCAGGGCCATGAGCGCCCAGCAACAACCCAGGCAGAAGACGCCGTGCTCGAGGCCCATCTGGAAAGCACCTCGGGTACCCTCCCGCCATGACGTCATGATAAAAAGAAAAGGCGACCGGCAATGTGTGAGGCAAGCGCGTTTGAATGGAGTCCATTGAAAAATCCCCGCGACCAAAAGCAGCGAGCCCGCGAAGATGGCGTTGGTGCTCGCGCCAGCCACGGAGATGAGCGCGGCGCGCTGTAGCCCCCACTGAGCCAGTGTGGCCAGGGCGCTGAATGTCGTCCACAAGAAAACGTAGCCGAGCAGAAAGGCGCCGGTCGCTCCAAAAGACCGCTGGTCCGGTTGCTGCTTCCGATGGATCTCAGCGTAAGTCACAATCATGGGCGAAGCGGACGGAACCATCATGGCGACCATCATTATCGACCACATGAGGAAGACGAGAGCAAAATCCCTCGGTGCCCAGAGCTCGGTGCTCGGCAGGCCCACCCCCGCCCCCTGGAAAGACTCCGCTCCAGAGATCAGATGGGCCCAGGCGACGAGTGACACGCCGACGAGCCCCGCGACAACAAAGGCTCGATCGTGGCTGATAACGGATTCCACCGCGGCCGCGCTATCTGCTCGAGCGCCCATCATTGCTTTGCGTGCGTCTCTTTTTTCGGCTTCGAACGAACGCTATCATCACGTCTTCGATGTTGGCTCCTCGCAACCGCGATAGTACATTGCTTATTGCTTTTACGCTCATGGGCCAGAAAGTGCGCTGACGAGACTACATGGGTTGCTCCCGAGCCCAGCAAACTCCTAGGGTGATACACTTCGTCATCGAGTGGCACATGGTCAGCGAATGGCCGTTGCGCGAGATGGCGTTCAACTTGGTTAAGCTACAGATGCGCAAGTTTTCTTTCGCCTCAGATAGACCCGTTGCTCCGTGGAACGCTTCTCGCTCCCGGACCATTGACGTACTGATCACGGCCGGTAGCGGTTGCCTCGCCGTCAAATTGCCTGCACCCGTGACCTCCCTCTCGCGGATGTCGTGTGCCGCCGCAAGGTGTTCTTGACGGACAGAAC
>SMYC01000151.1 GCA_004356105.1 Acidobacteriota bacterium | reverse complement strand
TCCTCGGTCTCCCTCCGTTTCTTCCCAGCGCAATCCGAGATCAGCTTGTCGGCATTGTCCTCGCTAAGGTGGGGCGCTAGAAGGGCCGCGACCGTGAGACTGATGCGACTCTCGGCAAGCGCTATGAGTAGCTCGGGGAAACGCCGAGAAACGTTGGCCACATGTATACGTGCTGGCACCGCGCCCTCGCTCAAGTTGAGGCCGGTAATGCAGTATTCGTAAAGGCTTTTGTAGCCAAGCTTGAGCGCGGTCTTCCTGCTCGACATCTCGGCAAGATGGGCAATGAGCTTGGCGATGGTCCTGTTCTCTACACTGGTGACGCACGCCCCATCAAAACGGCTCCGGCCGCACTTGCGGAACGGGGCCCACTTGGTCAACAATCTGCTATTCGGAAGTTCGGAAATCTGAGCAGTGTCGGCTTTGCCCGAGCTCTATACGCACTCTCTTCGCCGAACGCTCCCAAGGAATTGGTTTTAACCGGACATTAGGATTAACGCTCAGAAAGGAGCGCGCCATGGACCTTCTGAAGATCGCGAGCGTACCAGGAGCCCTGGTCTCGCCCGAGACCTCTGTTTTCGATGCCGTGCACCTCATGAACGACCAGCGTGTGGGGGCGGTTGCCGTCGTCAAGGACGACAAGTTGGCGGGCATATTCACCGAAAGAGATCTCATGATCCGGGTGGTGCTCGAAGGGAAAGACTCGAAAGAGACGCCGGTCGGCGACGTCATGACACCGGATTGCGTATCCGCCCAGAAAGACATGTCGATGGGCGAAGCCCTCCAGATCATGACGGATCGGCACTTCCGTCATCTTCCCGTCGTCGACGCCGACAAGAAAGTTCTCGGCCTGCTCTCGATTCGCAACCTTCTGCATCAACGCGTCGACAAATTGAGTCAAGAGCTCGACTCGGTCGTCGCTTTTTTCACGGCGGACGGAATCGGCGGTTGAAGAGCCTTCGCAAAACGCTCACCTTCGAGGTGGCGGAGCGGATGGACTTCGTGAACATCACGCGCGAGGTCGAAGACGCGCTTCGGGAAAGCGGGGTTCAAGAGGGCCTCTGCCTGGTCAACGCCATGCACATCACCGCCTCCGTTTTCATCAATGACGACGAGCCCGGACTTCACGAAGATTACAAGCGGTGGCTCGAGTGGCTCGCGCCTTTCGACGCGAGCCCGGAGCGCTACCACCACAACCGGACGGGCGAAGATAACGGCGACGCGCATCACAAGCGTCAAGTGATGGGGCGCGAGGTCGTAGTCGCCATCACCGACGGCAAGCTCGACTTCGGACCGTGGGAGCAGATCTTTTACGGGGAGTTCGACGGTCGCCGGCCCAAACGGGTGCTCATCAAGATCATCGGAGAGTAGGCGGAATTCGACCGCCTATTCCGTGATCCCGGAGAGCGCGGTGGCAGCAAACTCCATGAACTTCGTCACGACAATCATGTCCTCACCAACGAAGCGTACGGAGTGCGAGCCGGTTCGCTCGACCGAAGGAAGATAAGAAAGAAGCTCCGCGGGGAGATGGCGACGAAAAGTCAGGTCCAGCCTGACGGGCGTCTCCACGACATAGGGCTCGAGCGCGGCTCGTCGCTCGACACCCTTTTGCGCCTTGTCACGGATCAACGCGCGGGCGTCCTCCGGCGTCAGCGTCCGCGCGGCGTTGAAGCTATAACTATGCTTCACGACAGCGCCTTCGAGCTCGCCGAGAATCGAGCGGGCTTCTTCGATGACGGCGTCGTCGCCCGAGATCATCACGGCCGGAACACCGAAATGCCCCGCGATGGCCGCGTTGAACGCGGCTTCGGTGACCGCGATCCCATTGATGCTGACCTCCGTGAAAGCACCGGTAATAGTATGCGCGAAGACGCCCGCGGCATTCGAGCTCGACGCGTGATAGCCAATGAAGATCACGGCATCGAAGCTCTCGTCGAGGCCTTCCATCATGCCTAGAGGCCTCGGCCACGAGCGGACGATCTCGATGCCGCTCGGAATCATGTCGATCAGCAAGTTCTGGCCGTTGCCGTGAGAATCCGCCACGAGAATCTCCGTCGCGCCGGCGGCGCGCGCGCCCTCGATGGCTGCTAGCACTTCCCGCGTCATCCACTCCCGGGCCTTTTGGTACTCGAATCCGTTCTGTCCCGTCTGCTCGCGAGTGACAGTTCCCGCGACACCCTCGAGATCGGCCGAGATGTGCACTTTGAGCCCTGTCTGCGCCTGCGACGCGTGGACGCTCAATAGCGCCACGCTCAAGAACAATGCGGTACGTTTCATAGTGTGGTCCTTTCTTTTCTACTTGATGAGCTCGCCGTCACGCACCCACACGTCATTGCCGACGGTGACCGTAGTGTCAACGAAGAAGTTCCAGCGGACATAGCCTCCGGTGACGTCCCCTCCGAGCTCGGAATTGTCACCGAGAGATAGGCGTACCACGCCGGCGCCATAGCCGTAATACGGAATCCAGGGATTTTCTTCCGGCACCTCGAGGAGCGGATTGAAACCCAGCGCGAGCTCGCGGAAAGATTTTCCCGCGTCGCCAGCGCCCTCCATCTCGCGACGCACGGAGTCTTCGCCGGAGTCAGCGGAAAAAGAGATAACCTTTCCGCGCTCGAATACGAGCTTCAGGCCGTGGACGGGCCGGCCCGCCCATTGCGACGGCGGAAACGCAATCGTTCCGTACACCGAATCCTCGATCGGCGCGACACGCACGGCGCCCGATGGAAGCTCGATCTCGCGATCGATCAAGATGACCCCCTCATCCGTCCGCGCTTTGGAAGCGTTGCCGTCCTGGAAATTCACCGGGCGCTCGCCGATACGGAAGCGGATATTCGTTCCCGCCGGGCTCGTGACCCGCACGGCCGAGCCTCTCATGGCGGCTTCGAAGCGGCGTTGATGGGCCGCCATCTCGACATAATCCGTCTCTAGAAGAGCCTGTTGATAAACGGCTTCGATGACATGGCGCGCCGGAAGCGGTTGGCCCGGCAAAGGAAAGGCGCTCCCGTTCTCGAGCCAATGAAAGTGGATCGTCCGTCCTTTTCCCGCACGCAGCAGATCTTGAATGGCCGCGTAGACGGGCTGCCCAGGGTTCGCGCCTGGAAGCATGATGGAGGCATCGACGTCCTCGAGCATCTCGGCCAGCTTCGCGCGCGATGCGCGTCCGCCCTCGCGAAGCGTCTCCTCGCTCCAACCACCGGGCACGGGTTGCGCGAGCACATCGATGACGCCAAGATCGATCGCCCCCACTTTCATCACCTCGTAGCGCAGATGGGGGATGAGCGCCTCGAAGAGGCCGGGATGGGCCACGGCGAGAAAGGTCTCGCCCGGCTTCATCGCGAGACGTTCGACGATCTTCTTCGCCATCGCTTCGTAATCAAGAGTAAATTGTGGGGGCACCGACTGAGCAGCTGCCGAGCCGCCAAGAACCAAAGTCAATCCGAAGACCAACGCTGTTTTTTTCATTTTTAACGTCCCGGGTCGTTCTTGGAAAGAAGCCAACCAACGACAAAGAAGGCCCCGCCCACGCCCGTCATCCCGAGCATGGGCCGCATTTGACTGGTGCCGAAAAAGTTAACCATCGCAAGGGTCACGAGGATGAAGCCGAACAACTCGAGCCCGCGTCCGACATAGTACAGCGTCCACCCTGACCAATTGACGTCTTGTTTCTTGGGCAAGCGCCTAGATCCTCCCGAAGTTTCTTTCAATCTGCTCGAGGCCAATCCGAAGGGTCGTCGGACGGCCGTGCGGACAGACGGTCGGCTGTCGCGCCTTCCAGAGCGTCCGCACGATGTATTGCATCTTCTCCATGGTGAGCGGGAAGTTGACTTTGATAGCCGCGTGGCAAGCGAGCCGGGCGGCAATGCGGCTTTGCGCCTCGATGACCGACGAGCTGCGGCAATCGCGCTCGCGTTCACCGAGCGCCGCACGCACGAGCCGCAAGGTGTCGAGCCCCGAGAGGGCCGCGGGTACGGCGCGGATGACGTAGCCGTCGCCGCCGAAAGGCTCGATGTCATAGCCGAAAGCAAGAAGCTGCGAGAGCTCTTCCTCCATCGTCACGCGCTCGGACGGCGTGAGCTCGAGCGGCATGGCGGTCAGCAAGAGTTGCTGCTCACCGCTATCGCCTCGATCCACGAGATCCTCGTAGAGGAGGCGCTCGTGCGCCGCGTGTTGGTCGATGAGCCAAACGTCGTCGTCATCGGCGGCGAGGATGTAGCTTTCACGGAACTGTCCGATCGGGATCGGCGGCGTATCGGCGAACTCGGTGAATGTGGGGGTGGGCTCGACCGGCGCCGGCTTTTGGCTCAGTAGAGCTTCAGCCATATCGGTCCCCGACATTCCTGTGATTCCCGACAGAGCGGGAGTCGGCTCCCGCACGAACGGCGGCGGCGAGAGTCTCGACTTCGAAATCGTTATTTCCGGCGCTCGTCCGTCGCCGTGCAGCGTGTTCTTCACGGCAGAGAACACGGCTTTGTGGACGAGCTGCTGGTCGACGAAACGCACCTCGCTCTTCGCGGGATGGACGTTGACGTCGACTTTGTCGGGCGGAAGCTCGAGGAACAAGTAAACGCGCGGTGTTCCTGATTTCGAGGAGGCCTGGCGATAGGCTTCCATGACCGCGTGGGTGAGGATGCGATCTTTGACAGGCCTTCCGTTCACGTAGACGTGCAAGTGCTTCGACGTCCCGCGGGACTCCGCGGGCGGTGCGAGCCAGGCCTGAAGCGCGAGGCTTCCGACGTGGTCGTCAAGGACGACGGCGCTCTCCACCCAGCTTTTCTCCATTTGATAGATGCGCTCGCGCCGCGACGGGACCGAGGGGGCGTCGAGCAGCTTCCTCTTGCCGTGCTCGAGACGGAAATGCACGTCGGGGTAGCAAACGGCAAGGTTCGAAATCTGCGCCGCAATGTGCGACGCCTCGGTGACGTCGGCACGTAGAAACTTGCGGCGCGCGGGCACGTTCACGAATAGTTGCCGCACGTCGATGATCGTGCCGGGAGGCACGCCGAGCTCCCCTTCTCGAACGAGCTTCCCCCCAACGATTTCGACCTCGTAGCCCGCGTTCGACGAGGCTTCCCGAGTCTGAAGTGTGAAGTGCGACACGGAAGCGATGGACGGCAGCGCCTCGCCACGAAAACCCAGCGACGAGATGTTCGAGAGATCGTCCGCGGAGTAGAGCTTGCTCGTGGCGTGACGTTCGAGAGCGAGGCGCGCATCTTCCGGGCTCATACCGATACCGTCATCGGAAACCCGGATGCGATCCTTGCCGCTCTTCTCGATGAGAACGAAAATAGAGCTCGCGCCCGCATCGATTGAGTTCTCCACTAGCTCCTTGACGACCGAAGCTGGGCGCTCGACGATTTCACCCGCGGCGATTTGATTCGCCAGCGCATCCGGCATCAAGCGGATCTTAGCCATCTTGGATATGGGCTCCGTCGTCAGCCATCAGTTACGACGATCTCCGAGAGATCCGCGACCTGTCCGAGCAGTGTACGCAACCGGTGAAGGAGCGCCAAGCGGTTGTCTCGCAACGTCTCGTCTTCCGCCATCACCAGCACTTCGTCGAAGAATCGATCGACCTTCGGCCGCAAGGTCGAGAGCTCCAAGAGCGCCTCCTTGTACGACCCTTTCTCGATCTTAGCGGTCGCGGTCGGCTCCATGGCTTCGAGCGCGGAATAAAGTTCTTTCTCTTCTTTCTCGGAGAACGCCGAGGGATCGACTCGGCCTGGCTTCGTGTCGGCGAGGATGTTCCTCACGCGTTTGAACGCAGAGGAGAGCGCCGCGAAATCCGCAGAGCCGCGAAGTGCCCTGACCGCCTCGAGGCGCTGCGCGGTGTCGGTCACCGTTCGGTCGAGCGCTCCGAGCGCGAACACAGCCGCGATTTCGTCATGTCGATATTTTCGCGAGAAAACGAAACGGAGCCGCTCGGTAAAAAATTCCAAGAGCTTGTCATCTACCGGCGCGTCGCCGAGTGCCAAGAGCTCATTGGGTGTTACCTCGAGCGGAAAGTCGAGCCGCTCGTGGCTTTCGAGAAGAATACGGATGACGCCGAGCGCCGCACGCCTTAGTGCAAAAGGATCGCGCGAGCCAGTCGGTACGAGCCCAACAGAGAACATGCTCACGAGCGTGTCGAGCTTGTCGGCGAGCGCCACCACCGCGCCCTCGCGGTTTTCAGGAAAGCCGTCTTCTTCGAGCCCTGTTGGCTCGTAATGGCCATAGATCGCTTTCCAAACGGCCTCGGGCTCGCCTTGCTCCTTCGCGTAGAGGCCGCCCATGATCCCTTGAAGCTCGGGGAATTCTCCCACCATACCCGTGACCAGATCGCACTTCGCGAGCGCGGCCGCACGGCGGACCGGCGCTTCACGCGTCTCTGTCTTCGCGGCAATGGCAAGCGCGATCGCGACTGTGCGTTTGCTCTTCTCCCTATAGCTTCCGAGCTTCGCATGAAACAAAACACCGTCGAGCCGCATCGAGCGCTCCTGAAGTGGCGTTTTCAAATCATCGTCCCAGAAAAACTTGGCGTCGCGAAGGCGCGCGACAACGACGCGCTCCGCGCCCGTCCTCATATTGCCTTTCTTGTCCGCCGCCATATTGGTCGGCGCGATGAAGCCCGGCTTTTTCTTCAACGGAAAATAGTGCTGATGGTGGATGAGCACCGTATGCCGAACTTCTTCGGGAAGACTCAAGAACTCCTTGGGGTAAGCACCGAGCACAGCGCCCGGCCACTCGGTGAGGTCAGCCACGAGCGCCGGGTCGAGCCCCGGGGCGCAGCGGGCGCCCGCTTTTTTCTCGAGCTTTCTGAGCTCTTTCATCAGCCGCTCGCGACGTTCGTCCGGATCCAGGATCACGTAATTTTTCTTCAGCGTCGACTTCAGCTCGCGAAAGCTCGTCACCGTGAACGGCGCGCCGCCGCGCCGGCCTTTCGACGCGAGAAATCGATGGCCTCGCGACTTGCGTCCGCTCTTTACGGAAGGCGAGCCGGAAACGTGGATCTCGAAAGGCACGACGCGCGTGCCGTAGAGCGCGACCATCCAGCGGATCGGCCGCCCGAAGGGAAACGGCTTGCCGTCGCCGAGCGTCGCGTCCCAATTCATGAATTTCGGAAAGGACAATCCGCGCAAGATCTTCGTCATCACGTCCGGAAGCAGGGCGAGAGTCTTCTGTCCCTTCGTCGAGCGCTCGAAACCGACATATTCGCCTTTGGGCGTGGTGAGCACGGTGAGGTCTTTCGGGTCGAGGCCGTTTTTCTTCGCGAAGCCGAGAGCGGCCCGGGTCCATGCGCCATTGTCGTCCCGTGCGACCCGCAGTGGCGGGCCCGTCACTTGCTCGCTGCGGTCGGGCTGCTTGTCCGCGAGCTTGGGCACATGCAGGACGAGTCTTCGCATGGTGCCGCTCGACGCCACGCCGGAAGCGTCAAGCCCGGCTTCGGCGAGCTCTTTTTTGGCGCGCTCCTCGAGCTCGCGGATGGTTCGCGAAAGCCACGAGGCCGGGATCTCTTCGCAGCCGATCTCCCAGAGGAACGGAAGCTTTTTCATGATGACGCCGACGGCTCTTCGGCCACGCCGACATAGGCGTTGGCGACCGCACAGGCCAGCCCGCGCACTTTCAAGATCATCGCCATACGCTCGTTAACGGATATGGCGCCACGCGCATCGAGCGTATTGAATAAGTGCGAGCACTTCAGACAGTGCTCGTAAGCAGGAAGCACGAGTCCTTCCTCGAGCAACCTTCCGCTCTCCGCGTGAAGCTCCTCGAAGTGGCGGCGCGTCATCTCGACATTCGCCGCGTCGAAATGGAACCGGGAGCCTTCGACTTCGTCGCGATGGCGGACGTCGCGGTACAAAATACCGGGCGCCCATTCGAGATCGTAGACATCATCGACATTCTGCAGATACATGTCGAGCCGCTCGAGCCCGTAAGTGATCTCGCCCGTGATGGGCGAGAGCAAGATGCCGCCCGCTTGCTGAAAATAGGTGAACTGCGATATCTCGAGTCCATCGAGCAACACTTGCCAGCCGATACCCCAGGCGCCCAAAGTTGGAGACTCCCAGTTGTCCTCCTCGAAGCGGATATCGTGCACCTTCGGGTCGACCCCACAGGCCGAGAGGCTTTTCAAATAGAGGTCCTGAATGTCGTGCGGCGGCGGCTTCAGGATGAGCTGAAGCTGGAGATGTTTGTAAAGCCGGTTTGGGTTGTCTCCATAACGGCCGTCGGCAGGACGACGGGACGGTTGCACGAAGACCACTTTCCAGGGATCCGGACCCAGGACGCGCAAAAACGTCTCGGGGTGCATCGTCCCTGCTCCCATCTCGACGTCATAAGGTTGTTGGACCAAAACGCCTCGATCCGACCAGAACTTCGTGAGGGTGAAGATGAGCTCTTGAAGTGTCATCGTCCCTTCTCGAATCGCAGCAATGCCTCGAATACTTGATGTGACTTCAAATCCTTCTCCAGCTGTTCCTGCATGAGACGGTAGTGAAACGAGCCCAGCTCGCGAAGCACATCTTCCGTCTCCGGCGGCGCCATCGCTTTGGGCGCCGTCTTCCACATCACTTCCAGATATTGGAGCGCTTTCGGTGACAACAAGATACCTGAATCCAGACAGCGCTGGCACTCGAGACGCTGCTCCGTGAGCAGATAACGCGCCCCCTCATCCGTAAGCGCCCGGCCGCAGGAGGGGCAAGTCTTCCGTCTCGGATAGAACCCGACGAGCCGCAAGAGCCAAGCCTCGAAATAACGCGCTTTCGTCTCGGGACTCGCATCGACGTCGAGAGCTTCAATGGTCGCTCGCAACAATCGATAGAGGTGTCTGTTGGCCTCGCGCTCGAGCGCGAATTGGTCGACGAGATCCGTCACGTAGCCAAGCGTCGACGCGAGAATGGGCTCTCCCAATTCCGAAAACCTGGAGCGAACTATATCACAGCGATCTACGCTAACGAGCTCGCGGCTCTCCTTCTCGAAGAAGGTGAGCTCGACTTCGGTGCCGATCTCGAGACTGCCTCCGAAGCGCGAGCGCATGCGCCTCGCCCCGCGAGCCATGCCACGCAGCTTTCCATAAGGAAGCGTGAAGAAAACGACGATCTTGTCAGCCTCACCGACTTTGTAGGTTCTGAGGACGGTCGCTAGTGCCCGCCGAACAGGCATGTGGCTGGGCTAGAACCGCGTAAGGACGAAGGACCCTAGCCCGAGGAAGAGCAGAAACCCCGTCACGTCGGTAGCGGTCGTCACGAATACGGAGGAGGCAAGCGCCGGATCGATCTTGAGCCAGCGGAGAAAAAGCGGGACCAACGTTCCCATGACCGCGGCCACGAAAAGCGTCCCGAACATCGCGAGAGCCAACAATGCGCCCATGATCGGCTCGCCTTTCCACAGATAAGCGACGAACCCGACGAGGATCCCCATGACGACCCCGTTCGCGAGGCCCACCAAGACCTCTTTAACCAGAGCCTTCCGGCTATTCGCCCACGAGAGCTCGCCAAGTGCGATCCCGCGCACCATCACCGTCAGCGTCTGGTTTCCCGCATTGCCGGCGAGAAGAGGCACGATCGGCATGAAAACCGCGAGCACCGCGAACTGAGCGATGAGGGATTCGTATTGGGCGACCACCGCCGCGGCAAGAAACGCCGTGACGAGATTTACCATGAGCCAGGGGACGCGCTTTTGGAACGAGGTGCGCGGTGGAGTAAAGATTCTCTCTTCCGTATCGAGTCCCGCAAGCCGATACATGTCTTCGGTCGCCTCTTCCTTGATGACGTCGATGACATCGTCGACGGTGATGACGCCGACGAGCTTGTTTTGTTCATCCACGACCGGGATGGCGAGAAGGTTGTAGGACGCGACGAGCTGCGAGACTTCCTCTTGATCGGTATCGGTGGTGACCCGGATGACGCTCGCCTCCATGATCTCGCTGAGCGGTGTCTCGGGCCGCTTCAAAAGAAGTTGCCGCAGCGACAAGACTCCCACGAGATTGCCGTGCTCGTCCACGACATAGATGTAGAAGACCATCTCCAAGTCGTCTCCGGCATCTTGAAGACGCTTTATGGCGTCCGCGACCGTGGTGTCCTCTTCGAGCGAGAACACTTTCGGGCTCATGATGCGGCCCGCCGTCTGTTCGGGATATTGCAGAAGATCCTCGACCTCCGCGGCTTCCTTCTCGCGCATCGCGCCGAGAATTTCTTCTTGAAGCTCCGGGGGCAGATCCGCGACGAAATCGGCGGCATCGTCTGGGTCGAGCTCCTGGAGGAACGCGGAGATCTCCTGAGACGACATCGCCGACAGGATGGGTGCCCCGCGCTCGGGGCCGAGCTCGGAGAGCGCCTCGCTCGCGAGCGTCAAATCACGCTTGTAGAGCGGTTCGAACGTGTCGCGGCGGAGAGGTTCGGAGAGGTCGCCGAGAATACCGGCAATATCAGAAGGATGAAGACGGCTTAGAATCTTGTAGGCGTTGAAAAACGCACCCCGGGCCGCGAGCTTGCGCACGGTTTGGGCAAGTGCAGGCGTCCGGGTCAACGGCATCTTGGCTACCTATCGGAATCGATTCAGGCATCGTCGGAACTAGATTAACACAAGAGAAGAAGGCGCACCAACCTCTTTTGAACCCTTTACTAGTGTATTTTCTTGAATTTAGTGGGATCTCGGTGCCACCATCGCAGCGTCAAACTGCTTTTCCGGAAGCATGCTTCATGAGACCCCCGACTCCCAAGAGTCGGCGACAAACCACTCAGCCCCGCACACCTACTCGATCGCGGCTTGGATATCCTCGAGGCGCCGCTCAGCGCTTCTAGAAGAAGTTGCTAAAAGCATAGGGGATGTGGGGATGGAAGAGAGGGGGGGATAGAAAAACAAGACTCACAAGACACATCCCCTCATCTCCTCCTATCCCCACATCCCCCTAGCTTTTAAAACGGCGTTTACGGCGCGGACGCGGCCGTGTATTGGTAGTCGAGCGATTTCCAAGCGCCGTTCGCGAGATAGCGCAAGCGCACATAGATCGCGCGTCCGTCGGTCGGTAGGCCGGACAGGTCGGCGGAGAGCACGCCGCTCACGAGATAGCCGCTATAGAACAAGTTACTCGAGCCAACGCTGGTGCCTACATAGAGGATCCATTTGCTAACAGCGGCCCCGTTCGATGTCCATGTGAAATTCTGATTGGCGCCGGCTAGGGTCGCGCCGGGGGTGGGAGCCACGAGCTCCGGCACGAGGTCGGCGGCCGTGTACTGATAGTCCGTGTGCTTCCAATACCCGTTCAGGATGTATCGGAGCCGCACGTAGATCGTCCGGCTGTCGGTGGGAAGGCCGGTGACGGTCGCGGTCGTGACGGTGCTCGAGAGCGAGCCGCTGTAGTGGAGATTGCTCGAGCCAAGGCTGGTGCCGACGTAGAGAATCCATCGAGTGACCGCGGCTCCACCATCCGTCCAGGAGAAGGTTGCGCTCGCGCCTGTCAAGACGGATCCGGGAATCGGCGTGAGCAGCGAAGGCGAAAGATCGGCAGCGGTATACTCGTAATCCGTGTACCGCCACGCACCGTTCACGATGTAGCGGAGGCGCACATATATCGTTGAG
This sequence comes from Acidobacteriota bacterium, assembly GCA_004356105.1. Lineage (GTDB taxonomy): Bacteria > Acidobacteriota > Vicinamibacteria > Marinacidobacterales > SMYC01 > SMYC01. Next base: position 42,186 of record SMYC01000151.1, on the reverse strand, counting down.
CTATCCGTCGGAATCCTCGTCACGGTCGCTGTCGTCACACTGCTCGAGAGCGTACCGCTGTAATAGACATTGCTCGAGCCGGGCCGAGTTCCGACGTAGAGAATCCAGCGGGTGACCGGCGCGCCGTTTGATGTCCACGAGAAAGCGGCCGTCGAGCCCGCTAGCACCGAGCCGGGCGACGGGGCTTGGACCTGCGGCACGAGGTCGGCTGCCGTATATTGAAAATCGGCGCTCTGCCAGGCGCCATTGAGCAGATAGCGCAGGCGCGCATAGATCGTGCGGCTATCGGTGGGTAGACCGGTGATCTCCGCCGTGAGCACGTCGGCGGTGAGCGAACCGCTGTAATAAATATTACTCGATCCCGGGCTCGTCCCGACATAAAGGACCCAAATCGTGACGGGCGCGTCGTTCGACGTCCAAGAGAACGTCACATCCGAGCTCGAGAACGCCGAGCCGGGCGCCGGGCTTTTGATCTCTGGGACACCCACACCCGCCGTGTAGAGGTAGTCTTTGAAGAGTGATGCCCCGCCCTCGATATATTCGAGCCGCACATGGATGTCGCGCCCGTCCGTCGGGAGGTCAGAAACGTTTCGGTTGAGCGTCGTCGCCGGAAGCGGGCCGCTATCGTTTAGATCGCCGGAGCCGGTCGTGTTCCCGACGAGCAGTCGCCAACCCGTCACCAAGGCCCCATGGGTCGACCACTGAAAGGCAACGTCCGGGCCCGGAAGGACGGAGCCGGGCTCAGGGATCGTCATGGCGGGTTCCCTGAGGTCTGCCGTGTAGACAAAATCGGCAAAGGACCACACGCCGCTGATGCGGAACTTGAGGCGCACTGAAAGCTGCCTTCCGTCCGTCGGTAGACTGCTCACATCCAACATGCGCGTCGCGGCGGGCAAGAGGCCGCCGTCAAAGATATCGGCCGCACCGAGGGTGCTCCCGACGTCTAGCTCCCAGTCGGTGACCACGGAGCCGTTATCGGCCCAGCCAAAGGACACGGTGGTGTCCGAGAGCGTCGTCCCCGGCAGAGGAACCGTCATCGTGGGCGGGGGCGCCGCGGAGGTATGAACGTAATCGAGCGTGCGCCAGACCGCATTCGAGAGATAACGCAGCCGCACGTGCAGCGTACTGCTGTTCATGGGAAGACCTGTTGCGAAGACGGATTGGACGCTTCCGGCAAGGGTACCGCTGTAATAGTAATTGCTCACGCCGGGCGCGCTGCCAATCCCGAGCGTCCAGTTCGACACCGAAGAACCGTTTGCCGTCCACGTAAAGGAAACATCCGTGCTTGAAAGAACGGTCCCGGGCGCCGGAGTCAGGAGAAGAGGAACCAGGTCAGCCGCAATATATTCCTCGTAGAGGGAGACCCAGCTACTGCCAATCTGGTAGCGAAGACGCATATAGATCGCGCGGCTATCCGTGGGGATGCCGGTCGCCGTAGCGGAGACCACGTTGCCCGCGAGCGTGCCGCTGTAGAAATAATTGCTGCTTCCAGGCGCGCTACCGATCTCCAGTATCCACGCGGTTACCGCTGCGCCGTGGGACGTCCAGCTGAACGGAACCGAGGCCCCGGAAAGCACGCTCCCAGGAACAGGGCTCAGAATCTCGGGCGCGAGGTCAGAAGCCGTATAGACGTAGTCGATCGAGCTCCACGCGAACCGAAAGGCATAGCGGAGCCGCACATAAATGGGCGCGCCGTTCGTGGGAAGGTCCGTGACGTCGATCGATGATCGATCGGGTCCTAGAGGGCCGCTATTGAAGACGTCGCTCGAGCCGGGCGACGAACCGACATAGAGCACCCAATCGTCGACGAGAGAGCCGTTTGTGTCCCACGCAAACGTGACATTCGAGCCAGAAAGCGTCGAGCCGGGCGTGGGGGTCGTGAGTGTCGGAACGATGTCGGCCGTGACATAGCTCGCGTCGACGAACTTCCAATTACCGTCGAAGAAATATTGAAGGCGTGCGTAAATCGTCCGGCCGTCGGTCGGGAGCCCGGTGACGTCCGCGGTCAAAACGTCGCTCGTCAACGTACCGCTTGCGTAGAAGTCTCCGGACGCGGGAGCCGAACCGATATCGAGGCTCCAGTTCTCGACGGGCAGGCCGAAGTCGTCCCATGTAAAAGTCACCATCGATGCATCGAGCACGGAGCCAGGGACGGGGTCGACGATTTCGGGCGTCGCGAGATCGGCGGTATAGAGCGCGTCGCGAAAGCCCCATTCCGTTCCAACGAGATAGTTGAGACGGGCGAAGACAGGCCGGGCGTCGACGGGCAACGTGGCAACCATCGCCGACAGGGTCCCTCCGGGAAGAGAACCGCTCGCGTAGATGTCGGATGCGCCTCGGCTCGATCCGATATCGAGCTCCCATTCGTCGACCACGTCCTGGTCCGGAGTCCAATCGAAGGTCACCGTGCTGCCAGTCAGCACGCTCCCCGAGATCGGAGAGACCACCCGCGGTCCGGCTAGACAAGAAGAGGGAACTTCAAAACCGTTAATGGCGAAGGTGCTGAACGGCCCGCCGCTGACAGCATCCGCACCGAGGCCAAAGCCGGCGAACGCCTCCCATAGAAAGCAGACATCTTCACCGCCATAATTGTCGATGGCGGCCTGAATGATGCCGTCGCGCACGTCGGTGAAGGTCGGCGAGCAGGCCGTGTTCTTCAGGCCTTCGTTGACGTAGAGCATCATTCGCTGATTGCCGGCGCCCCCCATCGCGTCGTAGAGATTGGCGTCGAAGCCGTGCAAGTGGACCAGCGTCCAATAAGCCTCCCAAGCCGCCTGCGCCCAAACTTCACCGACTCCGTGCGGGACCGCCATGCCTTGGATGGTTGCGTAGGTGTGCGTGTTGACGCTTACGTCGGTGCTATAAGCCTGCGTGCGAATACCGAGACCGCCCGGAGGAGAGCCGAGAACATAGGTGCCGATCCCCCTCGGATCGGAACCCGCATCTTCCGGACGGGCCGTATAGACGAGCGCCCAAAAGTCGCTCAGCCCTTCGCCCGGCTGCTGCAGGTTCGAGAGACAACTGATCGTCGAAGGCCCGCCCACGAGCCGGGTGGAGATGCCGTGGCCGTATTCGTGCACGATGATCCCAGCGTCGAAGTCTCCGTCGCGAAGGGGAAAGGTCAAATCCCAAAGGAACATTTGGATTTTGGGAGGCGTGCCATCCGGGGTCGCGGTGAAGTTGGCGTTGTCGATGCCGCTTCCATCTTGGGCTTCCGCCCGCACCGCATCTCCACCTAGACCGCCGAGTCCGAAATTGTCGAACTGGAAGTTTCCCGCGGCTTCGTCGAAACCGTAGCGATATTGCACGTCGTGGACGATGTTGGACCAATAGAAGAGGTTCGCGACCGCCGCCGATTTATAGGTGCTCGGATCGGTGGTCAAGTCGAGCGGGAACGAGCATTCGAGGCCGGGGCCGCAATCCGGCTGCGCGGCCGGCGGTTCGTCATTCGCGTCGCGGTCGTCGTAAGCGTGGACATTGTTGCCGCGCATGATCTGATAGGACTGCGTTCCATCGTCGTGCCAGCCGAGCGGCGAGGCCACGCTGTCTTCAGGATTGACAACGATGTCACGGCCGTCGGCGGGGGACACAACCGCGGCGTGGCTCGGCGACTCGACGGGCATGCCGTACACTTCGTAGAGTCCCGGGGACACGCGGTCGAAACGCGTGATGACACGGCCCGAGTCGTCGGGATCCGGACCAGCCTCCGCGTCGACCGTCACGTCGTAGACATGTTGGCCGTCCGGCGTGTGGAGCTGAAACCGCCACGCGAGCCTTACGTTCCTGCCTTCGGGCACCCAAATGAGCTTGGGCACGATCGGCTCCGTCGACAGATCGGCGAGACGGATTCTTCGTCCAATCCTGCGAATCCCGAGATGATTCGCCACCGCCATACAGGCGTCTTCGGCTCCGATACTCGCCGCTTTCTCTCTCGGCTCGGACGCCAAGCCGGGCACAAAACTATTGTTCACGCTCAGGACCGAGCCGTCGCCGCTCACGTTCACATGAAGCTGAGCATTGAACACCTCGAGCCCCTGGTGTTTCTGACAGAGATAGACGTGGGCTGCGCCCGAGAAACCCGAGCGCACGACGTCGCACACCTCGATCTCGTCCAAATCGGACAGTTCGAGACCCAAAAGCGTCGCGTTCTCACGCGCGAAGCGCATTGCGATGTCGAGTGGCTCGCCCGCGTTCGGCGGCGTGAGCTTCCCGACAGGATTGTAAAGGCCTCGGGTCACTCCGGACATGGCGTCTATCGAATCGAGGAGCGAGCCTCCGAGCTCGTCGCGCAGCGCGGCCAAAGCATCCATCTGATCGGCCCCGGGCCGCGCCGATAACGTCAGCCGCGTCCGCCGGTCGTAGTCACGTCGCTCGCGAGGCCCCTGCGCGCTCGCCGCCGCGCCCAACGCTAACAAGAGCACGGAAGTAAGAAGAGCCTGAAGCCCTCGCCCAGACCTATTCGAGAAAGAACTCCCAAGCCGCTCCGTCATAACGCCTGCTCCTTCGAACCGCACGATTCTTGAGGGGAGGAACACTGTATCGAACGGTGAGCGACGGATCAACATGATCTTGATCACAGTTTTTCCACACGCGGGATCGTGGGGGAAACGACTCAGCGCGAGTCGATGCCGAGCTCGGTCAGGAGCTGCCTATTCTCGCGCCAGTCGCCGCGCACTTTGACGTGGAGGCCGAGATAGACTTTCGTCCCAAGAAAAGCTTCTGCATCTTTACGAGCCGCGGTTCCGATTTTCTTCATCATGGAGCCCCCGCGGCCGAGAAGGATCACTCTCTGTGAATCACGCTCGACGAGAACGGAAGCCTCGATGCGGGTGAGCTCGTCACCATCCTCCCAGGAGTCGATGAGAACGGCCGTCGAGTGCGGCACTTCTTGACGCGTGAGCTCCATGATTTTTTCCCGCACCATCTCGGAGATGAAGAAGCGCTCCGGGCGATCGGTGAGCGTTTCTTCCGGATAGAGAACTTCACCCTCTGGGAGGTAGCTCTTGAGCACGGATTCGAGACGATCGACGTTATCGCCCGTCAGCGCGGAGAAAGGCACGATATCGGCAAAATCGTGCTTGTGCCGATAGGCATCGATCACGGGAAGGATGTCATGCTTCTTGCTCGAATCGATCTTGTTGATGCCTAGAATCACAGGCACGTGGACCTCATTAATGAGCTTCATCACGTGCTCGTCTCTGCTCCCAAACCTCTTGCCGACATCGATCATCAGCAAAATGATGTCCACTCGCTTCAGACTCGACAGAGCCGCCTGCAGCATCATCCGATCCATCGCGTATCGCCCTTTGTGAATGCCGGGCGTATCGTAAAAAACCATTTGCGCGTCGGGCCGATTCGCGACTGCGAGGATTCGATTCCGCGTTGTCTGGGGTTTGGCGGTGACGATCGCGACCTTTTGGCCGACGAGCCGGTTCAAGAGCGTGGACTTTCCGACGTTCGGCCGGCCGACGATGGAGATGAATCCGGAACGCATGAAGACGACAGAAAAGGCGCTCTCAGGAAGCGCCCTCCAAGCGGAAGCGAACCTTGTTGATACGCTGGCCGTCCGCATCCACGACTTCGATGCGAAGGCCCGCATTCTCGATGACCTCACCCACCCGCGGGATACGCCCTATCGAATCGAGAACATAGCCCGAAACCGTCTCGAAGCCGGTACCGTTCACTTCGAAGTGCAGCTGTTCCTTCACATCGTCGATATCCGCACGGCCGCTGACGAGAAAGACGCCTTCGCGCTCCTTGACGATCTCCTCGTCCACTTCGTCGAACTCGTCATGAATCTCGCCCACGATCTCTTCGAGGATGTCCTCCACGGTCACGAGACCCGAGATCCCGCCATATTCGTCGACGACCATCGTCAGCGTTTGATTCGTCTTTTGGAGCTCGGCGAGAAGGGCCGCGACTTTCTTCGTCTCCGGGACGAAGCTCACGTCCCGTATGAGAGATGTGATCGCGGCATCCGGATTCGCCTCGAGAAAAGCGATCAAGTCGATCGCAAAGATAAGCCCTTCGATGTGATCGAGGCTGTCGCGATAGACAGGGACGCGCGCATGTTTCTCCTTGGTAAAAAGTGCCCGCAATTCCCTGAGACTGGCGTTGTGTCGGATCGCCACCATTTCCGGGCGCGGCGTCATGACCTCGCGCACGACTTTGTCGCCGAGGTCGACGATAGACTGCACCATGCGCCCTTCGTCGCCTTCGAGGATACCTTCTTCCTCACCCGCTTCGATAAAAGCTTGCACGTCCTCGTCGGTAGGGGCTTCGTCGTTTTCGCTCTCGTGGATGAACGCGCCGACGAATCGAAAGAGGGGCCGGCTGATGGGCGTGACGAGCTTGGAATAGACGCGGAAGGCCGGCAGGAGCTTCAACAGGACGCGTTCAGGATTTTTGCGCGCGATGATGTTCGGAAAGGTCTCGCGAAAGACGAGAAAGATCGCGATCATGGTGCCGAAGGCCAAAAGGAGCGGTTGCGGCGCGGTTGAGGATAAGAACAACATCGTGACGAGAACGGTGATCCCCATGAACGCGCCTTGAAGCCCGATGCGCAGCGGCAGGAGAAAGCTCATCGGATCTTCGAGCGAGCGGGTCAAATATTTGAGCTTCCACCCCTCCTCGTGATAAGTGCGAAGCGAGATCTTGCTGAAGTAGTCGAAGGCAACATCGATGAGCGCGAGAAAAAACGCGAGTGCCAGCAATAGGGTAATGCCGAGAGCCGCGAACCAAGAGGAGATCATGCAGCGCACCTCGGGATGGTGAGCCGGAATCTCCGGCGCAAGCGATATTCGATGCGGCGCATCTCGCCGTCATCCGTTTCGTGGTCGTAGCCGAGCAGATGTAGGAACCCGTGAAGTGTCAGGACCTCGAGCTCGCGTTTCAAATTACTGCCGCGCCTTCTCGCTTGCCGGTAGGCCGTCTCGACAGAGATAACGATGTCGCCGAGATAGTCCTCACTTTCGCCCACGCCGTGGAACGACAAGACGTCGGTCGGCTTGTCATAGCCGCGATAATCACGATTGAGCGCCTGGATCCGAGCATCCCCGACAAGAGCGAGTGTAGCAGAGCTCTCGTCGGCCCCCGTCGAGCCCGCGACGCGAGAGAGAAAGAATTCCAGCTTGCGGCGGTCGACTTTGAAGCGCCGCTGCAGATTTCTAACAACTAGACTTGGCTCGGGGTCGTCTTTGATCAGTTGTCCTGGCATGAGTGGATCTGGCATCAGCTGTCCTGAACGACGACGGGCTCGACCTCCTTCTCGAAATCGAAACCCGGATAGCTCACGCGTTGATGATGGATGCCCATGAGCACTCTCAGAAAGCCCTGCGCGCTTTTCTCGAGGTCTCGCAGGGTCAGGTCGCACTCGTTGAGCTGTCCATCGAGAAAAACGTAATCGATGATCTGACGGACCATGCCCTTTAGACGGGCAGGGCTTGGCTCGTCCAGGGTACGGGACGCGGCCTCCACCGCGTCCGCGATCATGATGATGCCGGCCTCTTTGGTCTGCGGCTTCGGACCGGGATAGCGAAACTCTTCCTCGGTTACCTCGCCTAGCGCGGGATCCTGATGCTCTTTCGCCTTCTCGTAGAAGTAAGTGATGAGCTTCGTTCCGTGGTGCTGAGGGATGACGTCGATGATGTCCTGGGGAAGGTCGATCTCCTTCGCCATCTGGATGCCTTCTTTCACGTGGCTCGCTATAATGAGCGCACTCATCCGCGGAGAAAGCGTATCGTGCTTGTTTGCACCCGTTTGGTTCTCGACGAAATAGCCCACTTTGGTCAGCTTCCCGATGTCGTGATACATCGCCGCCGTCCGGCAGAAGACGGCGTTCGCGCCGATGGCTTCGGCCGCGGCCTCGGAAAGCGAGCCAACCACAACGCTGTGATGGTAGGTGCCCGGAGCCTCGAGCGCAAGCTGCCGCAAAACAGGAACATTATTATTGGCGAGCTCGAGAAGGCGGATATCCGTCGTGCGATGGAACAGCGACTCGAAGGCAGGTAGCAAGAACGAGACCACGAGCGAGACGCTAGCGCCGCCGAGAAACGCACAAAGCAGATCGAAACTGAGCGTGCTCAGCGGAAAATAGCGCTCCGTCAGAAGATCGATTGCAAGCACCGTGGTAAAGTTCATGCTCCCAATCAAAAGACCGATCTTGAAGAGCTCCGTCCGGCGCTTGAATTGAAACAGGCCGAGGATGGCGGTCAGACAGGAGACCAGGCAAAAAATGGCGAGCTCCAGGTTCCCCGTCATGACCCCGAGAGCAATCGTGAACAAGGCCGATGCGAGAAGTGCCGTCGGCGTATGCTCGAGTAGCAAGATCAAGACCGCCACCGCGGCGAAGGGCACGGCGTAGTAATACGAGCTCGAGTTGTGGAACGGCGCAACGACGAGCTGCTCGGAGACGAGCCGCGCGACCAGGAACGCGATGCGCGCGAGCGCGAGATGGCCGACCACAACGATGCCCACGAGAGCGAAGGTTTGACGTCTCCAGGCATCCCCGCTGCGTACCGGACGCAGGAGATACCACTGGATCAACAAGATGACGCCGGCAAGTAAAAGAGCGCCGACGACACCGGCGAGACTCCATCGCTGATCCTGCTCCGATGCAAGAAACTCGAGCTGCCGGAGAACGTTCTCGTCGATCTCGTCCCCGACGCGCACGATCGTCTTGCCGCGCGGCACCTGATAGTAAACAGAATCCACGCCCGCGCGTGCCTCGCTCCGTGCTCTCTCCGTATCGGCGAAAGCGAAGCGGAGCGTCGGCTCGACGAAGCGGGAGCCTAGGGCCGAGAGCTTTCTTCTCTCCGCCTGACGCAAGTCCGACGTGCTCGCTATTTGCAGGACCAAAAGCTCCTGCGCTTCTTCGCTCGTGAGGATGCTCGAGAAATCGCGGCGGATCTGTGACGCTTTGCTTATCTCCTCGCGGCGGCGGATTGGGCGCCCCGAAGCCAGGAGTCTCTCCTTGCTCGCCACGATATCTCGCGACAAGACACTCGTCACGGCCTGCGTCAGAACCTGCTCGATGTTGGGCGAAAACTCATGCTCGAGCAAGAGTTCTAGCTCTTCGTCGCGGAGCGTTACCTCGAGACGATCCTGCAAAGCCGCCATCAGCTCTTCGCGAGGCATGACGAGGTCCGAAGGCTCGTCGTCGACAGGCTTTGACGTGTCTTCGGTCTCTTCTCTCTCACGCTCTTCGCCTTGGGCTGTAGGTGTGATCCCGAGCGCCTCTCGACCAAGCTCGAAAGCGGAGGCAATTCGGCTCCGCGCATCCGTCATCGCGCCATCGTTGAAGTCGAAGATCTCGTGAACGGCCTCGCCTGCTTCGACGCGGCGCGCCTCGGTCGTCACTTCATCTTCATAGCTGAAATCGGTCGGCGCGCGGATGGTGACCGGCGAGACTTGACCGAGCTCGAATTCCTGTATGCGGAAATTCAGCCCCGGCGCCAAAAGGACCGTGAGACCGATGACGAAGAGGACGAGCCACGGCCAGACCGAAGCGTAGGTAAGGTCGATGAGATCGCGCACCCGCAATCTTCTCGGACCGCGGTGAGACTTCTCGTTTTTCTTCGGCGCGCTTGGTTCGATTTTAGCCATCGACAGCCTTCGTCGCGTCGCTCGTGCTCGGTCGCGACCCTTGCTTCTTTCGATCATAGGCCCGAATGATGGATTGTACGAGCGGGTGGCGGACCACGTCCGTCGGGTCGAAGTGCACGAAGGCGATGCCCGGGATGTCCGACAAGATTTCGGCGGACTCTACGAGCCCGCTGATCTTTCCATGAGGCAGGTCGATTTGGGTCACGTCGCCTGTCACGACGGCATTGGAGCCGAAACCAATCCGCGTGAGAAACATCTTCATCTGCTCGGAGGTAGTGTTCTGCGCCTCATCCAAGATGACGAAGCTCTCATTGAGGGTTCGCCCTCGCATGAAGGCAATCGGGGCGATCTCGATGATATCGCGCTCGATGAGCCGCACCACTTTCTCGGCATCCATGACGTCATAGAGAGCGTCGTAGAGCGGTCTCAAATACGGGTTTATTTTTTCCTGCAAGTCTCCCGGGAGAAAGCCCAGCTTCTCCCCCGCTTCGACCGCGGGCCGAGCGAGGACGATGCGGTTGACTTTCTTTTGGTTGAGCGCCGCGACCGCCATCGCCACCGCCAAATAGGTCTTTCCGGTGCCCGCCGGCCCAATGGCGAGAACGATGTCGTGCGCCTCTATCGCCTCGATATAAGCGAGCTGATTGAGGCTTCGCGGCATGACCTTCTTGTGCTTCGTCGGGTGAATCACGGCGTCGAAGAAGTAATCCCGGAGCGAAACTTCCGGATCTTGCCGAATCAGTCGAAGTGCTACGCGAAGGTCGCCCGCCGACAAACGATGGCCGTTTTGAGCGAGCTCCGAGAGCTGCCCGAAGATGTTCTCGACCTTCGCGACTTGCTCGCTGTCGCCCTCGACGAGAAGATCCTCTCCGCGGCTTATGATCTGCACGCCGAGAGATTTTTCGAGGGATTTCAGGTTCTCGTCGTGAACGCCGAAAAGGGCGCGCGCCCCGTCTTCGGGAACCGAAATCTTCTTCATGTAATGAAAGCGCTCGCCTCCCTTGGGGAAACCCCATCCTTTAGATAGTGCGACAACGCAAAAGCGTTTCGTTTTCTCAAATTATGGGGTTGGGATAGGGCCGACCGGCGAAAAGTGACGACGAGCGAGATCGTGCATAATTCAACCTGAACGTAGCACAGCCCGCTAGGCCCGTCAAACCAGTGCACTCTCTTATCCCCACCTCTCCTTCCTATCCCCACGTCTCCTTGCTTTTGAGCGGCGTTTCTAAAAGCGAGGGGATGTGGGGATGAAGAAGGAGAATCGGCTCCCTCTGCGGTTGGCACGCTTTCAGGTTTACCTGTCTAGACCTTTTTGAGCGCGATACCGAGCTCGTCGAGCTGGGCGGAAGTCACATCCGACGGCGAGCCGGTCATCATGTCGAGCGCCGAGGTCGTTTTCGGAAAGGCGATCACGTCCCGCAGGCTCGTCCCACCCACGGCCAACATCGCGATGCGGTCGAAGCCGAGCGCAATCCCGCCATGAGGCGGGGTGCCGTATTGAAGCGCCTCGAGAAAGAAGCCAAATTTCTCCTTCGCCTCCTCGTCACTCAAGCCGAGTGCTTTGAAGATCTTTTCCTGGACCCCCGAATTATGGATACGGATGCTCCCGCCCCCGAGCTCGTAGCCGTTCGCGACCACATCGTAAGCGAGCGAGCGCACGGCGCCGGGATCCGTGTCGATGAGGTCCATATCCTCCGGATGAGGGGAGGTGAAAGGGTGATGCATCGAGTACCAGCGCCCGTCGGATTCCGAGTATTCGAGGAGCGGAAACTCGGTCACCCAGACGAATTTCCATTCCCCCTCTCGAATCCAGCCCTCGCGCTTCGCGAGCTCGATCCGCAGGCCGCCGAGGACGGAGGAAGTGCGGGAGCGCTCGCCCGCGACGATGAGAAGAAGGTCGCCGACGCCGCCGCCCGCGGTCTCGAAAGCCTGTTTCATGCGATCGTCACCGAGATGACGCGCAAGCGGAGATTTCAGCTCGCTATCGGTCCAGCGCGCCCAGCCGAGACCTTTGGCGCCGAGCGCTTTCGCCGAAACTTCCAAATTGTCCAGATCTTTGCGGGAATAGCCCGCGCAGCCTTTGGCGACGATGGCGCGCACGACCCCGCCGCCCTCGAGAACGCTCTCGAAGATCCCGTAGCCCGAGCCTCGGACGACGCCTCCAAGGTCTGAAATCTCGCAGCCGAAACGGAGGTCGGGCTTGTCCGAGCCATACCTGTCAATAGCTTCGTCATATCTCAGCTTCGGGAACGGTGCGCTGACATCGATATCGATCGCCCGCAACATGTGGACGAAGAGACCTTCAACGAGGCTGTAAATGTCCCGAGGCTCGATGAAGGACATCTCGATATCGATTTGGGTGAACTCCGGCTGGCGGTCCGCGCGGAGATCCTCGTCCCTGAAACAGCGCACGATCTGAAAGTAGCGCTCCATCCCGGCGATCATGAGGAGCTGCTTAAAGATTTGCGGCGACTGTGGAAGCGCGTAGAACGAGCCTTTGTGCACGCGACTCGGCACGAGATAGTCGCGCGCCCCCTCGGGGGTCGACTTCGTCAAGAAAGGCGTCTCGATCTCGTTGAAGCCCTGGCCGACCAGATATTCGCGGGCAGCAAAGCCAAGCTTGCTGCGTTTTTCGAGATTGCGCCGCATGGGAGCGCGTCGCAAATCCAGATAACGGTAGCGGAGTCGTAAATCCTCGCTGACTTTGACGCCCTCGTTAAGCTCGAAAGGCGGCGTCTTCGCTTCGGAAAGGACTTCGATCCCGTCCGCACGCACCTCGATCTCCCCCGTCGCGACGCTCTTATTGACGTTGTCCTCCGCGCGTCGCAGTACCTCCCCTTTCACCGCGACGACCCACTCCGAGCCCACCCGCTTGGCGGTGTTCTTGACGTCTGCGCCTGACGATGGACTAATCAGAATCTGCGTCACGCCCATACGATCGCGCAGCTCGAGAAAAGTGATGCCGCCGAGGTCGCGAACGACATCCACCCACCCCATGAGCACCACCGACTGCCCGACTTCTTCCGCTCCGAGCTCGCCGCAGGTATGCGTCCTCCGCCAGCCGTTCAAGATTGTCTCCGGGCTCGATATTCGTCTTTTAGATCGTGGTAGACCTTCGCCGAATAGCGAAGGTGGTCGAGCTCTTCTTCCGTCAAGTCTCGCACAATTCTAGCTGGAACGCCGCGCGCAAGCTTCCTCGCCGGTACGACCGTACCCGGGCTGACCACGGCGCCCGCGGCGACGAAGGCTTGCTCTTCGATCACCGCATCGTCGAGCACGATAGCCCCCATCCCGATGAGGGAGCCCGAGCGCACCCGGCAGCCGTGCAAGATCGCCCGATGTCCAACCGTGACATCGTCTTCCACGATCGTCGGGCTCGTCCCTTCGTTGACGTGGATGGCCGTCAAATCTTGGATATTCGTGCGCGCGCCGATGCGAATGTAATTCACGTCGCCTCGAAGCACCGAGCCGAACCAGATGCTTGCATCGGCGCCGACGACAACGTCCCCGATGACATGGGCGCCGTCCGCGATGTAAGCCGTTTCGTGAATGTTCGGTGTTTCGCCGCGGTACGGATGGATCACGAGGCGTCTTTCTCCACCCTCTTGAACCACACCAGATCGCGCGCGAAATCATAGGATACCGAGATTCGATTCAACAGATCCGCCCCTATGACGCCCACGGGCTTGCCGTCATAGGGAAGCTCGTGCATTTCGCCAAGGAGCACGGGCAAGTCCTCGATGGAGAAAGCTCCCACTACAATTTTCGGGATGACCGTCTGAGTCGCTTTTTTCTTGGCAAAACCCATATTCACCGCCCATCGCCGATCGAGCACCGTGTTCGACGTGCCGGCGTCCAAAACCAGTTCGACCTCGACGTCGACATCCTCAGTGGCGCCTTCACGCTCGAGACGAACGGGGATGAGAAGAAAGCGGCCGGCCGACGTGTAGGTCACTCCGCCCGGTGGGACATCGCTCGGGGACGGCTCGAGCAACAAAAGCCGCCGCGGGTAGTGTACGGTCAAGCGAAGCGTCTCCAGCACATCGCGGCCAATGCGGCCGTAGCTTCGAAGACCGCCCATCCCGGTAGCGTCCTCGCCTGCAATCAATAATGTGCGGACGAGCTGGAATGTGGCGGCGCCGACCTCGAGTGTTTGAAGATACCTCACCGGCACTTTCTCTTTCCTGCCGTAATAGTCGATCTCCTTCTCCTCGCCACGGCTCAGAAGCTCCATGCCCGACCCCTCGACGATGATCGTGTCGAGAGCGAGCTCTTTGAAGCTCACGTCGATGACGAGCCGATGGGGCCCCATCCCGTTCAAGCGCGAACGCACGATGGGGAGGGCCGATTGGTCGATCGTCTCGAACTTGATCCACTCCTGCGCGGCGAGCTCTGCTTCGAGCCCAAACAAGCCCACGAGAAGAACCACCGCCACGGGCAGCTTCATAGTCATTCGCCTCATTTCTTTACTGCGTCGGAAGAAGATAGCAGATTTGATACGTGATTGCTCGCCGTTTTGCGATAATCTGCCGTGCCCAAGACACTGAGCGCCCGGGAGCTTCTCGCCGCCGCCGGCATTTTTACTCTCGCGAGCCTCGTTTTCACCTTTCCGCTCGCAACCGCGCTGGGACAAGCGAATCGCCTCGACAGTCCCGACGCCCTCTTGAACGGCTTCATCGTTTCGTGGAATCTCAAGCAGTTGCGAAACGACCCGCTTCATCTCTTCGACGCAAATATCTTCTTTCCGGAGAAGGGCGCTCTCGCCTATTCCGAGAACCTTCTGACCGCGGCTCTCATCGCGGCCCCCGTGGCGCTCGTTTCTGACAACCCGATTCTTCTCGTGAACGTCGTGCTCCTCGCAGCGTTCGTTTTTTCCGGCCTCGCAACCTTCGCGCTCGCCTTCGAGCTCACGCACGATCGCCTCGCGGCCTATCTCGCGGGAATATTGTTCGCCTTCGCGCCGTATCGCTTTGCTCATCTGCCGCACTTGCAGCTTCAGCTCGCTTTCGGCATCCCGCTCAGCTTCGTCTTGGTACGATGGCTCATCGCCGGGAGGGGACGCGGATACGCCACGGTCGGCTTTGCGCTCACGGCGTTGTTGACGTTCGGCTCGAGCGTTTACTACGCGGTCTACGTGGCGAGCGCCGTCCCGATCGTGGCGCTCACCGAGCTCTACTGGGTGCCCAAAGAAAAGCGGCGGCGTGCCTTCCGGCAGCTGGTCGTCGGCGGTGCGCTCGCGGTCGTGCTCGTGATGCCTCTCGTCCTCCCCTATCTGGACAAGCTTCAATCAGGGCGGGTGCGCTCGCTGCAAGCGGCGGCCGAGTTTTCCGCTGGGCTTACCGAATATCTGTCGAGCTTCTCGTGGCTCCACGCTTTTCTTCCAAAAGCGAACGAGCCCCTGTTCCCCGGATTCATCGCGCTCGCATTCGCGGCCACTGCGCTCCTGACGGCTGGGCGGGAGCGGGAGCGCAAATGGTGCTGGGTGGCAGTGGGCCTTCTCGGCGTGGCTCTGTCGCTCGGCCCCTCGTTGGGGTTGTTTACGTTTCTGTACAATGTTGCCGCACCCTATCGGGCCCTGCGGGTGCCGTCGCGCGCGGGCGTGTTGTTTTTGCTCGCCGTAGCACTGCTCGCCGCCATCGGCCTGACGCGCGTCAAGCGGCGCGGCTTACGATGGGCTCTCGTACTCGTCGCCGCCCTCGAATGTTTCGCAGCGCCGCTCGGTTTCCGAATGGAAGCGCCGTCCTACCCCGCGATCTATCGTCACGTGGAAACGCTGCCCGATTCTGGCGCGATGGTCGAGCTCCCGCTGCCGCCACCCGAGCGGTTCCAGGACAACGCGATCTTCGTTTATCGATCGATCTTCCACCACCGCCAAATCGTGAACGGCTATAGCGGCTTCGCGCCGCCGAGCTATGGGCTCGCCTATCGCCAGCTCATGCGGCGTGACTTCTTACGAGGCTTGCGCGCCATGGAGAGCAAGGGCGTCCGCTACGTGTTGGCCCACGAAGGGAGGCTCGGGCCGCGCATGAAGCGACAGTTACAAAAAGCGGTAGATTCCGGCCTCCTCGAGCTAGTCGCCGAGGAGTCCTCAGATCGTCTCTACGCGATCATTGTTCGACGAGGGAGTCTGGCTCCAGAAGCCAGCCGTAGTCGTGCAGGCTCGCGACACGCGGCTCCATGAAGGAGTCGAGCGCGTCGTTGTCCTTGAGGATGGCAGGGCCGGGAATGAGCCAGTTATTTACCAAGAACTCCCAGTAGAACAGGCGCTTACTGTACTCTTCCGCTTCGGACCACATAGCTTTCGGAATCGCTTCTGCCATGATCAACCTCCGCAACGATTGACCATTTAGTAATGCAACTCACGTGCCAGAAGCCCCCCCCATCGGCTATTCTCATTAGTTCTTATTTTGCAGTGACTTGAGTGGGCTGTGGAAAAACTCCCCCGCCTCGCTGTGGTGATTACCCTACAAAACTAGCCGCGGCTGCCCTAAAATCGAAACGATTTAGCCAGACTGACTACATTTTTTGCCGGTAGAACGTTTTGCGGTCCCGGAGCGATGGTGGGGGATCGAAGCGGCTCCCGAGTTGACCGCTCCACTTGGCGAGGTCGTCGACGACACGCGCCACACCGTAATGGTCGGCGTAGCGAAGCAATCCACCGCGAAATGGCGGAAAGCCGGTGCCCATCACCATCGCGAGGTCGAGCTCTCCCGGGCTGCGCACGATCCCCTCATCGAGGCAACGCGCGGCCTCCGCAATCATGAGCCCGAGCCCGCGCTCGACGCAGTCTTCGGCGGGCCGGGCCGGGCCGCGATCCACGCCGACGATCGTGAGGACCGTTTCATCGGGAGACTCCTTTTTGCCGTCATAGCGGTAGAGACCGCGTCCAGCTTTCTTCCCCAGCCGACCCTCGGCGACGAGCTTCGATACGACTTTCGAGGGCGCCGCGCGGTCACCGAATGCCGCGCTCAGTACTTTGCCGGCCTTGTCGGCCACATCGAGCCCGATCTCATCAAGCAAACGGAGGGGGCCCATCGGCATGCCAAAGGCGACGAAAGCGCGATCGATGGCTGCGATGTCACCGCATTCCTCGAAAAGATGGCCCGCCTCGTTCAGATAGGGACCGAGAATGCGGTTTACGAGGAACCCGGGACCATCCTTCACCACGACCGGGGTCTTTCCGAGCTTTTTGGCGAGTGCCACGAGCGAGGCCGTCGTCCTGTCGTCCGTCTTCTCGCCCCGGATCACTTCGATGAGCGGCATGCGGTCGACGGGGTTGAAGAAGTGAAAGCCCGCCATCCGCTCGGGCCTCTCGAGAACGATCTGCATGTCGCTTATGGAAAGGGTGGAAGTGTTGGACGCTATCAAACAGCTTTCAGAGACCATTGGCTCGAGCTCCCGAAAAACGCTCTTCTTGATCTCCATGTCCTCGACGATGGCCTCGATAACGACATCCGCGTTCTTGAACCCGCTGAAATCGAGCGTCGTCGTAATGAGCGCCATCATGCGCTCAAGCTCCCAGCGCGTCATCCTTTTCCGCCTCACCCGGCGCTCGAAAATCGAGCGCGCGGCGGAAAGCCCGGCCCCGAGCGCCTCCGGGCTTATATCCTTCAGCCGGACCGGGATATCGCGCGACGCCACGATCCGGGCAATCCCGCCACCCATCATGCCCGCACCGAGCAGGGCGGCGCTCGCGACCGGCTTCGGCTCGACGGAGTCGTCGGTTATGCCGGGATCTTTCTTGGCGTCTTCGTTCAAGAAGAACAAATGGACCAGATTCTTCGACACGGCGCCCGGCAGCAACTTTTTCGCATGCTCGACTTCGAGCTCGAACGAGCGTTTCTTGGACGCCTGCCCCCGCCTGAGCACGTCGAGGATGGCGAGAGGTGCCGGATAGTGACCTTTCGTCTGGCCGAGCACACGCTTTCTCGCCTGTGAGAACAATAGGGCCCGGCCGAGAGGATTTCCGGACAAAAGGCGCTCTCTAAGGGGCAGCTTCCGGCGGCGGGGACGCTCGCCTTCGATGAGGGCGTGGAGAAGCTCGAGGGACCGCTTCTCGAGCTCGCCATGGCTGACCGCCCGGTCGAGAATGCCGAGCCGCTCCGCCCGCTTGGCGTCCACGGGGCGTCCGCGGAGAATGAAATCGAGCGCTTTGGGAAGCCCGATGAGGCGCGGGAGCCGCGTCGCACCGCCCCAGACGGGCAGGATTCCAAGATTGACCTCGGGGAGGCCAAGCTGGAAGCGTGGGTGATCCGAGCCCACCCGGGCGTCGCAAGCGAGAGCTATTTCCGTTCCGCCCCCGAGGCATACTCCACCGATAGCGGCGACGACGGGAAACGGCAGCCCTTCGATGCGGTTCATGAGAGCCTGGCCCGCGCGCACAGCCACGGCCGCCGCCTCGCCATCCGTCACCGAGCCGATCTCGTTTACATCGGCTCCCGCGTTAAAGACGCCGGCTTTCGCGGAATCGAGCACCGCGCCGCGAATATCGGTGCGCCCCTCGAGCTCGTCCAGCACTTCACCGAGCCGTTCCATCACCGCTCGCGAAAGCTTGTTGACCTTTTCCCCCGGAAGATCGAAAGTAATCCGGGCGATGGAGTCTTCCACACAAAGGCGGATCGGGAGGCTCATGGCTTACAATCGGAGTGTATCAGACGGTAATGTGAAAGGTTCTCTTGCATCCTCGACGCGTTCGGAGGAAAATTAGAATTAGATGAAGTTTTTCGCCTGGCTCCAAGACGTCTTCAGAAATGACGACATCATCAGCGCGGTCTCGGGGACCGAGATCGAGCCACCCTTCTACAGTCGGGACCGCAAGCGTCGGACCCAGGTCTACACCACCCTCGCCTATGCAAGCATCGTCGTGGGCGCGCTCATCATTTCCATTCTCTTCCCCGAAGGGCCGCCCGTCGAGGAAAAGTGGAACCCGCCGAGCCTCGTCTTCATGATGGAGCCAGGCCCCGGCGGCGGCGGCGGCGGCGGGGACGGCAGCGAAGATCCTCTGTCGCTTCAGCAGATCGAGGGTCAAGACGCGGCCACGATAGCGGTGAAAGTGGAAGTTCCCGAAGAGAAGCTCGTCTTCGAGGATCCTGACCTTGCCGAGGAAGAGGAAGACGAAGAGGAAGAAGAGCCAGACGAAGAGGAGGCGCCCGAGATCAAAGCGCCCGTCGTCGCCATGGCCCCGGACGACCTGAACACCCGCGGCGGCCTCGAGGGCCAGGACGGACTCGCCACCAACGCGGGTGCGGGTAACGGAGGCGGTATCGGCGAGGGTGAAGGATCAGGGCTTGGACCCGGCACTGGCGGGGGCTTCGGCGGCGGCGCTTATCGCATGGGCTCAGGCATCACGCCTCCTATCCTTCGCAAACAGGTGCGGCCTCAATACACGCAAGACGCGCTCGCCAAGAAGATCGAAGGCACCGTCGATCTCGAGGTCGTCATACTCAAAGAAGGACGCATCGGCGAAGTTCGCATCCTGCAAGGCCTTGGCGGCGGGCTCAACGACCAGGCAGTCAGCTGCGTGCGGCAGTGGATCTTCGTCCCGGCAAAATTCAAAGGCAACCCAGTGGATGTCATCGCCGGCATCGCGGTCGACTTCGCGATCTACTAGCCCCTAACACTAGCTCGAGAGCTCTCGAGCGATCGCTTCATCTACCCGCTCGGTCGCGTCGACTTCGTGCCGGATATCCGAAAGCCTCGACGTGAGCTTCGGCACGCTCGCGCTCGACGCTTCCCCGCGTGACAAATCCAACCGAAGCTGTTTGATCTGCTGCTCGGCAACGTCCTGACGAACCTTGAGACGACCGAGCACACCCAAGGCTTTGTCGATGGCCTCGCTTCGTTGCCTCACGACCTCGGTCTGACGCTGGTAGAGTCGCCGGTCATTCGTGTTATCCGCGGCCACGAGATTACGCTCGGCCTCTTCGAGCGTGTCCCGAAGAGCGTCGCGCTCCTCGGGCGAGGTTTGCTCGGAAAGGTCGCGTTGCTTCATGGCGAGGTCGTGCATCCGGCTCACGATCGCGTCCACTTCCGCGACAAGAGGCTGCGTCTCCTCGCCGCCCCGCCGCGACAACAGCTCTTTGACGCGCTCGACTTCCTCGAGAAAAGAGGCGGACAAGAGCAGGTCGGGCAAAGGGGCGGGCGTCTCCGGCAGCGCGGGCGTGGGCGGCGCGGCGAGCTCTCGCTTTTGTCGCAGAAGCGGCAGAGCTGCCGGGAGCGTACCTATGGCGTGAAAGGCGAGCCCAATACCCCAAAAGCCCATCCACGCGGGCACTTCGCCCCGGAACACGTACCATGCGATCCCAAACATCACGAAAGAACAGGCGTGCTGCAGGAAGTCCTTGACCTTGCGTTTGCTCACCCAAACGGCCGGATCGCCGGTATAGGGCACTTCTTGGCGGAAGAGGTCACTCTTGTAGATGGGCACCCACTCGCCCTCATCGCCTCGCCGGACCATTTCGTCCCCGCTGAAGCGGTTTCGACGTAGTTTGCGCCGGAGCCTTCTTTCCGATATCGACCTGGTCCTGCCGTCGCTCGAACGAAGAAGGAACTCGGTCTCGCCGAAAGCTGCGCGAATCTCGCGCTTCACATTCGAGACCGTACCTCGCCGTACCTGACCGTGGAAGCCACCTCCGAAGGACGGGACATCGGGCTCCGGGATCTGAGGTACGGGAGGAAGCGGCGCCAGCTCGCGTTTATGCAAGGCAACAGCTTTGAGATCCCGTTGCAGATCGCGCGTGTCTTCGTAGCGCTCCGTGTGAGCCTTACGAAGGCACCGCGTCACAATCCGCACAAGATCGCTCGGGCATGCTTCGTTCAGCTCCACCATGGGCTTTGGATCGCTCTCGATGATCGACGCGAGCGTCTGCGCCGCGGTCTCCCGGTGGAACGCGAGCGTGCCTGTCGCCATCTCGTAGAGAATCAAACCGAGCGAGAACTGATCCGAGCGATGGTCCACGGACTTGCCGGACGCTTGCTCCGGCGACATATACTCGACCGTCCCGATGAGCATGCCGTGGCGCGTCCCCTGGCGCACCATCGTCGCCATTTCCGAGTGCGTCTCGAACGGCACATCGAGAAGCTTGGCAAGCCCGAAATCGAGAATCTTCAAGAAGCCGTCGAGCGTCACCATCATGTTCTCCGGCTTCAGATCACGATGAACGATCCCAGCGTCATGCGCTTTGGCAAGGCCGGCAGCCATCTGCTGCGCGAGCTCCAGGAGCTTGTCGTTGGCGAAGGGCGCGCGACGCAAGAGCTCGCGAAGGTTGGTCCCCTCGATGAGCTCCATCACGATGTAATGAGTGCCGTTGTCCTCCCCGATGTCGTAAATCTGGACGATGTTCGGATGGTTGAGCGCCGAAGCCGCGCGAGCTTCCTGCTCGAAGCGCCGAAGCCGGTCGTCGTCGGAGGCAAATTCCGGAAGAAGGGCTTTGAGCGCCACTTGCCGCCCTAGCTTGAGGTCCTTGGCGCGATAGACCTCCCCCATCGAACCACGACCGATGGGCTCGACGATCTCGTAAGAGCCGAGCCGCGTTCCAGTCTCGATCGCCATGACGGAAGTGTAACTCAGCTACCGGCTACCAGCCACCTGCTATCGGGAATATTGAGCCCGCATGAGACGGCGCCTCTGCGACAAAATCAGAACCGCAGCTCAACCCGCTAACCTGCTTCAACGCCGCCGCACGGCCCGCACACATCTGAGGGGGAGAAACGGAGCTATTTGTTTTCGTCTTGGTACTTGCCCGCGTAAGTCTTGGCGGCGGGGGCGTCGAGGGCGTAGAACACGAGTTGTAGGACGCGCGCGTTCCGTTTGAGGCGGAGGCCGGCGGGGTTGTGCACGACGAGCACCGAGCCGCTTCGGCCCGAATAGCCCGAGTCCCAGAGCGCGGTGCCGATATGGGAGGCGCTTCGGAGGAGGCTCGAGCGCGTGCGCGCCATCCCGAACATGTCGGCGGGGATGTTCACGATCTCGTTATAGACGACCCAGTAAGGGCCGGGCTCGAGTTGCCACCATCCGTCGCTGTCCGGCTCGATCGGGAAGGTCTCGGGCGTCCGGCGCTCGGAGTTGTCGAAATCGATGGCGCCGGGCTCGTCGCCGAAGCGGGCCACCTCGCGCAGGGTGAAGTCGACGCCGTTCATTTGAATCTGCGTCTCTTGGTCGACGAAGTCTTCGACCAGCGGCGGGTCGGCCGCGAGCCTCGCTTTGAGGGCATCGCCTTCGACAAGCTTCAACTTATTCCCTTTCCAGCTTGGGCAACGTGATGTGCTCCTGCCCTTGATACTTGCCCTTCTTGTCCTTGTACGACAGCTCACATTCTTCGTCGCTCTCGAAAAAGAGTACCTGGGCAATGCCCTCGTTCGCGTAGATACGGCACGGGAGCGGCGTCGTGTTCGAGATCTCGAGGGTGGCGTTGCCTTCCCACTCCGCATCGAAGCCCGTCACATTAATAATGATGCCGCAGCGCGCATAGGTCGACTTGCCGATGCAAACCGCGTAGACGTTTCGCGGGATGCGAAAATTCTCGACCGTGTTCGAGAGTGCGAAGGAGTTGGGCGGAATGATGCAGACGTCGCCTTTGAAATCGACGAAGCTCTTCGGATCGAAGTTCTTGGGGTCGACGACCGCGGTGTTGACGTTCGTGAAGATTTTGAACTCGTCCGAGACGCGGATGTCATAGCCGTAGGACGAGAGGCCGTAAGAGATCACGTTCTCACGGATTTGATGATCGACGAAGGGGTCGATCATCCCGTGCTCGAGGGCCATCCTTCGAATCCATTTATCCGCTTTGATGGACATCGCGTCAGTCCTCAGTCCTCAGTCTTGAATCTGGAGTGACGTGAAGAAGTAGGGGATCTCGGACGCGGCCGTTTCGGGCGAATCCGAGCCGTGGATGACGTTGGCCTCGATCGAGGTCGCGAAATCCTTGCGAAGGGTGCCGTCATCGGCTTTCGCAGGATCGGTCGCGCCCATCAGCTTACGCAGATCCTCGATGGCGTTTTCCTTCTCGAGGACCATGACGACACAAGGCCCCGAGGACATGAACTCCATGAGGCTTCCGAAAAAAGGCCGTTCTTTGTGCACGGCGTAGAAACCCTCCGCGTGCCGGCTCGTCATTTGGACCATGCGCAGGCCGAGAATCTTGAAGCCGGTCTCTTCGATGCGCGCGAGGATCTTGCCGGTGTCGCCTTGGCGCACGCCGTCTGGCTTGATGATGGAAAACGTTCTTTCGGTCATGAACTGAGGATGTCCTTCATTCTTTGGCCCATGTCGGCGGGGCTTTTCACTACTGTGACGCCCATCGCTTCGAGCGTCGCCATTTTATCTGCCGCTGTGCCTTTGCCGCCCATTACGATGGCGCCCGCGTGGCCCATGCGACGGCCCGGAGGCGCAGTTTGACCGGCGATGAACGACACCACCGGCTTCGTGACATGGGCCTTGATGTACTCGGCCGCCGTCTCTTCGGCGGTGCCCCCAATCTCGCCAATCATGATGATGGCTTCCGTTTCCGCGTCCGCCTGGAACAGCTCGAGCGCGTCGACGAAAGTCGTTCCGATCACAGGGTCGCCTCCGATCCCGATGCAAGTAGATTGGCCGATATCGCGCTTCGTCAGCTGATAAACGGCCTCGTAGGTCAGAGTACCACTGCGAGAGACAACACCCACCGGGCCTTCTTTGTGAATGTGGCCGGGCATGATCCCGATCTTGGCCTTCCCGGGCGAGATGAGCCCGGGGCAGTTCGGTCCGACCAGCCTTGTCTTCGAGCCTTCAACGACCCGCATCACGTCGACCATGTCGAGTGTGGGGACGCCTTCCGTGATGCAAACGACGAGCTCGAGATCGGCGTCGACGGCTTCCAAGATCGCATCCGCGGCGAATGGCGGCGGCACGAAGATAACGGAAGCATTGGCGCCGGTTTCCTTGACCGCGTCGGCCACGGTGTTGAAGACGGGAACGCCTTCGACTTTCTGTCCGGCTTTGCCCGGTGTCACGCCGGCTACGACCTCGGTTCCGTAATCGAGGGCGCCTTTGGTGTGAAACTGCCCTTCACGGCCGGTGATGCCTTGAACGACGAGGCGTGTGCTCTTGTCGATGAGGACGCTCACGCCGCACCTCCCAACTGCGCGACGACTTTGTCGGCGGCTTCCTGCATGCTGTCGGCCGTCACGAAGTTCAGCCCTGACTCAGCGAGCATCTTCTTGCCGAGCTCTACATTCGTTCCCTCGGCTCGGATGACGATGGGAATCTTCACATCGAGCTCTTTCACCGCGGCGATGACGCCCTCGGCGAGCCGGTCGACCCGCAAGATGCCGCCAAAGATATTGATGAGCACCGCTTTCACCTGGTCGTCGGAGATCAAGAGGCGGAACGCATTCTTGATCTGTTCGGCGCTCGCACCTCCCCCGACGTCGAGAAAGTTTGCCGGGGCACCGCCTGCGAGCTTGATGATGTCCATCGTCGCCATCGCGAGCCCAGCGCCGTTCACCATGCAGCCGACATTGCCGTCGAGCTTGATGTAGTTCAGGCCGAATTTCGAAGCCTCGACTTCGAGCGGGGACTCCTCGTCGGTGTCGCGAAGCTCGAGCAGGTCCTTGTGGCGGAAGAGCGCAGCGTCGTCGAGATTAAGTTTTGCGTCGAGCGCGAGCACGTCACCCTCTTGGGTCACGAGGCACGGATTGATCTCGACTTGCGAAGCGTCGAGACCGCGGAAAGCACTGTAGAGCATCGTCAGGAAATGCACGGCCTTTTTCAGCACGTCGCCCTCGAGCCCGAGGCCAAAGGCGAGCTGGCGTGCCTGGTAGGGGCGCATCCCGATGGCGGGATCGATCTCGACGCGCAGGATTTTCTCGGGCGTCTCCTCGGCGACTTTCTCGATCTCCATGCCGCCCGCGGCGCTCGCGATACAAATCGTCCGTCCGATGGCGCGGTCGATGAGGAAGCTGACATAGAGCTCGTCCTTGATGTTGAGCCCTTCTTCGATGAGGAGCTTCCGGACGAGCTTGCCTTCCGGACCGGTCTGCGCCGTCACGAGAGTCATTCCGAGGATCGCGCCCGCAATCGTCTTGACCTCGTCTTCGGTCTTCGCGAGC
This sequence comes from Acidobacteriota bacterium, assembly GCA_004356105.1. GTDB lineage: Bacteria > Acidobacteriota > Vicinamibacteria > Marinacidobacterales > SMYC01 > SMYC01. The sequence continues at coordinate 17,496 of SMYC01000151.1, read as the reverse complement.
TTGACGCCGCCGCCTTTGCCGCGGCCGCCGGCGTGGATCTGCGCCTTTACGATGACGGGGAGCCCGAGCGACTGCGCCGCCGCGAGCGCCCCCTCCACCGTGTCGACTTTAGTCCCGCGCGGCGTCTCGACCCCGAAGCGCGCGAGCAGTGCTTTTGCCTGATATTCGTGAACGTTCATCGCGTTACACGCTACACGCCGATGATGCCGACGAGCTCCTCGACCGAGGCCGCCGATTTCTGAAGCGCGGCGCGCTCCTCGTTCGTCAGGTGAATCTCGATGATTTCCTCGATGCCTTTGGAGCCGAGCTTCGCGGGAACCCCCATATAGAGTCCGTTGATGCCGTACTCGCCTTCGAGGTAGGCGGCGGTCGGAAGGATCTTCTTCTTGTCCTTCAAGATCGCGTTCACCATCTCGAGGATCGAGGCCGAAGGCGCGTAATAAGCCGAGCCCGTTTTCAGCAAGCCGACGATCTCACCACCGCCTTTGCGAGTACGCGTAACGATGGCATCGATGCGCTCTTGCGAGAGGAGGTCCGGAAGCGGGATGCCCGCTACCGTCGAGTAACGCGGCAGCGGCACCATGTCGTCGCCATGGCCGCCGAGCACGAAGGCGTGGATGTTCTCGACGGAGACTTTCAGCTCCATGGCGATGAACGCGCGCATGCGGGCGGAGTCGAGCACGCCCGCCATCCCCATCACGCGCTCTTTCGGAAAACCGCTGACTTTGAACGCGGTCTGCACCATCGCATCGAGCGGGTTCGAGACAACGATGAGGATCGCGTCGGGTGAGCTCGCGACCGCTTGCTCGGTGACAGCTTTGACGATCGCGTAGTTCTTCTTCAAGAGATCGTCGCGGCTCATCCCCGCCTTGCGCGGTAGCCCGGCCGTGATCACGACGATGTCGGAGCCGGCGGTGTCTTTGTAGTCATTCGTGCCGATGATTCGGACGTCGGAGCCGCTCACCGGGCACGCCTCGAGCATGTCGAGGCCTTTACCTTGCGGAACGCCCTCGAGGATATCGATCATCACGACATCGGCAACCTCGGCATCGGCCACACGCTGGGCGGTAGTGGCGCCAACATTACCCGCTCCGATAACGGTAACTTTGTACCTTCCCATTTCTATCTCCTGTTTCTTACATGTTCTCGATCATGGCCGAGGCGAACTCGGATGTCTTGAGCTTGGTGGCACCTTCCATGAGTCGCTCGAAGTCATAGGTCACGCGTTTTTGCGCAATTGTTTTTTCGAGGCTCGACTCGATGAGATCCGCCACCTCGTTCCACTTCATGTACTGGAACATGAGCACACCCGAGAGGATCACGGAGCCGGGGTTGACTTTGTCCTGATCCGCGTATTTGGGTGCGGTCCCGTGGGTCGCTTCGAAGATGGCGTGGCCGGTGAGGTAGTTGATGTTGCCGCCGGGCGCGATGCCGATGCCGCCGATCTGCGCCGCGAGCGCGTCGGAGATATAGTCACCGTTCAAGTTCAGAGTGGCGATGACGTCGAAGGACTTGGCGCGCGTCAGTACCTGCTGGAGCGTGATGTCGGCAATGGCGTCACGGATGAGAAGTTTCTCTTTCCACTTGCCGGAGCCGTGGCTCTCCCAGAGAGCGTTCATCGTCTGCTCGACCTCGGCAAGGACTTCCTTCTGGCGCCCCTCCGTCATCAAGTCGTAGCCGGGCTCGACCGCGCGCGCGTTGTCGGCGAGGGAGATATCCGGATTGTCCTCACGATTGCCGAGGATCCAGCTCTCGCGCTCGCTCACCGTTTCGTCGCGGAACTCATTCGCCGCGGTCGCATAACCCCAGTCACGGAAGGCCCCTTCGGTGAACTTCATGATATTGCCTTTGTGCACGAGGGTGACGCTTCGCCGTTTCTTCTCGAGAGCGTAGTTGATCGCCGCCCGCACGAGCCGCTCCGTCCCCTCTCGGCTGACGGGCTTGACGCCTATGCCGCTCGTTTTGGGGAAGCGGATATTCTTCACGTTCATCTCGTTCTGAAGGAACGTGATGAGTTTGTTCGCTTCGTCGCTCTCGGATGGATACTCGATGCCAGCATAGATGTCTTCAGTGTTCTCCCGGAAGATGACCATGTCGACGTCCTGCGGTCTCTTGACCGGGCTGGGGACGCCCTCGTACCACTTCACGGGCCGGAGGCAGACATAGAGGTCGAGCTTCTGCCGAAGCGCAACGTTGAGAGAGCGGATGCCGCCGCCGATGGGCGTCGTGAGCGGACCCTTGATGCCGACGAGATATTCGCGAAACGCCGCGAGCGTCTCTTCGGGAAGCCAGTTATTCGTTTCGTTGAAGGCTTTCTCACCCGCCAGAACCTCGTACCAATTGATTTTGCGCTTGCCGCCATAGGCTTTTTCGACCGCAGCGTCGAAGACACGCTGGCTCGCGCGCCAGATGTCGCGTCCCGTACCGTCACCTTCGATGAAGGGGATAACAGGATTGTCGGGTACATCCAGTTTGCCATTTTCAATCGTGATGCGTCCGCCATCCGGCGGCGTGGTAGCGCTCGTGCTCATGGATCTCCTGTCGAGTCCGCCGCCAGGAAAGAAGCACCGACGGGGAGTGGGATGTGTGATCTAGGAAGTGACTCGCTTACAATCAGCTAGTTTAGCATTCAGCCGCGTTTTCCACCAAGCCAGGCCAGCACCCTACAGCTTGAACGCAAAACCCAAGCTTATCGTGGTCAGCTCTTGTTTCAGCTCGACCGTCGTTCCCGGAAACTCGAAAATCGTCCCCGTATTCGTGTGCGGGAAAGCATAGTACACGCTCCCGACGAGGTCGACCCTCTCGGTCAAAGCCAAGGAGGTGCCGATCGCGATGGCTGTCTTGTTGATCGCGGGAAGCTGGATATTGGCAAGCGTGGCCGTGTTCGGGATCGGGTTGCCGTTGTGCGAAAAGCCGCCCGAGATCTTCCACCTTTCGTTCAGCGTCCGCTCCGCGCCCACGGCGAATGCCCAAATGCTTTGCCACTGAAGCCGGTCGCCCCCAAAGCCTTTCGTGTTGCCATAAGAGAAGTGACGGAGGTCGAACGCAATCGTCGTGTTCTCGATGCCGTAATAGCCGACACCCAACGACAGGATCGCCGGAAACTCGAGCTCGAACGAGAGCTTTCGGGCCGTACCGTTCGCAGTCTTGGAGTTGTACTCGAAGGTCTCGAACCACTGTTTCGTTTTGTAGGAGGCACCAAGGCTCATCTGGGCGTTGGGCCGGTAGTAAACGCCTCCTTGGAAACCAAGACCCCAATACGGTCGGGCTTGCGTCGCCGGAGGGAAGAGCCCATCCGGATTCCTCTGCGCAAAGAACGCGGGATCGGCGGCGAGGAACATCGAGGTCACCTGCCCACCGAAACCGACGGAGAGCTTCTCCGAGAGGTCTATCGACATTATGGGATCGATCTGAAGACCCGATAAACGGGAGCTGATCGGCCCTACACCGATTGAGCTCGGCGGGTCGAACGGCTGCAGGATGGGATTGAACTCACCGCCAGGGAAATCTATCGTCCGACCGACGAGCCCACGCATGTTGAGGCCCCAGGTATAGATGGAGTCCTCGGGGCGGCTCACGATCGCGACCGCGGGAAATACGGCGAGCCCGCTGTCGCTCCGGTTCGTTCCAAAGGAATTAGTTGCGGCGACGCCGGCGTTCAAGAACGTATCGGCATACATGAAATCGACACCGATAAAGATCTCGCTCTCTTCGAGCCCAGCCATAGCGGCGGGGTTCCAGTAAGTCGCGCCCGCGGCATCGAGCGGTGCGGCGGTCGATGCGCCCGCCATCGAGCGGTGCTTGGCGCCAGTGCTAGGAAAAATGATGCCTTGCGCCCATGCGCCGTCCACAACTAGAACGCTCAAAAGAAAAATAATTAGAAACGACCCCCGACGGAGCATGATTTGTTCTTCCTCCCTGCTGTTTTGGAAAACCATGTGAAAATGGCACTTTAGCACGCGTGGCTCAAGATATTGCGATAGTCTGGCGCGAGACTACTAAATATTGGGGTAGTAAGAGAGCTCAGTTTCGGGGAGGACAGTGTTTACTCGCCGAGCTTGGCGTCGAGGGCGGCTTCGGTAAGGCCTAGAATCTCGGCAGCGGCGGGCCGGTCACCTGTGCAGTGTTCGACGACACGATCGATATAGTCGGTCTCCGCCTCAGAAAGGGTTATCCAATCGCCCCGAGCCATCGCGGGCGCGCCCGCCGGGAGCCCTCGCGTCAAGCCGAGATGGGTCCACACGTCCGTACCGACCCGCGCTTCGAAGATGTCCGCCAAAGACTGCGCGCTCCCAATCGTTTCGTCCTCGCTCATGCGCTCGACGCGGTGGATGGGAAGAAACGACGTGCTGAGACCCATTTCGCCCTCGCCGCGCGCGATGGATCGGGACCAATCCTCGAAGGAGTTCAAGTCGATCCCGCGGACGGTGATGCCGCTCGACTGGATCGAAAGCAGGATGCCCCACACCTTCTCGCGCGGGTTTTGAAGACTGACGAGAACGGCGGAAAGCTCTTTCATAAAGAGGAGCGGGCCGCCCGGGCCTTGAAGAAGCGCTGCATGCGTACGATGCCTTCCTCGATACGCTCGCGCGAGCAGGCGAAGCTCGTGCGCAGGTAGCCGTCATGCCCGAAAGCAAGCCCGGGCACGACCGCAACACGCTCCTCGCTCAAGAGCTCGCTGGCAAAATCGGTCGTCGTCTCGCCGTCACGGAGATGGGCGGAGATGTTCGGGAACAGATAGAAACCTCCCCCCGGCATCGCCACGCGCACGTCAGGGATCTCGAGCAAACCTTCCCGAAGCCGCTTCGCGCGCCACACGTACTCGGTGATCATCTCGGCGAGCGGCCCCTGATCCGAAGTGAGCGCCGTGAGCGCGGCTTTTTGGGAGATCGAGCTCGCGTTCGACGTCATGTGACTCTGGAGCGAAGCGCATGCTTTGATGACGACCTCAGGGCCCATGGCCCAACCGATCCGCCACCCCGTCATCGCGTAGGCTTTCGACGCCGTGCCCGCGATGAGAAAGCGATCGCCCAGCTTCTTCTGAACGGCTTGGAATGCCGCGGAGGGCGCGGGCTCGAACATGAGTCGCGCATAGGTGTCGTCCCAAAGGAAGAAGATGTCGCGATCAAGGGCGAGATCGCCGAGCGCTCGAACTTCGTCAGCCCCGATCACAGCGCCCGTCGGGTTCGCAGGAAAATTCAGCAACAACATGCGCGTGCGATCCGTGATCGCGGGCGCCATGATTTCGGCCGTCATGCGGAAGCCGTCCTCTTCCGAGGTCGCTACCAGGACGGGCGTCCCTCCGGCCAGGCGAACCTGCTCGGCGAACGTCATCCAGTACGGCGTCGGGATCACGACCTCGTCGCCGACGTCCACGAGCGCGAGCATGAGGCCGAACAGAGCGTGTTTGCCACCGCTAGTAATAATGACGTTCGATTTATCGAACGCGAGCCCGTAATCCTCACGATAGCGATCGGCCACCGCCTGACGAAGCTCCGGCATTCCGGGATTCGGGGTATAGCGGGTGAAGTTCTGCGCGATCGCGTCCTCACCAGCTTTCTTGATGTGCTCAGGCGTCGGGAAATCTGGCTGACCCGCCGAGAAATCGACGACGTCTTCACCCTCGGCCGTGAGCCGCATCGCCTCGGCCATCACCGCCATCGTGGGCGACGGGCTGATTTGGCTCACGCGCGAGGCGAGGTGCAAGCTACTCGTCTCCGTCATCGCTCCCGCACTCTCTCCAAAAGGCGCGCCTCGACACCCTCGGGGACGAGCCCGGTCACTTTGCCGCCGAGGCTCGCGACTTCCTTCACGATTCGGGAGCTCACATAGGAATATTCCTCGGCGGGCATCATGAACACGGTCTCGATCGTGGGCGCGAGGCGCCGGTTCATCAGCGCCATTTGAAACTCATACTCGAAATCCGAGATGGCGCGAATACCGCGCACGATCGTGCTGGCCTTCCGAGCGGCCGCATATTCCACGAGAAGCCCGCTGAACGCAGCGGCCTCGACGTTGTCGCTCGTTTTGAACGTGTCCTGGATCATCTCGATCCGCTCTTTGACGGTGAAGAGCGGCTCTTTGCTTACGTTCTCGAGGACCGCCACGATGATGGTGTCAAACAGAGCGCTTCCGCGCTGAATGATGTCCACGTGACCCATCGTCAACGGGTCGAACGACCCTGGGTAGAGCGCCACGCGGAGAGGCAGGCTCGGCACGCACCAAAGCCTAGCATACCCGCGCGAAGAGCGTGAAACAGCTCTCGCCGGCCTTGAGCTGCCGCGCGAGCTCGAGCACGCCATAGCGTTGTCTGAGCTCCAACTTGTGGTGATGCTCGACGACCACGCATCCGTCTTTCGTGACCAGGCCAGGCTCTCCGAGCGCCTCGAGGAGCTCCTCGAGCTCGTGCGAACGGTAAGGCGGATCGGCAAAAACGAGATCGAAAGAACGGTCTTCTGCGGTAAGCCCCCTAAGCGCAGAGCGGACCGCCAGAACCCGCAGCTCGGTGCACTCAACCACGCCGAGCTCGTCGATATTTTTCTGGATCGCTTCCGCCGCGCGGCGGGCCTTTTCCACGAAGACCACATCGGCCGCGCCGCGCGAGAGCGCTTCGAGGCCGAGCGCCCCCGCGCCGGCAAATAAATCTAGAACGCGCGCGCTCTCGAGCTCGGCGCCGAGCACATCGAAGAGGCTCTTTTTGAGACGAGCGCCCGTGGGCCGGGTCTCCTGCCCCTTGGGGGCGTGTAGCTTGCGCCCGCGAAACCTTCCGCTTCCGATACGCATCGCCACTAACCGCTCGCGGCCAAGCCGAACCGCTCGCCCCAGAGATCGATCACGTAACGCAGCAGCGCGCGACCCCTTTCGTTTTTCGCCTCCTCCGAAGCCACGAAGTCATGCGCTTCTTTTTTCGCATCCTCCCGCATGTCCGCGTCGCGAAGCATGTCCGCGATGCTAAACATAGGCGCGCCCGACTGCCGCGTGCCGAAGTAATCTCCCGGGCCGCGAATCTCGAGATCGCGTTCCGCGATCACGAAGCCGTCCTGCGTTTCGACCATCACGCCGAGACGCTGTTCCGCCTCGGGCGTCAGCTTCCCATAGCTGAGCAGCACCGCCGTCGAGGGCGCGGGGCCGCGACCGACACGGCCCCGAAGCTGATGAAGCTGCGACAAGCCGAAGCGCTCCGCGTGCTCGATGACCATCATCGTCGCGTTCGGAACGTCCACACCGACTTCGACGACCGTGGTCGCCACCAGGACGTCGATCTCGCCGCGACCGAAAGCCTCCATCGTCGTCTCACGCTCTTCGGACGACATGCGGCCGTGGACGAGCCCGACCCGCCGCTTCGCGAAAGCACCTTCGTTGAGCGAAGCGTAGCGATCCACCGCCGCCTTGACGTCCAGCTTATCGGACTCTTCGACGAGCGGGCAGACGAAATAGACTTGATGCCCAGCCTTTGACTCGCGCTCCATCTCCCGCAGCACGCTCTCGAGCTCGGTGCTCAATTTGCGAACGGTGCGGATCGGCTGACGCCCCGGCGGGAGCTCCTTCATAAGCGACACATCGAGATCCCCGTGAATCACCATCGCGAGGCTTCTCGGAATGGGCGTCGCCGTCATCACGAGCAGATCGCAGTGGAGGCCTTTCTCGCGAAGCTCGTTCCTCTGGAGCACGCCGAAGCGGTGTTGCTCGTCGATGATGGCGAGGCCGAGCTCCTTGAAAGCGACGCCTTGCTGGATGAGCGCATGGGTTCCTACGACGAGATGCACGTCTCCATTCGCGAGCTCCTCGAGCAGCGCTTCGCGCTCCGATTTCTTCAGGCGCGCGCTGAGAAGCGCCACCCGGTAGCCAGCGGGCTCGAGAATCTTGCGGATATTCGCGTAGTGCTGCTCCGCGAGAAGCTCCGTCGGCACCATGAAAGCGACTTGAGCGCCGCCTTCCATGACGATGACGGAAGCGAGGACGCCCACGATGGTCTTTCCCGTGCCGACATCACCCTGAACGAGGCGTCTCATCGGTACGTCGCTCGCGAGCTCGTCGGCAATCGTCTTCAAGACGTCGCGCTGCGCCGAGGTCAAACGGAATGGGAGAATGCTGCGGACGATTGCGCGAATCTCAGCGTCCACCTTGAAGACCCGTGGTTTTGTGAGCTTCTTGTCTGACTTTCTACGGAGCTCGACCGCGAGAAAGAAGAGAAAGAACTCCTCGAAGATGAGCCGCTTCTGCGGCTCAGAGCGAAACGCATTGTAGAGCTCGAGCGGCTCGTCCTCCTCGGGAAAGTGAACGCGAGCGATGGCTTCCTCGCGCAACGGCAGCCCCAAGCGGCGCACCAGCTCCTCGGGAAGAAGCTCAGGGACATCACGCGGCATGCCGAGGACGAGAAAGTGGATCACCCGACGCAGAACCTTGGGACTCATCGCGCCAACGCGCTCGTAAACGGGTACGATGCGGCCGGCATGAGTGGTCTCGTCCTGGTCCTCCTCGAGGAGCTCGTAGTGCGGACTCTTTACTTCGAGCAGCAACCCGATCCCCGTCTGCTCGAACGTGCCGTAGAGCAAGACGCGGCGGCCGGGCGTCAGCGTGTCTTTGAGATATTCCTGGTTGAACCAAACGGCCTTGAGCTTTCCCGTCTCGTCTCTAGCGACGACTTCGACGACCTTGAAGTTCCGTCGCCGAGTCTTGCGCACGTGAACCGACTGAATCTCGACTTCGACGGTGGCGCTTTGCCCGGCTTGAATCTCGTTGATTTTGAGCCGCCGGCTCCGGTCTTCGTAGCGGAAAGGCAGGTAGAGCAGAAGATCGTAGACAGTATGGATGCCGACTTTGGCGAGCGCTTCGGCCTTCTTGGGGCCGACGCCCTTGACGAACTGGATGGGAGTGCGGGTGTCGAGCATGACCGCGTGTCATGTCATCGCGGGAATGCTACCTGTTCGCTCGCTGGAGTACCAAGGCCATACCGGGCTGCAAGCGGATGCTCTCGAGATCGTAAGGAAGCGAGAACGCGTCCCCGAGGCGAAAACCTGGAGGCAGAAACTCGCTCGTGTCCACGTCCCCGATGAACGAGGCGATGAAATCCGCAGGCAAGGGAATTCCGGCGAGAGTGATGCGCTCGAGAATGAGCTTGCCCACACCGCCTCCCGCTTTCACGCGCGTCGCGATTTCGACGGGCACCTGCCCCGAGAGAAACTGCAAGACGCTCGATTTCGGGAGCTGGCCTTCGAGCTTGTCGAGATCGAGCGTCGCCCCCACAATGGCGAGGCTTTCTTCGAAACGGATCCAAGGTGACTCGATCCCCGCGGGCAGGTGACTCTTGCTTGGATCTTTTAGAAAGGCGTTCAGTTCTTCCTCACCGATCTCGAACTCTTTCGGGGCATCGGCGCCGTTCTCATGCCGTGCGACGAGCTCCTGGAGCATTTTCTCGATATCGTCACCAGCAACGACCCCAGACGACAATCCAGACGACACAACGACAAGCGGAAGGACAAAAGCCAGCTTCATACGCTTCCATCCTACTCCAAAACACTCTTGGACTGGGGTGAAGGCAGCTATTCGATCACGGGAAGTTCCAACTCGGCGCGCAAGCGTTTCGCCTCGTGGTGCTCCGGCTCGAGGGCAAGCGCCTTCTCCACTTCTGTCAGCGCTTTCGAAGGATCCTCGAGCTCGAGATAGACCCGAGCCAGCTCGAGATGCGTCTCGGCCGTCGGCTGCATCCAGAGGAGCATCGCGAGCTCGCGCGCCGCGTCGTCGAGCTCGCCCGTCTCGCGCAGAAGCTCCACGAGCTCGCGCCGCAGATCGACAGCGCCTGGATCGCGATGGAGGCTACGTTGTAGAAGGTGAATCGCCTCCTCGAGGCGGCCCTGCTCACGAAGCGCCTGGACGTCGAAGAGCGCCGCAAGCGCCATCACGTCCTCCTCTAGCTCCGCATGCGCTTCGACCGACGCGCGAACCATCGTAGGCCTGCCTTTGATACGCGCGAGACCCGTCACGATCGCGGGATCGACCTCGGCGAGGCGAGGTGAGAGCATCAAAGCTGTCGCGCGGGCGCGCTCTGCGAGCTCGACATTCGCTTGCGAAGACGCGGCCGCGGACAATAAGAGGTGCACTTCGCCGTCCCAAGGCATGAGCTCCGCGGCACGCTCCAAATGCTCGAGCGCGGCCGCACCTTTGCCCAGGCGCCACTGGCTCCAGCCGATGTTGAACAGAAACGTCGTGTCGCCCTCATCAGCGTCCATCGCCAACTGGAAGGCCACCGTCGCTTCCGCGTAGCGGCCGAGCTGCATGAGCGCAACACCTTGATTGTTGTAACTCGCCGCGGAGACGTTTTCGCGATTCGTCAAGCTTCCAAAGATTTGAATCACGGGTACAGGCTCGTCGACGGCTAGATAAGCGAGCCCCAGGTCGAAATAGGCGTTTTGGAAACGCACGCCTCTATCGCCGGCCGCGACGAGCACGTCGATAGCAAGCCTCGGCTCTCCTGTTCTCAAGAGCAAGTGCCCGAGCAGAAGCCGGGCCTCGAGATAGGTCGGCTCGAGCGAAAGGGCGAGCTCGAGCTGGCGACGCTGCTCTTCGGGCTCGGCGCTGATGCGAGCTTTCGCGCTCGCCTCGAGAGCGGCTACGGCAAGGCGCTCACGTGTTTGGGCACGCTCGTCGAAACCGGAAGGCGCGCGATCGCGCTCGAGACGGAACAGATTCTTCGCGATCTGATTCGAGAGCTTGGCTACGTCATCCGCTTCGCCAAAATCATCGACGATACCGATCGTCGCGACCCGTTCGAGATCGACCACGCGCGCTTCGACGTCGATGCGGTTCTCGATGGTGCTAAAGAAGCCGACGATCAAACGCTGAGCGGCAACGTCCTTCCCAAGGCCAATCGCGGTCGCCCGACTCACCGGCTCAGCCGGATCAAAGCCGAGCTCCATCAACCTGCGGTTGCGTGTCTCGAGGTCAACGACGTCGTAGCCCGCGGCTTCGAAATGGCTCGAGATCGCTTCCTCGAACGAGCTGCCTTTCCAGTTCAGAGACGGCTCGCCGCCCACGTTCTCGAAAGGCAATACGAGCCATCGGACGCTCGCTACCAGTAACAGGAGGCTCCAGGGAGTCAGATACAAACCTCGTTCAAGTCTATCAGTTCCAAGCGCAAACGAATCGGGGCCAATTATACAGGTCGCTTTCTTGGTTTTATAATGATGAATAGAATCTCATGACAGAGACCTACAGCTCCGAGCGACCGCTTGGCGTCTACCTCGTGGCGTTTTATTTCGTTCTCGCCGGTTTTCTGGGAGCCGTCAAGACTCACTTGGAGTGGGACGCACCCTTATCGTTCAATCTCTTCGCAGAACATTCCGTTTGGCAGCTCTTGGTCGACATCCTGCTCCATCTCGCCGTCGCCTATCTCGTCTGGCACTTTACGTCGGTCGGCCGAGTGGCGGCGCTCGTGTACGGCTATATCCACGTCGTGATGTATCCGACTATCGGTATCGTGTACCTCACATCCAATACCCCGCTGCACATCACGCCGCTCCTGGTGAGCCTTGCTGTGTTCCACACGACCGCGCTCATCCCGGTCATCGCCTATCTACAACCGGCGCGTCGAAAAAAGGCCTTCGACGTGAGTCTGTTCGAGCTTTTGTGGTCCACAGACGGCACTTGAAACCTGCCGCCCCGTCTGGTAATATCTGGGCCGTGGCGCTGGTGAGGTTCTGCCAGTTTAACGTAGTTCCCCCAACATATTGTAATTATAGCCTTTATCGGTTTTCGGGCTTATTTGGAGGTGTCTATGTCATTGCTGCCGACACCGGGGGGTTCCCGGCAGCAACTGCTTGCCATAATGGAGGCGGCCAATAGCGACGAGGGCCAAGCGCTCGAGAAACTCTTGAGCACGACGCCTGACGCGCATAAGGTGCTGCTGCGCGTTCTCACCCAGCTCGACTACAAGGAATGCGACGCCCGCGTACATTGGGAGGCGCTCCAAAAGCATCGTGACGAGCTCACAAAAACGCTCGGGCGCAAGGCGTCGCTCCAGCTCGCCACCCTCGACTACTTCCAGAACCTAAAGGGCGAGATCCGACACCCAAAGATTCTAGAGATGTCGACCTTTCTCGAGACCGAGCGGAGTGCTATCTCGGATGGGCTGACCGGTCTCTACAATCGGCAATTCTTCGACGCGGGCCTCCGGCGTGAGCTCAAACGCGCGCGGCGCTACGGCCTCGCCTTCTCGCTGGTCATGCTGGACGTGGATGATTTCAAAGCCGTCAACGACCAATATGGGCACGTCTCGGGAGACAAGGTTCTGAGCTTGTTCAGCAACGTGATCCGCGCGAGCGTCCGCGAGATCGACGTGGCGTGCCGCTATGGCGGCGAGGAGTTCGCGCTCATTCTTCCGGAGACGAGCCGGGCCGGCGCTTTTATCGTCTCGGAGCGTATCCGCATGGACGTCGAGACGCTCTTCCACCATCAGCGCATCGGTGGAACGCAGATCAACCTCTCAATCAGCGGAGGGATCGCACTCTACCCCACGGACGCCAACTCCGCCGAAGGGCTCATTGGTATGGCGGACCGGGCGCTCTACAGCTCGAAGCACGATGGCAAGAACAAGATCACGCCCCATGCCGACGAGAAACGCCAGTCACCGCGGCTCGATACGCGCAAGCAGCTAGTATTTCGCGAGAGCCGCCACAATGGGAAGTCAGAGCTAAAAAGCCAAACGAAGAATTTGTCGTGCAACGGAGTGCTCCTCGAAAGCCGCATTCCGTTCAATATCGGTACCGAGCTCGAGATTGCTATCCATTTGCCAAATAACGGTGCGGACCTTGCGTTGAAGGGCCGGGTGGTCCGCCTGGAGGAAGACTCACAAGACACGGGAGACACCCGCTACCACGTGGGCGTCGTCTTTCTCGCCGATACTGAAGAGGACCATCGCCAGCTCGAAGGCTTCGCTGCCGAGATCTACCGGCCACTCGTACACGATCGCTCAGGCGATGCCGTGGATCCGCCCGGCTAAACGCCGTACACTCTTAGGCGCGATGAAACACTGGGAACCCACGCCGCCCGCTCGCTCGGAGCTCGGAGACCACGACGTGCGCCCGTTCGGACAGCATTTGGCTGGAAAACGGGTCGCGTTGATGGTTTCAGGCGGGATCGCTGCCATCAAAGCCCCGTTCATCGCGCGCGCGCTGCGAAAACAAGGCGCCGATGTCATCGCCTATTGCTCGAAAGAGGCGCTCCGCTACACGACCGAAGACGCGCTCGAATGGTCGACGACGAACCCTGTCGTCACCCGCCTGACCGCCTCGGCCGAGCACTTGAACGACGCCTCGAGCTTCGACGGCTACCTCCTCGCCCCGGCGACCTACAACACCACTAATAAGGTTGCACTGGGCATCGCCGACGGCGTTTTGACGGCCACCCTCGCTGCCGCGCTCGGCCGCATGGAGCGGGGAGACACCAAAGTGCTCATCGCCCCCACGATGCACGGCGACATGCATACGTCGATACTGACCGAGTCGCTGCGCAAACTACAGGGGATGGGCGCCCGGGTCATCCCCCCTCGCGAGGATTACGGCAAACACAACATCCCGGACACGCGGACGCTCGTCGCCGAAGTCTGTGCGGAGCTCAGCACCTCGCCGCTCAAGGGCCGGAGAATCCTCGTCACCGGTGGCCCGACACCGGTCCCGCTCGACAACGTCCGCATCATCACGAACCGCTTCACGGGAAAGCTCGGCACCGCGATCGCCGACGAGCTCACACTCCGGGGCGCCGACGTAAAATTCATCCTCGGCAAAACCGGGCTAACACCGCCGAGCTACATCGACTGCACGCGCGCGAGGACCTTCGACGAATATCGGGCCGCCGTTCTCGACACGCTCGCCGCCGACGAGTACGCGGCCGGCATCTTCTCCGCCGCCGTGGCCGACTATAAACCGCAAGAAGTCACCGAGGGCAAGATCCCGTCGGGTGGAGCCCTGAAGAACATTCCTCTTATCCCGACCGAGAAGGTGATCGACCTCGTCCGCGAAAAATTCCCCGAGACTGCGATGATCTCCTTCAAGTACCAGGAAAGCCTGACCCACGACGAGCTAATGGCGATTGCCAAAGACCGTCTCGCGAGAGGCCACGTCGCCGTCGTCGCCAACCGCGGCGAGGAGACCGGCCCGGGCGGCGAGCAAATCGCCTACATCGTGTCCGAAGGCGCCGAACCCCAGCGCTTCCAAGACAAACCTGAAATCGCCGCCGGCATCGCCGATTTTCTCGAGAAAAATCTCGGCTAGGGTTTCCGGTAGTGCGCTAATTTGCCGCTGCAACGAGATCTCGTCCATTCGAAGGTGACGGCAAGTAAGCTCCCTCATCTCCTGGTCCATGAAGAGCGCGCTAACGTTGCCGACGTGAACCATGAGACGCATGATCGTGTCGCGGTGAACACCGGTCAGCCGCCATCACGAGCGAACATAGAAAGGAGTAGTACAGCATTGCGCGCCAAATATTAGCGTGATGGTCCTTAAAAACCCCACTACCACGTGGGTGTTCCCCAACGAAAACTGTTCTTACGAACGTGATCTGCGTCATTCCGACTACGCCCAATGGCGTGCCACGATGGGGCTGTTCCCAACACAGTTCATTCGGAAAAAAATCAATCGGGGGTGTGCCGATGATCCGTTGGATCAAGACGATTTCAATTCTCGCGACGGTCGTTCTGCTGTCGTCCACGTTGGCGTGCGATTCCAAGATCAGCCCGAGCTCGCCATCTGTGCTTCCAGCGCCAGCTTCTGGCCCCGCTTCGTATACGACGGCGGGGGGTTCCGCGTTTCACGAGTTCGACGAATTAGAAGAAGAGGAAGAGGAAGATAACACCTCGGACGATTCCACCGTTAGTGCCGATGCCGAGGATAGCTGTGCAAGAGGTGCCGGCTTCTATTGCCAGAACCAAGGCGGCGGGAATCCGAACATGTCGGGCGAGGAGTTCCAGATGTTCGCTGTTGACGCTGTGTCGCTGCTTGACAATTACGGAGGCGTCCACGAGCTCAGCACGCCAGAAGGGTTTGCCTCGGCGGTTTGCGACACGAGCGACCAACTCATTCGCAATCTCGCGACGCTTGCGCTGAACCTCGCATCCGGTCGAATCAACGCGATGGATCCGCATTCGAACGACGGCTTTCCGACTATTGAGGTTGCCGTCGCGCATGCCGTGGGCGTGGCCAACGGCAGTATCGGGGTCACCGGTGACGAGCGCAAGGAAGTCAAGCGGATGCTCGAGCAGATCAACGGCAATGTCTCGATCAACGAGGGTGAGGAATGCAAGGTGGACGACGACGGGGATGATGATGATGATCCGACCGACCCAGAATCGCCCACAGGGTGCGAGCCTCCGGACGGAAGCACGAAGATCCTTGTCTGCCATAAGGGAAAGACACTGTCGATTTCACCCAATGCTTGGCCAGCACATAGGGGGCATGGTGATAGCTGCAGCCCGTGTGTGGGTTAGCTGACGCCGAGAGAATCTGAACCGCCGCTGGTAGTGGGGTCGTTCAAAACGACCCCACCTAGCCAGCAAGTCAAATTAGGACACTACCGGTTTTCCAGTTTTCCGGTTAACTTGACATTCTCTTGGGCAGTGCGGATAATACCGACCCTACGTTAACGCGGGGTGGAGCAGTCCGGTAGCTCGTTGGGCTCATAACCCAAAGGTCGCAGGTTCAAATCCTGCCCCCGCCACCAACTTCCCCTTTAAAACAGAAGAGTTTAGAGACACAGCCTGTGGGTGGGTTTGTTGTTTGCTGGTCTCGGTAGGCATATTGTCCGTGCTTTGTCCGTGTTCTACGCCTTGTGCTTCTTGATGACAGCGGTCTTACGTTCGGTCGGGACGAGACGTATCTGTCCTTGTTCCTGACCGCTTCTCGGATGTCATCCTCGTTGACGATGTTGTAGCGATCGAAAACGTCGCGTGTGCGGTGCCCGCTGATGGCTCGAGCAACGGTTTCGTTGACGCCGGCCCGCACCATGTTGCGGATGCCGGTCCGCCTCAGGTCGTAGGGTGTCCTGCCTTCCCTACCCGCAACGATACCGGCCTTCTTGCAAGCCGTCTTCCACGTCTTCCGGAATTCACCCATCCTCTTGCCGCAACGGTGGAAGATGAATTCGCATCCGAGGCGACGAGCTGTGAGACGCCCGGAGATGATGTCCTTGACGGAGCCCTCGACCGCGAGCACGCGCCCGTGTCCCGTCTTTGCATGAGATGCGTGTAGGCGGATAGTCTCGGTCTCCCGATCGTAGGCGTCCCAGGTGAGCGACTTGATTTCGTCGTTACGCATCGCGGTTGCAAAGAAGAAGTCCAGATAGTCTTGGACATCCACATCGTTGATGTGACTCCTGATGGCGAGATAGTCCGAGAGCTCGAAGAAGCCCTGGCGTGCGTTGTTCTCGGGGAGCTTGTCAGGAAAAGCCGGAACCTTGAGCATGCGGCCTTCTTTCTTTGCAAGGTTGAAAGCCGCGCTCAGCACGCCTACTTCCTTGTTGATGGTCGCTTCCTTGGCGTCGTCTTTCTGCCGCATCTCGATGTATTGCCGGGTGCGGTCGGTACGAAGAGCGAGGGCACGCATTCTGAAGAAACCCTTCAACCGCTTCACTCGTGACCTCATCTGCGGCAGCGAGCGCGCCCCCTTGATGCGCTGTGCCACAATGTAGTCATCCAAGATTTTGGCGACGCGGACTTTCTCCATCTCCGGACCCGTGAACGCCGCAATCCCGTCCTCATCGTTTGCCAGTTCGCGGCGTCGTGCCTCGAGCTGCTTTTGTGCCTCTTGTTCGGTGTCGCCGGCTGACTCTCGCATCTCCACGCGCTTTCCGGTCTTGGTATCTGGCGCGTAGAACGCTATCCACCAGCGCTTTCCTCTCTGGAAGACCCTTCCTATACCTTTCATGAAATCTCCTTTCGATAGGGGTTCATGGTGGCGGACGTTAGATGCATTCCCTACTCGATGTCAATGAGACTTGCGATGTGGCGGTCGATGCCGTTGGAGCTGTATCGAACCTTGCGCCCGATGCGCACCGTGAAGGGGAAGTCGTCAGCGCGGCGATAGAGTGTGTCTTTGGACAGGTTGAGCCGCTCGGCTGCTTCCGTGGCGGTCAGAAGCCGGTCAGGCGTCCCATTCGGTTTCGGCGTCATCATCTCCGTCCACAGGCGAGCCTTTACTTCCTCGAGCGCGCCGACGAGAGAGGGGAGCTCGGAGGCGGCGAGCGTCCCGGCCTCGAAGCGGGCGAGGAGGGAGGCGAGTGTGGTCACGGTTGAAACCGCGTGGGCGGGTAGGAATTCGCCCACAATTGCACATCCCCAGCGCCCAAGTCGTACCGTACCCTAAGAGGTGTATTGGTTCAGCGTGAAGATGACAGCGAGGTTGGACGTTAACGCAACGCCCAGCGGCAGGATGTCCCCTCTCGCCCCAGGGATCGTACCAGAGTGCTCGGGGGCGTCAAGGGTAAAGCGCGCTACGCGCGCCGGCTTCG
>SMYC01000150.1 GCA_004356105.1 Acidobacteriota bacterium | reverse complement strand
TTGCGCGAACCTCGCACCTGGGCTTCACGCCCTCCTGGAGGTTCGCACCGACAGCTCTGAAAGACTGGCCTGCGCGCTTCGCTTGAACTCGATTAGAAAGCTCAAGTCGGATATGTCACCAAAGGTTCGCTTTGAACCGCATTTCATTCCGCTGGAACGGCGTCGAATGCTCGACGAATTTATGTGCCCACAACACAATCACTTGGCCCGATTCGATAAATGCAGTTTCAGCGCGATCCCATTAATGATGAGCGCTTTGAGCGCTTTTTTTCTCATTCCACGAAATAGACCGAAATGGCCGAGACAGCGATTGCAGCACTTTACAGTCGATCGCTGACAAAGAATCCACGAATCGTGATCAGGCGCGCGAGCGAGATGCTGCTTCACTCGATGTAGCCGAGGGCACGAAGCTGCTCGAGCGCGTCTTCGCTAGCCTCGGTCTCGACGTCCGTTTCGCTCTCGAGCGTTGTATCGATGTCGGCGTAACGTGGTGCGTTTCTCGCGAGCCACACGCTCTCGTACATCGATACAAGCACTTTTCCATCCATATCCAGTGGCACTTCAGCGCCCAGGAGGTGCAGTATGGTCGGCGCAACGTCCAGCACCGTCGACCCGTGAAAGGTTTTCCCGCGTCTCAGACCTTCGCCTTGCGCGATGAACAGTCCGAACGGCGCATGGTGTCCACCACCTTCTATAGGCTGCATGCCGTGATCCGAGACGACGACCACCGTCGCACGGCGCGGAAGCGCTTCGAGGACCTCGTTGATCCACAGGTCGATCTGCCCATAAATCCGGTCCATGACATCACGCACGGACTCCGGACAGCTCTCGGGGATCGCTGCGCCGTGGCGCCAGTGTAGCGTGGCATGGCCCGCGATATCGATGGATCGGAGATAGATCGCGAAGAATCCCGATTCCATCTTCGGCAAGAGCTCTCGTGCCATCCGCACGTAGTACTCGTCCTGTAGAAGGATCTTCTTCAGAACCGACTGCCGATCCACGAGTGGAGGATCGCACCCCGAGAGGTGAAGCCGCTCGACCGTCGCTGCAAGTTCCCCTATGACCGGGCTGAGGGGCTCGAGCTCTGAAGCTAGCTCACGGGGCCACGTGAGCTTGCCGCTTCCCGTCCGCTGCTCACGAATCCCCATACGGGATGAGATCAGGAAACCGTTCACTTCGTAGGCGGGCCATGTTCCCCAGTAACCGATGACACCCACCCGTATTCCGGCGTCCCCAAGAAGACTCCAAAACGGTTTCGCCCGCCAGTGAACGCTTTGCACTTCGGTGAGCCGGCCGCGAGGAGAATAGAATCCGCGTTCGAGGCGGTCTCGATCCAGCACTGGATCGAGGGACAGGACCTGAGTGCCTGTGGCGTCTACGATGCGTAACCAGGCGAGTTCCGCCGCGCGCCGTGTCCCGTCATTTGCGCGATCTTGTCGCGCGAATACGAGCTCCAGTTCGTTCTTCACCGGCTGCAAATGCTTGGAAGCGACGGGCACAGAGATCACGCTCCAGTCCGAGTCCAACTGAACGGTGCCGAGAAGCTCACCGTTCCACCAGAGCTGAGCCGACTGTGAACCCGCCAGACCGAACGAATGAAGACGCATCTCGAGCGTCCAAGGGGATCGGCCATGAATCTCGGGCAGTGCGATACGAGCCCTCGCAGGATCCTCATCCGAGCCCATCCACACAGAAGCGGTCCCGGGTATCGGCAGTACGAAGTCCCGAACGCCATGCTTTTCGGGTATCTTTCCCGTCGCGATCGACGTCCAAACGATGGGCGACAAGAACCCTCGGCGGCGGTTGGGGTGCATGATGGGCTGGGATGCCCAGGACTGAAGTGGACCGGAGGCTCCGGTTCGGATCAGCCGGTCGAACGTCGGCAGACGTCCTCGGGCGCGCAGATCATCGACGATGTCGAGGCTCGCGCCATCGAGACCAATGAGAACGACGAGAGGCGCGGGCTCGTTCGAGCCGCACTTCGTGCTCATCGCAACGACGGTGAGTGCTACGAGCACGTTTCTGGAAAGCATCTGATTGCGTCCAGCCAGGTCTGAGATGATATCAAACTCCGCGCGGGTCGGCTGGGACGACGCCGTCAATACCGTTCCCGATTTTCAGTTGAGCGTCAGGATTCCCCCACTTCTGTCAATCGTACTAGACCGGGCGTCGGGTAGAGAGCGAATCCCGGAATCGATACTCGACCTTCGAGAGGAGCTAACTCCGGCGAGAGCTGAGATGCTCGGGCTCAACGAAAAACTCGTTGAGCTTGTTAAGCGGCCGTACGATCAAACCGGCGTAGAGCGCTGGTGTCGAGACATTCAGAGGTCGTTTGAATCTATTGTTCCCTCATCTAGGCACGCGGATCGGGGCATCCTTCTGCCGCTTTTGACGTTCTACCACCGGCTCAAAGACCCGCTGAGCGAGATAATTCGGCAATTGAATCCCAACTATGAGAGCGACAACCCGAGAGTGTTAGCGAACAGGACAGTCACCGGTCGCGTTTTTTCGGACCTCCTCGCGACAGACTCCATGTACTCTTTGGCGACAGACTTCTTTACCGAAACCGAGATTGCGAACCTGCGAGAGTCGTCGCAATAGGACGTCCTTGGACCACCCCCACGCTTATCCGCCCAGGGGGCCCAGGGGCGTGCATTGCCGCCGAACGGGCTGTGTCTGCCTTGCTAATGAAAGAATGTATCGAGTCGCTCGCTATCAACGAGGCGACGAATGGGATCTTCTAAGTATTGACGAGGGACACCCAACTCGTTCCCCCCCTATTCAAACAGATCCGACACTTGCTTTGCTGACAAGAGTTTTGCCAGTCTTGTGTAGCGCGGTCCTTGCATGGACCCAGTTGTGGCATCGGCGAACGGTATGGGTTGCGGGAGTGGCTTTGCTGGTTCCGTAAAGACGAGTCGATACTTCCCTTCGTCACCGTAGGGCTCGATTCTCTCCACCGGTGCGTAGTGGGTCACGGCGGAAACCGGACTGGTTTGGTACGCTGCGACGTATCTAATCTTCGAAAGCATGCCGCCACCGATACGGATCGCGTACCAACAGTGTTGACCAAGGAAGACGTCCTTGAACCCATCCTCCTGAGCCGGGACTACGACAGTGTCCTTAGCATCCGCCTGCGGTGTTGCTGGCGCCGGCGCAGGAGATCCGCCGCCAGGTGTCGCCACCGGCGTAGGCTTCTCGAAGACGCGAACTCCAAGAAGCGGCAGGATGCGCAGCATTTCGCGTAGAAAGCCCCGAGTGTCCGCCTTCTCGGACTCTGAGAATCCGGGCTCCTTTGGCAGCGTCGAGTTGTCCAAATGACACCGGCCGGCCTTTTTGGCGCGATCGAGCAGCGCGTGTTCCAACCACGTGATGTGCGCTCTGTTCAGAGCGTTTCCACTGGAGACAAACACATAGCCCCAGTCCCAGAAGTCCTTATTGGAATGATGAGCATCGATTCGTGTACCGATTTCTTCGCCCTGTCCAACGTAGACAGTGGGTAGATCATCAGCCGTGCCTTCGGCCGATCCGACCAAGATGTAGACACCGCTTTTCTTAAACTCGGAGCGCGCTTTCATCTGAGGCCATGCCGAGCGTGGGAAAGCGATCCCAACCCCTGTCCAATTCAGGAGTTCAACGATCTTGGTACCTTCCGGGTCGCCGTCGAGTACAAACAGCCGGATTGTGTATGGCTCACCCACTGCGGTCCACCGCGTGGATCTTACCCTGCTCAATCAAAACCATCGGATATTCATGATGACCGGCGTCGATCATCGATGCAACTGCCACCGCTGGCCCACAACAACATTACTCGTTCGACGTCGGAGGTATTCACCGCTTCAAGCAGGTCTGCCGTCCTTTTCGCAATGGCGGCACGCTCTGCGTCGGAATTCATTCTTCTCGTCTGTGGCGAACCGGTGGACGAGTGATACCAGCCAGAGGGGTCCGGCGTTTCTTCAAAACGGTTTCTCGGTCCGTTTGAGCGCCGAAAGCCGTGTGGGCGAAGGCGCGGTCTTTACCGTCAAGGTGCCCTTGAAATTCGAAGAAGCGCGGTCGACCAGTCGGTCACTCGCCGGCACCTGAGCCGGAGGGCGTGCCTGTCCCGCCCGCTGTTTGAGGAAACCTGACCTTGGTAGTAACTTAGACATTTGAACTGGAGGGCGGGCGGATGTCACCAAGAAAACCAAGCGCGGGAGACGACAAGCTGTATGAGATCACTGCCGAAGCTCGGCGAAACCAGCAGCGCCGAGAGAATACTTATCGGGAACGCGCACTCAAGCTTTTCCCGTGGGTCTGCGGCCGGTGCGGCCGCGAATTCAGTGGCAAGAAACTAAAGGAGCTCACTGTCCATCACAAGGATCACGACCACGACAACAATCCGCCTGATGGGAGCAACTGGGAGCTTTTGTGTCTCTACTGTCACGACAATGAGCACTCGCGGTACTCGGCTGCGGATTGGTATGACGGCCCGACGCCGGGCGCCGATCAGGAGCCGACGTCTACTTACAAGCCGTTCGCGGGTCTAGGTGATCTGTTGAAGGATAAGAAATAGTTAACAATGGCACCAGACCGATCAGCGAACTCCGTTGCCGGCTCTACGGGCCGACTTTGTTTTTTTGCGGACCACAACTGCTCCGTGAGTTGGCCGATGGGTTCGAGGCAAAGGGTGTTCATACTATGAATACCCTTGATGCCGAAAAAGTGTCTGCTTAGCAGACACCCCTGACGCCGAGCCCGACCACCTCCTCAGAAATCACTGCCGCGTCGGCGCGTCTGGGTGTGTCACGTTCTTGTATACGTTCTTAGCTTCGGCCCTCAAATGTCCTATTTCCACTGTGAAAACACTACAGGGGACTTAGGCACGCGATCGCCGTCGAGATTGTCGCCGCGGCGCCTCAACAGCCGCACCAGTAACCCGATGACCGTCGCCTGCACCTTGGCTCGCTGTCTTAGACTGTCGACCTGCTCCAACAGCTCGTAGACCTCAAGCTCAACGTCCACCGAAGCAATCACGGGCCGTACCTCGCCGCGCGCCCATGTGCGCCGCGTCGAAGCCGGGATGGCGACGTTCCGGAAGAGGTCCACATTGCCCGTCGCGGCGATAGCGTCACGCAGCCGATGGTCAGGTAATTATTCGTATTTTCTGGAGCTTGAATCCCCCCGCGAAGGGGCATGTCGCCAGCACTGCTCCACCGTTCAACCTCCGCCGTGCTCGGCCGCAACCGCTCCGTACACGGGGTCTACTTGAACACCTCGATTCTAGATACTTGCAGCCAAAGGCTCGACAACCAACCTCGATTGGCTGCCGTACGACTTATGACGTCACCCCGTGATGAACGATGGCCTCAAGACGCCGGCCCCATGCTTGGAGCGCACGACGCTTCTCCTTGTCGTACGTATAGCGAACGTAGACCCGGCCCGTGATATCTAGCTGCTTGTGGTTGGCAACAGCGGCGATCACGACGTGATTGACTCCCATCGATGCAAGTCTGGTGAGAACCGTGCGGCGAAGATCGTGCGCCGAGAAAGGTTCCAAGTTCGTTTCCGCGCAAAGGCTTCGGACATGTTTGGACCAGCCGTTCTCCACGACAGGATTGTCGGGATCCTTGCCAGGGAAGACCCAAGGCGAACCTGCTGTCGGCTTTCTCCTTTTCTCTAGGAGGCGGACTGCCTGACGTGACAGCGGCACGCGATGGAGTTCTTGGTTCTTCGTGTCTTCGCGGGGGATCGTCCATACCCAGGCACGCTCCTCGAGCTGGATGTCGTGCCAGCGCATTTTCCGAAAGACCTCTCCAGGGCGTTGGCCCGTCA
>SMYC01000149.1 GCA_004356105.1 Acidobacteriota bacterium | reverse complement strand
TCAACAACAAAGCCAAACTCACTACCAGAAAAGCCTTCGGATTCCGTACCTTCAAAGCTGCCGAAGTTGCTCTTTTTCACACACTTGGAGATCTACCGGAACCAGAAATGACCCACAGATTTTGCTGAGGAGGCAGAAAGAATTTGCTTCAGAACGTGGTACAAAATCCTCGGTTCTGACGGGTTAGAGCCCTAGGCGGCGTCCGGGACTTCTCGCCCGGAAGACGTGGCCCTTCGGGCAGTTGAACGGCCCGTAATCATCTGGAACATAAAGACTTACCGAACATCGATAACATTTTATCGATCTGTAGAAACCTAAGAGCCTAAGGGTTCAGCTCGCGGCGGAGACGTCATCCAATTTGGTTGCGGCTCCGCCGCGTTGTGCCTCGGGGCCAATTCCCTTTTCCGAGCAGTATGTTCTGGGGATCGATTGGGCACACAAAAAGCACGAAGCTAGGGCACCAGCACTGAAAACGCCAAACGCCTAGAACGGGACGTCTTCGTCAGTCGCTTTGAATGGCTGGCCGTAGTCCTCCGACGGCGGCGGTGCGACTGCATCCTGTGACGGCCCGTCCGTACCCCGTCCGCCGAGCATGATCATCTGGTCCATTCGGATCTCGGTGGTCGAGCGTTTGTTGCCGTCCTTGTCCTCCCATGAATTTGTCTGGAGCTTGCCTTCGAGGTAAACCTGTTTTCCTTTGGTGAGGTATTGGTTTGCAATCTCTGCGAGCTTGCCAAACGCAACGATACGGTGCCACTCGGTACGTTCCTGGCGCTCTCCCTGTTGGTCCTTCCACGATTCTGAAGTGGCGAGCGTAAAGTTCGCCACCGCTTTGCCGTCCTTCGTATATCTTGTCTCCGGATCTCGCCCCAGGTTCCCGATGAGTATGACTTTGTTGACCCCTCTCATGATTGCCTCCATTCAGCATTGGGCATTCAGCGTTCAGCCCGTTCCATATATATAGACGAATTTTGTCCTTCGGATCCTCCCTCCTCACGGTCGGGGAGGGGTCGTACGCATGAGCTCTTCGAGTCGGGTACGGGCGATGCGCTCGTGCTGGCTTCGTGGGAACTGGTCGATCACGAGCTCATACATCAACATCGCTTCCGAACGCCGCGCCAAACTTTCGAGTGCCATCGCCTTTTTGAGGTAGGCGTCGGAGCGCTTGTTACTTTCCGGATATTCGCGCACGACGGAATCGAAGGATTCAATGGCGCGCTCGTAGCCGCGCTGCGAGAAGTGGCACTCTCCAATCCAATAATGCGCGTTGTCGGCCAAATCTCCTCTCGCGTTGCTCGCGATGACATCCTTGAAGCCGGAAATGGCGAGCGCGTAGCGTCCCTGGGTGTAGTCGATTCGCGCTTGGTTATAAATGTCCGTGATGCTAGGTCCCGCGGCGATGACCGGCGCGGGCAGAGGTACTATCGGCGCACCATCGACCCCATCGGGGTCGCTGTCCCCGCCGTCTCCGGCCGTCTCGAGTGGCGGAATGATGAGAGGCTGGGTTTGGCGCATCGAGCCGACTTCTTGCTGCAAGTCGCCGATCCGCCCGTTGGTCTCGTCCACGCGCGCCGACAAGATAGACAGATCCTGCTCTAGCCGCTGCAAAGTGACATTCGAGTCCGCGAGTGTCTTCCGGAGCGCGTCTCGTTGGTCCGTCGTCTGTACGGTCAGGGACTCGATGGCCGCTTTCAGCGCCGCGTGCGACGTCTGGATTTGGGCGAGCTGCGCTTGAATTTGTCGCAGCTCCGCGACGATGACGTCTCGGTCTCGTTGCGCTAAAGCGAGACTCGGGCTCGAAAGGCTCCAAGCGGCGAGAACAGCCGTAGCGGTGACGATCCGAAAGATTTGAGTCACAACGGCCTCCTTTCTTCGTCGATGTTATTTCCCGGTGATCTCGAAGTGCCCGCGACGATTGGCGGCCCATGCCTGCGCGTCATGGCTCGGGTCCTTCGGAAACTCCTTGCCGTAGCTGATCGTTTTGAGTCGGCTCGCCGAGATACCAAGATTCATCAGATAGTTGTAGACGGCGTTTGCGCGGCGCTCCCCGAGCGCCAAATTGTACTCCACCGTGCCGCGTTCATCACAATGCCCTTCGATGAGCACCGTCAGCGAGTCGTATTGCGCGAGGATCTTGGCATGCGCGTTTAGTGTCACGCGGGCCTCGTCGAGGAGCGTAGCGCTGTCGAAATCGAAAGGAACGTCCGCAAGGGGCGAAAGATCGTTGATCGCGTCGAGCGGCATGTCGCGGATCCCGAGAGGATCTCCCTCGTCGATCATCAAAAGGTCATCTCCGGGCTCGACCATGGGCGGTGGCGTGTCGATGACCTCAGGAGGCCGCTCGGGCGGCGGTGCGGGGTCTGCCGTGGGCTGGGTCGGTGGAACGGACGTCGTGGCCGGCGGGCGATTCGATTTGCCGCCGCAGGCGCCTACCAGCATGGAGAAGAGTAAGACCGTCGAAAGGTTTCGCGAAACGTGTGAGATTCTCACCGATATTCTCCTTGTGACGCGCTTCAAGAATCCTGCCCCGTGATGGGGCCCCATTGAGGGGTTGTGTTCTTGCCTTCTCTCGTGAGGCGTCTCTGATTGCTCCCATCGCGGTTCATCGAAAAAATTTGGTCCGAGCCGGTGCGGCTGGAGGTGAAAACGAGATGAAGCCCGTTCGGAGACCAGTCGGGGCTTTCGTTGCTGCCGCGCCCCGTCGTGAGCTGCCGCGTCTGCCGGGTTTGGAAATCGTAGACGACGATGTCGAAAGGACCGCGCTCGATCCGGGACGTGAAAGCGAGCTCGCTTCGTTGTCGCGAAGGCGACCAGCTAGGCGAATCGTTGTAGCTTCCTTGATAAGAGATGCGTCGCAAGTTCAGCCCTTCGGTATCCATTGCGTAGATCTGCGGCGACCCGGTGCGATCCGATGTGAAAGCGATCTCGCGACTCGTCGGCGACCAACAGGGGGAGGTATCGATCCCCGGGTGATGCGTAAGCCGCCTCATGCCGGTACCGTCCGCGTTGATTAAATATAACTCGGAGTTGCCGTCCCGCGTCGACGTGAACGCGATCCTCGTGCCGTCTGGAGCCCAGGCCGGGTTGATCGCCATCCCGTCGCCGGTATCGAAACGCTCGCCGCGGCCTTCGTAGATATGGGCGATGTGGAGCGACGGGGTGCCCGTCCGATACGAGATATAGCCGAGCGCGCGCCCGTCTGGCGACCATGTTGGCGTCAAGTTCAAAGAGCGGTTGGCCGTGAGCGGTTTTTGACTGTAGCCGTCATAGTCCATGACGTAGATTTCTTTGCTCCTCTCGCCACGGCGGTCGCTGGCGAACGCGATTTTGGTCTGATTGATGCCGCGATAGTTTCCGGCCTGGATGAGGATGTCGTCGGCGATGCGATGGGCCATGCGCCGGGCGGATGAGGTCGGCCCCTCATAGCGCTTGCCAAAGACCATCTCCTGAGCGCGGATCGCGTAGATGCGGACCTCGACGATGAGGTTCTCGCGCTGGATCTCGGTGACGCCACGAATCAGGATGTCCGCTCCGATGGACTCCCACTGATAAAAGTCGATTTTCCGGGGATCGCTCGATGTCTGGGCGATCCGGTAGTTCCGCTTGGGCACTAATCTGTAGATGGAGGCGAACTCCATGTCGTTCCAGACGACGCTAGAAATCGTCGTGGAGAACGTCGCCGCGTCCGCGGTCCCTGTCTCGAAATCCGGGATCGCCATGTAAACAGGCCGTGTGGGATCGGTGATCCGGATGTACCAGTCGCCCGCGGTCGGCTGTGTGGGCGGTTGCTCCTGGACGACCCCTCTGGACCCCGAAGAATACGTTGTGGCGTGGAAAGAGGACAGCGCGCCAAAGATGATACCCATGACGATCGTAGCTCGCAGCAGATGTTTCATGGCGCCCTTCAATGGTTGTCCGAATAGGTGAACCGTAGGTGGACCCCGACGTGGTCCCGGGGATAGGAATTGGGAAGCGGTGGCATCGGGTCTGCCAGAATAACGGCGCGTAGCGCGCCGCGGTCGAGAATCGACACTCTGGACGTTTGCTCTACTTCCACGTCTCGCACGCTCCCATCTTTCATGATGGTGAAGCGTACCGTCACCGTGGTCGTCCCGCGCACCGGCGTCCGTTGCCAGTGCTGATGGATCCGTCCCAACATCTGTTGGACGTAATAGGCGTACTCGAAGTCTTGGTCGAAGGGGGAGCCGCCGCCGGCGCCACCAAGCCCGAGCCCCGCGGCAACCGTGGGGGGCTGTCTCAACTTTGCGGACTCGCCCGTCGCCGCCGTGTCACCTCTCAGACCCGTATCTTCCTTGATGCGTTCCCAACGCGGCTTTTTCGTTGCGGGCGCGTCAGGCCGCGGGATCTCTTCGCGGACCACTTTGCTCGGACGCACAACTTCGTTCTTGGGAGGCTCGGGCACAGGTTCTGGCTCCGGCGCAGGTTCTGGCTCCGGAGGCGTGGGAGCACCGCCGCCGCCCGAGCCCTCGAGCGGACCCGACGCGCCGATGCTGATATAGACCTGGGCGTCGGGAGCCGCCAGAAGGCTCTCGCGGGGGATCAGATAACTGCCAAGCGCGATTGAGGTGAAGCACAGCACGTGCACGAGACCCGACCACACGAGCATCTGTGTGAAAGAATCTCGGTTCGCGCCGCCCATTACTTTACTCTCTCTTCGGGGTAAACGTAGACGAGACCAACGGTGTCCACACCAGCCCGCTTCATCAAGTCCATCAGCTTGATGATTTCCTTGTATTGTAGCGTCTCGTCAGCGCGAAGATAGGCCAAGCGTAAATTATTCACCTCGACGCGCTGTCGCAACTGCTCTTCGAGAAGCTCGAAGTTGACCGCTTTGTCGTTCACAAAGGTGCGGCCTTGGGCGTCGAGCGTCACGACCGTGCGCTCGGTCGTATCGTCGCGGCGGAGAGAGGCTGACGGCAGGCTGACATCCATGGCACGCATGAGCATGGGCGCCGTGATCATGAAGATGATGAGCAACACGAGAACGACATCGACGAAGGGCGTGACGTTGATCTCGGAGAGCACTGCGCCCGCGACCGAGCTCCGCCGCGCCATGAGCATCGCTGTTGCAGACCCTCTGATCGACGATGAGCCCCGACTCGATCCGACTTGCACGTCCGTCCTTGGTGTTAGGTGAAATTACGCTCGATGATATTGATGTACTCTAGCGCGAAATCATCCATCTGCGTCGAAAGTCGCTTCACCCAGCTCAGGAAAAAATTGTAGAAGATGACAGCGGGGATGGCGGCTGCGAGGCCCGCCGCGGTGGCTACCAAAGCTTCACTCACGCCCGGTGCGACGACGCTGATATTCGCCGACTGGACTGCGCCGATGTTTTGGAACGCATTCATGATGCCCCAAACGGTGCCGAACAGGCCGATAAACGGCGTCGCGCTACCCGTGGTTGCGAGAAACGTCAGTCGGCTCTCGAGCTTCAGCCCCTCGGCGTTCGAAGCGCGAACGAGAGAGCGGGCGACGCTCTCGAGATTGTGAACGCGCGCGTCCGTCTCGGAGTCGCCTTTGCTTTTGAGCTGGTAGTTGAGCTCGTTATAGCCCGACAAGAAGAGCCCGACAAGAGGACTCGTACGTAACTGGTTGCAAACCGCGTGGACCTCGGAGAACTTCTTGCTACGACGAAAGATCTCGAGAAACGCCACGGTGTGAGAGTCGGCTTTGCGGAGCGTCGTCCACTTGCTGAAGATGATCGCCCACGACACGAGCGAAAAAGCGAACAAAATAAGGAGGACTACGATGGAGACAGGCCCCGCATCCAGAACGAGGGCAAAGGGATTCAGCCGGGATGACGTTTCGATAGCAGTCGAATTAATCTCTTGCAAGAGCTAGGGTTCCACTTCGGCGCTCGAGATTGGAGCGAAATGAGCACGATATACTAGATACTGTGAGCCGTATCGGACGCTACCACAAGGACTTGGGGTCTGTCAATGTTTCAGGATTCAGGTTTCAGCACGCAGCATTCAGGACTTTCGTGATAAGTCCGACCTCATCGCTCTTCTTGGCTTGCCAGTCGTGCTAACTTCTAGGTTGTGCTGCGCTGGATGCGGATTGATAATGTCGCCGTGATCGACCATCTCGAGGTTGACTTCGAGGCTGGATTGAACCTCGTGACCGGGGAAACGGGGGCGGGGAAGTCGATCCTCATCGACGCATTGGGATTGGTTCTCGGCAATCGTGCGTCCTCCGAGCTCGTGCGCACCGGCGCCGAATCGGCCTATGTGGAGGCTGGATTCGAGATGGACCCCATACCAGAGTTTCTGGATGCACGCCTCCGGGAAGCCGGTATCGAGGCGGAGCACGAGCTTGTCATCAGGAGGGAAATTTCGAAGGCGGGCCGCGGAAAGATCGTCGTAAACGGCGTCGGAAGCTCGCGGGCGCTGTTGCGCGACATATCTACATCGCTCGTTGACATACACGGACAGGGGGACAACCTCGCACTGCTGAGACGAGATGCGGGTATCGAGCTCCTCGACAGTTACGGGGGCTTGTCCGTGCTTCGCGGGCAGGTTGCCGACGCGTTCGCCGGTGTCGAGAGCACGCGCGGTGATCTAGAGCGCCTGGAGCGAGTGGCCCGAGAGCGTAGCTCGCGCCGGGAACATCTCGAGTTCGAGCTCGGCGAGCTCGACAAAGCCGAGCTCGTTTCTGGCGAAGACGAAGAGCTTGCGAGTGAGCGCAAGCTTCTTACCCATGCCGAGAAGTTGAAGGAGCTTTCGGAGCGTTCCTACGCGTCACTCTACGAGAACGAAGGCTCTGTCGTGTCGCGTCTCGCCCAAGTGTTCCAGGACGTCGAGCAGCTCGCGAGCATCGACGCCCGGTGGCAATGCTACCTCGATGAGCGCGACGCCCTCACCGGACAGCTCGAGGACCTGGCGCTGAACCTCCGTGATTACCGGGAAGAGATTCAAGTCGCGCCTGGCAAGCTTGACACGATCGAGACACGGCTTACGCTTCTCGACAGGCTCAAGAAGAAACACGGGGGGACCTTGGACGCTGTTCTCGAGCGCCAGGAGAGCGTGCGCGCAGAGCTTCTGGAGCTCTCGCGCTCGAGCGAAAAGCTCGAGGAGCTTCGCCAGCGGTTGGACGCGGCCCGAGGGAAGTATCACGCTTTGGCGGCCGAGCTGTCCAAGATGCGAAAGAACTCGGCGAAGCGGCTCGAGAAGGCTGTGGCGAAAGAGCTCCCGAGCCTTGCGCTCGAGAAGGCGCGGTTCGCGGTCGAGATGCGCGAAGGCGATTGGCGCGTCAGTGGCGTGGACGTCGTAGGTCTTCTCTTTTCAGCAAACCCTGGCGAGGAGCTGCGAGCGCTGGGCCAAGTTGTTTCGGGTGGCGAGCTGTCCCGGTTCATGCTCGCACTCAAAGCGGTCTCGGCAAAGGACGAAACGTCCAAAGTCCTCGTGTTCGATGAGGTGGATGCGGGAATTGGCGGGCGGGTAGCGGATGCCGTAGGTGAGAAGCTCAAGGAGCTGGCGACGCTTCACCAAGTTATTTGCGTGACGCATCTCCCGCAGATTGCGAGTTTTGCGCCATCGCATTATCGAATTGATAAAATAGAGCGTAGAGGTAGAATCGAGACGCGCATCGAGCGCCTCGATAGTGAGGCGCGTGTCGATGAGATCGCCCGCATGCTCGCGGGCGCGGTCGTCACAGAGAGTGCGCGTGCACATGCGCGTCAGCTCGTCACGGACAAGAGTCATTGAGCCTATGTTGAAACACGGTCGCTTCTTCATCGAAACGTGGGGCTGTCAGATGAACGCGCATGACAGCGAAAAGTTGTCCGGTAGTTTGAGGCGCCTCGGTCTCGAGCCAGCGGATTCTGAGGCCGATGCTAGCGTCATCATCCTCAACACATGCAGTGTGCGGGAGAAGGCACAAGAAAAAGTCTTTGCGCGCCTCCGCAACTTCACGGCGATGAAGAAATCGCGATCGGTCGTGGTTGGGGTCACGGGCTGCGTCGCGCAGCAAGAAGGCGCAGCCATTTTCGATCGTTCGCCGGAAGTCGACTTCGTGCTCGGTACGCAGAGCCTCGTGCAACTTCCGGAAGTTTTAGCGACGGTCGTCGGGCGAAAAGAGAAGGTCGTCGAGATTGGACGGCACGAAGAAAACCTCGATATCCCGCCGGAGCAAATCGAGAGAGTTTCGGGCATCAAGGCATATATCACGATCATGGAGGGGTGCGACAATTTCTGCACGTTTTGCATCGTGCCGTTCACACGAGGCCGCGAGCGTTGTCGCCCAGTGGAGGATATCGTTCGTGAAGCCGAGGTGCTCGCGCGCGCCGGCTATCTCGAGGTGCAGCTCTTGGGGCAAAACGTCAATTCCTATCGCGATCCGAACGACGGCCGCTCATTCGAAGCCTTGCTCGACGCGGTCAACGCGGTGGACGGCCTGCGGCGGTTGCGTTTCACGAGCCCGCATCCAAAGGATTTCGGCCTACCCTTGATGGAGCGATTTCGCGATCTCGAGAAGCTTTGTCCCCATATGCATTTGCCGGCGCAATCCGGCTCGACCCGCGTTCTTGCCGCGATGAATCGGGGCTACACACGCGAAGAATTATTAAGCAAGGTTGTTCGCGCGCGTGAGCTCGTGCCTGGGATCGCGCTTTCCACGGATCTGATCGTCGGTTTCCCGGGGGAAGCGGACCAAGATTTCGACGACACGCTCGACCTCGTTCAGCAAGTTGCGTTCGACAGCATCTACTCTTTCAAATATTCCGAACGACCTTATACCTATGCCTCGCGCGAGCAAGTGGATGATGTCCCTGAGAGTGTGAAGAGTACGCGTCTCGCACGTCTGCAAGAATTCCAGAGGCAGATTCAACTCCGAAAGAACCAGAGCTTGATCGGAGACACCGTCGAGGTTCTCGTCGAAGGGCGAAGCAAGAAAGTCGAGAGCGAGCTCTCCGGCCGGACGCCACACAACCGAGTCGTGAACTTCGTTGGCAAGAGCCAGCCGGGTGCTATCATCCCGGTTCACATCACACGCGCTGGCCCCAATAGCCTGTTCGGTGAGTACAACCACTAAATCCTGTTGACAAGCTGGGGGTGCGCCCCTATATTTGGTGGTGCACACCTTCAGAACAGGGTCAGCGGAAGGGCTTACTTATGGAAATCGAAATGACCATCAAAGGTTTGATGATCGACCCCGTCACCAACATGCCTATCGTGATTTTGAAGGACAAAGAAGGCGAGCGCGTCCTGCCGATTTGGGTCGGCGTATTCGAGGCGAACGCTATCGCGCTGCAAATCGAGAATATTTCGACCCCTCGTCCGATGACCCACGACCTGATCCGAAACATCCTGAGCGAGATCGAGGCGGACGTGCAGCGCATCGTGGTCTGCGAGCTGCGAGAGAACACCTTTTACGCGATGATCTATCTCGACCGCGAAGGTGAGACCATGGCCATCGATGCTCGACCCAGTGACGCGATTGCCCTCGCACTCCGTACGAAGTCTCCCATCTTTGTGGAAGACGACGTTGTCGAGAGTGCCAAGGGTTTGGACTTAACTAAAGATACTACGGATTCCGAAAGACTTCAGAAGTGGCTGGAAGGTCTCAACCCGGACGATCTCGGCAAATACAAAATGTAGGGGCAAGTCGCGCCCACCTGGTGCCCGTCTCTCCGCGGGAGCCTCTTACTCTGTTTCCTGGTTTTTTTCTCTCGGGGGCGAGTTATGCCCGAGCGGGGTTATTGTCGTGACCATTGTCATAACGATTGCAAATCAAAAAGGCGGCGTAGGGAAGACGACTACCGCGATCAATCTAGCGGCTGCGCTCGCGGCCAAAAAGAAAAAGACGTTGCTCGTGGATATGGACCCTCAAGGCAACTCGACCATTTCTTTTCTTCAAGACGAATCCATCGACAAGTCCATCTATGACGCGTTGACGGGCACCACCACGCAGCTCAAGGAAGTCGTTCACAAGGCGGACCTCGATCACCTTTGGATCGTTCCGTCACGCATCTCGCTCGCGAAGCTCGAAAGCAAGCTCATCGGAGACTTTGACGCGCATTTCCGCTTGAGGGATCGTCTCGAGTCCGTGCGCGCTGAGTATGATTTCATCATCATCGATACGCCGCCTACGCTTGGCCTCATCACCGTCAACGCTTTGGTGGCGGCGTCGCATTTGCTCATTCCGATACAGTCTTCATACTACGCACTCGAAGGCACGGATGATCTTTTGGAGACCTTGGACAAGGTCAAGTCCCGTCCAAATCCTGATCTCCAGGTGATCGGAGTGTTGATTACGTTGCACGACAAACGAACAACACTTTCGCGCGACGTCGCTCAGAAAATTCAAGAAGCGTTTGGGGACAAGGTCTTCAAGACAGTGATCAGCCGTAGCATTCGTCTCGAGGAAAGTCCCGCCTACAAAGAGTCGATCTTCAGCTTTGCGCCGCACTCTAGTGGCGCGTTCGAGTACTACAGTCTTTCGGAAGAGGTGATGGCCCGTGTCTAGAAAAGCTGGATTGCCGACAACGGTTAAATTTCGCAACGAAGCTCACTTTGTAGAGGAGCTCGGTTCCGCCCGAGGAACGCCGATAGGGCGTATGATCTCGATCGAACAGATTACACCCAACCCGAATCAGCCTCGTCAGCAGATGGGGAACCTCGGAGAGCTCACGGCGTCGATTAGAGAGAAAGGTATTCTCCAGCCACTTATCGTTCGGCGTCACATCGGCGGCTTCCAGATTATTTCGGGGGAGAGACGTTACCAAGCCGCGCTGCAAGCTGGGCTCCGAGAGCTCCCTTGTGTTGAGCGCAACGTCGACAACAGCGAAACTATCGAGCTCGCGCTCATCGAGAATATCCAACGAAAGGATTTGACTCCGTTTGAAGAAGCCGAGGCTTTCGAGCAGTTGGTAACTGAGCATCGCTATACTCATGACGCGCTTTCGAAGCGTATCGGAAAATCGAGAACGAGCATCACGGAGACGCTCAGTCTCAACGTCATGCCCGAGGATATCAAGAATCTTTGTCGGCTCGCCGACATTCACTCTAAGTCATTGTTATTAAATATAGTTAGGCAGGACAGCCCTGAGAAAATGGCGACGCTCGTAGAGAAAATATCTACGGGTAATCTCAATCGAGACGCCGTAAGGGCAGCAGCGCGCAAGCCGAGCCGTGGACGCCCCAAGAACTTCGTCTTCAAATATGGACCACGGGGCAACCCGTTTCGCCTTCAAATGACGTTCCGGAAGAGCCAGGTCGAACGCGAAGAGATTATCGATGCGCTACGCACGCTGATCGTTGAGCTCGAACAGGAAGCGGACTAGTGGTCTGATCCGCTCATGATAGGGGGAAAATCCCGGGACGCCTGTCTAGAGAGAATTAGCCTGCTAGGCTAGGCCAAGGGCCACGGGATGTCGACTACACGGAAGTACGACAGCTTCGGCGAGCAGTTTCCCCGGTGTAACTTTGACCTCCTTGGCGTTGTTGCCCTCGGGACAACCGCGGGCCTGGATCACTTCTCTCGAGCACACCGTGGCTAATTTTCGTTAGAGCTAGAAATAATCAGCTGTGCTTGTTTGGGGTGGCCCACCTCGGGTGCCGGACGGTGGATCCCTCGACCGTTAGCACCTGGCGGATAGTCGCTGGAAGCAAGATAGGCCCTGAATTCGTCGACGAGGACGCCTGCCAGATGGGAGAAATCACCCGCGAAGGGTGTCGGCTCCCACCGACCCGTATGATGGTGGAAACTGAGACGTGGTCCGGATCGAGAAGTGTCAGGCGGGCAACGGGTTCTTCGTCGGCATGGACGTAGAGGAAGCCGCGTTGCGCCTCGACGGTAACGTGGAGGTAGTTGCCGAGACTCAGAACTCCTGATCTGGGCTGAGCGTCTTGATCAGGATGTTGGACGGTGGACGTTGCTGCGAAAGGAGTTGCGTGATTTGTCGGATGATCGAGGATGCTGTGTGAGCGGAAAATAAGAAGGTACACTGAACCTAAGCTCATCCCGAACGGAGCCACCAGATCAACGAGCGGGTCAGCGTCATTCGTGAAAAGGGTGACTGGACCTATTTCTTTGGTATGGAGCCCGTCTTTCGTCATCTCGAAAAAGACCTGCAGTCGTTTCGCATGTTTACGGCTCAGCTGGTTTGCCAGGAACATGCCGTCAGATAGACATCATTCGCACGTTCGGGGTTTGCACCAACAGTGTCCGACGGAGCGTCAAGAAGTATCGCGAAAAAGGTATCGCAGCCTTCTATCGCCGGCGCAAAGGACGTGGGCCAACGGTGATGAGTGACCCGGTCACAGGGCAGGCTCAAGAGATGCTCAGCGGCGGTTGTTCTCGACGCGAAGTCGCGAATCAGTTGGGCGTCCGCTACGACACACTGCGTAAAGCGATTAACCAAGGACGATTGCGCGAACCGGCTCAAGGCAAGCGTCCGTGGCTGCCAGCGACGAGGCGAATGGCGCGGCGGACCTTCCTGACCCGTTCCCGGCGGCTTTCCGATAAATCCGAGCCGAGCGTGGCCGACGCGTCGGCGGAGATGGGTGTTGGGTGCACGCGGCCGGAAGAACGTAACGTCAGACCTCCTGATCTCGCCGATCGGCTTGTTTCGCCATAATCGTCGCGAATCGGCATCCTGCAAGGGTGTGAAGGATTTCACGCGTGAGACGATGCTCGACGCTTGACGTATCGGGGGAATTTGTAATGATCCCCTTTTG
>SMYC01000148.1 GCA_004356105.1 Acidobacteriota bacterium | reverse complement strand
ATTTCGTCGAAACGGGCCGCGCACCGCCCGACACAGAGTTGGCGGAAGCCTTGGCAGCACTCGGCGACGCCTTGAGCTGACGAGAGCGCCACATGACGACGCCCGTGCCTAGGAGCGCTTCGATCTCGGTGACGATTTCGATCCCGAACGCCGTTTTGAAGCCCTTTTTTTGGCGGCATCTTGCGAGGCCGCCTGGGAGGCTTCCAGTTGAATGTCGCCCCACTGCTCGCAGGCCTGCCAGTACCTTTCCACCTGCTTGCGAAACTCGTGGCCTGCCTCCACGTGCTGGCGGGCCAATGCGGCCTGCTCCGCGCTCAGATAGCGGGACCGCGTCTTGCCCTGTTCGCTACGCGTGAGACTGAAGTACGGGCCGTGCCGCGCCTGCGGGTCGTGCTGGCAGCGACACTCCTTTTGACCACACTTCATAAACCGCTCGGACACCGAGCCGCGGCACATCGGAGTCGGCTCGGCCAGTTCCTTAGCGAGCTTACGAACAACTGTGGGGATCGGTTCTCGGGGCATCATCTTTATCTCTCGCCGGAATTTCGGCGATCATTCGCGACGTCGCCGAGCGCAACTGCCTGTTAGGGCAAGTCGCGCTCACCCAGCGGATGGCGTCCCTCGGAACGCTGGCGGCCGGAACCGCCCACGAGATCAATAACCCGCTCACGTACCTGAGCGGTAACCTGCAATATTTGTGTCAGGACCTGCCGGCCACCCTGCTGCCCACGGCGAGCTCCGAGATCATGGCTGCCTTGCAGGACGCGAGGGCGGGCTGCAAGCAGATTGGCGAAATCGTGAGCTCGTTGCTCGCTTTTGGCCGCGCCGACGGAGAGAAACAAGAGGAGGTAGACCTTCACTCTGTCGTCGCGTTCGCGCTCAAGCTGGTTGCCCATGACACGGCGCATCGCGCGCGGGTGGTAACGCGGTTTCTGCGCCCTCTGCGCCCTCTGCGCCTCTGCGGTTCAAACGCTTTCAGGTTTTTTACCTGGCTAGGGTTAGCATTTCTTGCGCCTATTTGAAAAACTACCGCTCAACAAATTAAGTAATTCAATTGGGAGCATTGATTATGCCAAGAGATCAGAACCGTGACTTTGGATCACTTGTCGAGCCGGATCGCGTCCACAAAGCTTGCTACGCGGACGAGAATGTATTCGAGCAAGAGCTGAAAAGCATTTTTTACAAATCTTGGATCTACATCGGCCATGAAAGCCAAGTCCCGAACGCCGGCGACTATTGGACAACTTGGATCGGCAAGGAGCGCATGATTATCTGCCGGGCCGAAGACGGCCAGGTTCATGTGCTCTACAATCGCTGCCCGCATCGTGGCACGTTGATCTGTAACAATCTTCACGGCAATTCCGGGAACAAGAAATCCTTCCGCTGCTCCTATCACGCGTGGCAGTTCGCCATGGATGGCAGCCTCCGCAATATACCGATGAAGGAAGGCTATGAAGGCATCATCGATTTAAAAGATCCGCAACTGCAAATGAAGCGGGCAGAGCGCCAAGGCAGCTACCGCGGCTTTGTTTTTGCCAGCTTGAGCCAAGAGGGACCAGACCTCGAAACCTGGCTCGGGGGCGGCAAAGTGGCGTTTGACGACATTTGTAACCGCGCTCCTGAAGGCGAAGCACAAATTGTCGCCAATTGTTTCCGTATCGTGCAGCACTCCAATTGGAAAATATTCCTCGAGAACCAATTGGACGCTTTGCATCCCTCACTCACTCATCATTCCACCGGTGATGCCGCCGCTGCTATGCAAAAAGTCTACAAGGAAAAAACTGGTGAAGAGCCGCCGATGGGCTATCAATTCCTGGCCGACTTCACCTTACCGCTCGAAAAGTGGAACAGCCTCAGCACGATTGGCCACCCGTACGGTCATACTGTCTTGGCTGGCTATATGGGTTTACGTCCGCGGGACCCGGTAACGGTCGCTCACGAAGAAAGTCTAACGGCGGTTCACGGTGAAGAGCGGATGAATGAAATCCTCTCGACCAATGTTCACCATGTGCTGGTTTATCCATGTTTGTCGGTTCAGCCGCCGCTACAACAGCTTCGCGCAGTACGTCCGTTAGCGGCCAACAAAACTCTGACCGAAATTTGGCACTTTAAATTAAAGGGGGCACCGGAAGGCATTTATGACCGATCCCTCGCCTATTACTACCACGTCAATTCCCCGTCGACGATGGTCAACGCGGATGATCTCAACAACTTCCGAGCTTGCCAGGATGGTCTGAGCCTCAAAGGCGGCGGTGATTGGGTAAGCCTGCACCGCAATGCTGGTCAGGACCCGGTTGAAAACGGCGTAACGACATCGGTCACCGGGATGAGTGAACAGCCCATGCGAAACATGTTCGCCGCCTGGAAAGAATACATGACGGCCGAGAATCAGGGGGGAGAGTAAGATGCCGAAAGACAATGCATTGAACAGCTCGGCCGATACCCAACGCGCCGTCGAACAATTCCTCTACAACCAAGCGGACATCCTAGATGAACGTCGCTGGGAAGACTGGCTCGGACTTTTTACGGAAGACGGCAAATACTGGATGCCGGCAGACCCGGAACAGGAAACCGGCGAGCGTCTCCCTAATATTTTTTATGAAGACCTGTATCTCATGGAAATGCGCATTCGCAGGGTTGAACATCCTTACGCGCATTCACAATTGGCCGGACATCGAACCAGCCATGTGGTTTCCAACGTAGTGATCCAAAGCGAAGATCAAGCCACGGGCGACGTCATCTGCACGTCGCGCTTCCATATGGTCGAGTATCGGCTGGAAGCTCAGCGCTATTTCGGGGGCAAGTATACTCACACATTAAAGAAAACGGAGGATGGCTATCGCATTCAACTCCAGCGCGTGGGTATAGCCAATGTTGAAGGACCGTTCGACCATGTCATGGAGGTCTGGCTCTAGTGGCTGAACGCGCTCGGCCGGTCTGCCGAGGCCACAAACTCATCTTCGGTGGCGTCGTTGGCTCGGCCCGACGCGGGCTCTGCGTCTAGGAACAAAACGAAATCGAGCTCTTGGTCAGGTTGGCCTCGTTCTCGGCCAAATTTACGGACGAGCTCGAGCGCTGGGTATGTGTCCCGCCCCATCATCCGGACCAAGTCGAAACGCAGCATGCCTTCGTAAGCGCGGTACACGAGCTCGGTACATACGAGTTTGTCCGCCGTGAAGAAATCGAACTCGAAATCATACGGCTTTCCATGATGACGAAAGGCGCGCAGGATCGCCTCCCCGATCTCCTGCTCGGAGAGTCGAGGCCGAAGCACCGCGACATAGTCCGCATGCATCGAATGGGTAAGCGAGCTGAAGATCACGCCTTCGCTTACGGACTCGATGACGGTGTGATCGCGCCCGTCCGAGGCGGATTCGAGGTACTCCTCCAAGTGGGTCTCGAGCCTCGGGTCGTCCGCGATCCCGAGCCGTCGTAGATCCTCGATCCGCCCCACATAGAGCGCGGCATGCGGCCAGAAGCCTGGCAGGAACGCATTTGAGAGGAACCAGTTGCGCCGCTCTAATATGATGTCACCCGGCTTCAACTGCGACTCGATCGCTTCGATGCGCTCGATAGTAATGAGAGGCGGTCGCTCCGCGATGCGCACATCGCCGATCCATTCCGCCAAAATGGATTGGGCGGCGTACATAGGCGTGTAGGCGCTTTGTCGGACCCGGTCGAAGAACAGATCGAGGCGAGCCTTTCTGCCGGCGATACCGTGTTCTTGAACGTAGCCAAAGCCGTCGAGGATCCGGCTCTCTAGCCAATCGAAGTCCTCCCGCGGCCAGATGCCAGCTTCGCGCCACCCTGTCCGCTCGAGTTCGAAATAGGCCGCCATTTCCGTGGTCAACTCCATGTTGCGTTCGTTCGTGACCCCTTGGTAGATCCGATCGAACATGCCCGCGGGGATACCCCACTCTCGCTCGGGCTCGTTCAACTTGAGCCGGGCGACCTCGTCGCGATAAGCGTTGACGAGCTGCAGGCTCGCCTTGAAGGTCGTCATGGCCGCGGCGTAGCCGAGGGTGAAACATCGAGCTCGCGCGCTTTCATCGCGCACCACTTCGAAGCTCACATATGTGGCCACCATGCGAAGAAGCGCCGATCGATAAGATAAGGTAGCTCATGAACAGCGCGCGGATTTGGTCTTCTTCCTCCGGCAAATAGTAATCGCGCGGCTCGGCATTCATCTTCTCGCGCACTTCTTTATCGAGTGCTCTATAGTCGCGCGCAAGCTCGTCGATACCCGCGACCACATTCTTCAGGCGCGCCAGGTCGGTGGCGAGCTGCGTCTCTAGCTCCTGGGATGTCAGTTTCGCCAGCACCGAGGGCGTCTGGTCGTAGGGTGAGGGGGACGGTAATGCGGTGCGACCCAGATACCAGCCGGCCATTAAGAGGACGGAGTGCGACAGGACGAGCCACACGAACTTGGCACCTCGCGACATGGGCGCTGATGGTGCTCGCTCGCGGACCCGACGGCGCCAGATCACGACCGATCCGACCATCGAAGAAACGGCGACGAGGGCGAGGAGCCCCTGATATAGGGGACCCGGTGTGTGGGGAAACTCTCTGAATAGAGCGAGGCCGATGAGAAGCAGGCCAAGCCCCATGGCGCCAATGGGGGTTCCACGCTCGTAGAGGTCGCGCCGTCCCGCGGAGGCGCCTTCGAGCGTCAGCACCAGAGCGCTCGTGACCGCCAAAACGAGCGATATCCACCACGCGCGCCACAATAAGTGCTCGGTTGTCCATCCCGTCCAGACCAGCAAGTGGTAGCAGATTTGCGAGACGGCAAGCGCCAGGAATCCGGCTATCGCCGAGCTTCTATATCTTGGAAAGGCATCGACTTGAATCACAGCGAGGAAAGCACCCAGGCCGAGGCCCACCAGCGACAGTAGGACTCGTAGACGCACCGCGCCAAATGATTGGAGTGTGGCGGCTGCAATCAAGAGTCCGGCGGACAGGATGATTGCGATCGCCAGAAAGAAGCGCAATCCCCGCTTGATCGAAACCAACTGCTCAAATTGCATGGGCACGCTCAGGAGCTTCCGCGTGACACTCTACAACATTTCTGACTCTTTCGCGGGTAGCGCCATCCGCCTGACGGATCGCCGAATTTCGATCTCGGGGCTGCGCTTCTCGGATTGTAGGCGGGGACTAGAAAACGCTGGACGTCATAAGACGTCGTGTTTCTCGACTCAGGCGCGTAGCCTTTCGACTCCCAGGCAAGCCTGTAAGGTGAAAACCAGGAACGAAAGGTATTGCTCTTCGCTCATCTCCTTGGCCTCGACCGCGTTATCCGCGTAAATGAAACCGATGACGTTGCCCCGAGCCACGATGGGGCTTATCGCGAAGGCCGACTGTCCGTTCAGCTTCAGGGCCGCCGGCAAGAGCGAATATAGCTCGGAAAAGTCAGCTGCGTTGTTGTCCGCAAAAAGAGAATCTTGGCTGGCGTACACCT
The DNA here is from genome assembly GCA_004356105.1 of Acidobacteriota bacterium. Classification (GTDB taxonomy): domain Bacteria; phylum Acidobacteriota; class Vicinamibacteria; order Marinacidobacterales; family SMYC01; genus SMYC01. The sequence goes on along the minus strand of SMYC01000148.1, from coordinate 17,926 downwards.
TTCCGAACACGTTGCGCTTTGGATCGTTGGGCAGAACGAGCTCGCTCGCAATGTCCTCGCTGCCCGCGCCGATGCCGTAGCGCCCGAGAAACTCCGTTCTATCCGGATTGCAGAGCAACAGGACGGCTCTTTCGAAACCAATCCCGACCTGAACGCCTTCGAGAACCTTCAAAAAGAGCGTATCGATATCTCCGTTCGCGATAACGTGCATCGAGATCTCTCGCAGGAAGGTGAGCTGCAGGGCGGCTTGGCTTGTTTCGACCGTAGCATTGTTAGCGGGCGGCGAGGAGTACGCCATCGTCTCTCCGACGGCGGCGGCCGGGTGCTCCTCTTCCGTAGGAGCTTGGGCAGCTTTAGCTTCAGCCCGATCGCTTGGGGGCGGGGCGAACGCCATCGTCTCTTCGATCGTGGCGGTCTGGTGCTCCTCTTCCGTAGGGGCAAGGTCTGCTTCCGCTTCAATCGGCTCGCTCGGGGGTGTCGATTCTTGTGGAATCTCGGACGGATTGCTGTCGAAGCAGTCTTGTAATCGCGAGACGAGATCCGACCGGGCCGAAGGGCTCTTGGAATCGGATGCACGCAAAGTGTCTGGCAGCTTGAAGTCGTCTCGCTCCAGCCCGAATGGTGCAGAAACCTCCATGACGTTGCTGTGAGCCTTCTCGAAAAGAGCCATGGCACGATCGGGGTCTATCGCGACCGAGCGCTTGAGTTGATCGAGCACCTTGTCCAGCTCCTCCGAGTTTCCCGAAGCACTGAAAAGGTTGCCGGCGACCTTGTTGGCGAGGTAGCTAACAGCGCGGGCCTTTTCCGCAGGCGTTTTGGCCTCGGAACCGACGGCACTTTCTGAAACGCCGATGGAGTCGACGAGGGACTCCGGAAGGTTCCACTCTTTTGCGATGGAGCCGCCCGCTTCCTGAAGAGATGTTCCCAAAACAGTCTCCTCGGCTTCCTGTGGCGAGAGCCCGGATTCCTCCATCAAGGATTGAACTTCGAGGTGGGATTCCGGCATGTGATAAGCGAAAGCCAACTGTCCCAGGTTCTGAAGCAGCGCGGTGACAAAGACCTCTTCGAGGTGAGGATGCTTGAGTTGTTTTGCCAGATCTCGGGCGAGCGTCGCCGCATAGAACGCTTGGGCGCTGATGACTTTTAGGTCGACTCCGGGGTGCTGCTTCTCGTGCATTTCCGCAAAACCAAGTCCCAGACTGATAGATCGGACCAGGTCGAGGCCGAGAATGACAACCGCCCGCGTAACGGAGTGAATCGGCTCGCTCGTCGTGTTGAAGTAGACCGAGTTAACCACATTGAGGACCTTGGTCGTGAAAGCTTGGTCCTGCAGTACGACCTGTGACACTTCCGCGGCTCCCGATCGATCAGAGATACGCAAGACGTCGACCGCTGTCTGCCTGAGGATGGGAAGATCTTTGGTACTCCCGCAGCGCTTCTTGAATTGATCCATGGTGGCCTGAGGATCACGCTCGTCCTCCTTTGCTGGCTGCGCCCGCGAGTTATCCTCGTCCGAGCGAAGGAAAGCCTCTAGAGCGGCGCCCATCTCCTTGGCTGATTGGTAGCGCGCCGCCGGCGACTTGGCAAGAGCGCGGCTTACGATCTTTTGAAGCGCTGGGATGCGCGACCCGTCGGGCAGAACCAGCTCCGGGAGGGGATCGTTCAAAATCTTGAAGAGAACCGATTCGATACGGTCCGCGCCAAAGGGCTTCTTGTTCGTGAGGAGACGGTAGAGAACCACTCCCGCGCTGAAAAGATCGGAGCGATGGTCCACGTTCACCGCGCGGACTTGCTCGGGCGACATATAGTCGGCGGTACCGATTACGGACCCGGGCTGGGTTTGCGAAGATTGCGTCCATCGCGCCACCCCGAAATCCATGATCTTGATCACGCCTTCTTCAGTGATGAAGACGTTTGCAGGTTTGATGTCCCGGTGAACGAGGTCGTTCTCGTGGGCATGCTCGAGGCCGCTGCAGATTTGGATGAGCGTCTGAACGGCGTCCTTGCGGGAAGGGAGACCGTCTTGCAGAGTTTGCTCGAGATCGGCACCGCGAAGCAGCTCCATGGCGAAGAAGGGAGCCCCCATCTCGTCGTAGCCGAGATCGTAGATGGTGACGATGTTTGGGTGATGCAATCGAGCGATGGCCTTCGCCTCACGCTCGAAGCGTTGGCGCATCTCGTTGTCTGAGAGCGCGCCCAGACTCATCACCTTCAAAGCGATGCGGCGGTCTAGGGTCGTATCCTCCGCGAGATAGACCGTACCCATGGATCCGCGGCCGAGCTCTTCGAGAACGCGGTATTTTCCAACGACAGATTGCGTCTGCATGGTGGGAAAGAAGTGGTTGTAACCGGTATTAGTATTCTACAGGAACAACCGCGTCTTGCGCTACGGGCGCTACGGGCGCTATGGACGCCAGGCGTTCAGCCTGATAGCCGTCCGCACCATCTTCAGATCCCCGTCAAGCCGGGGGATCTACATCGAAGAGCACAGATCCGTCGGCCTGAACGGTCCACGCACGGATATGGTTGTAGTGGTAGCGCGTCGCTGGACCACGGACGTCGACGAGCTCCTGAAGCGTCGGCTGGGTGTACCCCGTTTCGTCGGTGGCGCGGCTCATGATCACCGCTTTACCGCCTTCCCAATTCCAAGGCAGCCGGAAGCGTGTGTGGCATTTGGGAATCACCGGCTCCTGGAGCTCCGCTTGCTGCCAGCTCTCTCCGCCGTCAGCACTGACGTCAACGCGCACGATCTTGCCACGGCCGCTCCACGCGATACCGGTAATCGTCCACCAGCCTTTTTCGGAAAGCTGAACCGGATAGGCCGGAAAGGTGATGAGCGACTTCGCGTCCATCACGAAGCTGAAGCTTCTCGCGGTCTCGTCGGGCAACGGGTCGGTATATTTTGATGTTTCCTCGCGAGTCATGAAGGGCCGATCCGCGAGCTCGATGCGGCGGATCCATTTTACGTTGGAGCTCCCCTCGTAACCGGGAAGAAAAAGCCGGGCCGGATAGCCTTGCTCGGGCCGAAGCGCTTCCCCGTTCTGCCCGTAAGCAATCATCGCATCATCCCAGGCTTTGGACATGGGAATGCTACGCGTCATCACCGCCGCGTCCATGGCTTCCGCGAGAAACCACGTTGCTTTCGAGCTCGCGCCCACCTCCGTAAACAGCGTCGATAGGGGTACGCCGGTCCATTCACTCGTGCTGGTGAGACCGTCCGCGCGTTGTGGCGTCATCTCCCGCCGCCTGCTCTCGAGACGGTAGGAGCGCCCACCGTTTCCCGAGCACTCGAGAAAACGGATCATGGATTTCGCGGGAAAGCGCTTCAGGTTGGCGAGAGTGTAGACGGTAGGTCGGTCGACCATGCCGTGGATCAGCAGCGAATAGTTCTCGGGATCGATTTCCGGTATACCGGCATGGTGCCGCTCGAAGTGAAGGTCGGACGGAGTGATGATGCCCTCAAGATCCTGGAGCGGTGTGTGAGACGACGTGCGCGTCGAGCGGAACGGGATCCTCTCCAGCTGCTCGTGCGGCGAGCGCTGGCCGAGCTCGCTCGCAAGGCGTCCCTGGACTTTGGTCGGGTCCGAGGGGGCGGTCGTCTGGGTGCCGGCTTTGCTGGATAAAACAGCGGATCCCAAGACACCAGCGGCTCCCGCCAGCACCTTACGTCGACTTACTTTTCTGGATTTCGACATTTTGCCTCCCTAAGTCGGCGATGAGTATAACGCGAATGCTGCAGGCTGCTAATCGGCAGCCAGGAATATGAAGAGAGCCATCGTGCCCGTCATTCCGTAGCGTCGCTCCGCTCCGGATGGACGACGAAAGACGTTACAGAATCGTCTTCACCCGCCGGCACGTCGATATATTCCATGTGCCTCGGCGAGCGCGCGAGTCTCTCGCGGCTCGCGGTCGTTTGTTCATATTGCAGCGTCTGGAACGCCGCGAGAAGAAGCATGGCCAACCACCGCATTTCGATACCTCGCTCTCGGGCGCTTACGCGATCACGGAAGAGACCAACTGCTGCGCTTCGCTCTGGATGCGGTGCAGATGATCTTCGTCACGGAAGCTCTCAGCATAAAGCTTATACACGTCCTCGGTCCCTGAAGGCCGCGCGGCGAACCAACCATACGCCGTCGAGACTTTGAGCCCGCCGATCGGCGCGCCATTTCCGGGCGCTTCGCTCAGCATCTGGATGATCGGATCACCCGCAAGCTCCTTCGCGTCCACTTGCTTCGGCGAGAAGCGTTTGAGCTTGGACTTTTGCTCACGCGTCGCCGGGGCGTCGATGCGCTCGTAGATGGGCTCGCCGAGCTCCGCCGTCAACGCACGATAGAGCTCGCCCGGGTCCTTCTCCGTCCGCGCCATCATCTCGGCAGCGAGGAGCCCCATGATGATGCCGTCCTTGTCCGTTGTCCAGACGCTGCCATCACGTCTCAGGAACGACGCCCCCGCGCTCTCCTCGCCTCCGAAGCCGAGCGAGCCATCGAGAAGACCGCTCACGAACCATTTGAACCCGACGGGCACTTCGACGAGCTGACGGCCGAGCCGCGACGCCACCCGATCGATGATGGCGCTCGAGACGAGCGTCTTGCCGATGGCCGTCTCGTCCTTCCAGTCGCGACGGCCAAACAGATAGTCGATGCTCACGGCGAGAAAGTGATTCGGGTTCATGAGCCCCACGCTCGGCGTCACGATGCCGTGACGGTCGGTGTCGGTGTCGTTCGCGAAGGCGACGTCGAACCGATCGCGCAGCTCGATGAGCTTCGCCATGGCATAAGGCGACGAGCAGTCCATGCGAATCTTCCCGTCATAATCGAGAGTCATGAAACCGAAAGTGGGGTCGACGGCATCGTTCACGACTTCGATGTCTAGCTTGTACTTCTCCGCGATCGGCGCCCAGTAGCCAACACCCGCACCACCGAGAGGATCGACACCGATGCGGATACCGGCACCGCGGATCGCGTCCATGTCGATAACGGCCCCGAGCTCGCTCACATAGGCATCAACGTAGTCGTAGGCCTGTGCGTTGATATCCTTCCGTCGAATCTCATCGTTCAACAGCTCGTTCGCGCGCTTTTCGACCCAACCCGTCACGTCGGTGTCGGCCGGACCGCCATGCGGCGGGTTGTATTTGAAGCCGCCGTCTTCCGGCGGGTTGTGCGACGGGGTGATTACGATACCGTCGGCCCCGTCGGCCGCCAGAATGGCGTGCGAGATGACGGGCGTCGGTGTGAAGCCACCGTCGCGATCGACCCGCACATCCACATCGTTCGCGGCGAGCACTTCGAGGGCGCTCACGCGGGCGGGCTCGGAGAGCGCGTGGGTATCGACGCCTAGAAAAAGAGGTCCGTCGATGCCTTGGGCTGAGCGGAACTCGCAGATCGCTTGGGTGGTCGCGAGAATATGCGCTTCGTTGAAGCTTCCTTTGAGCGAGGAGCCCCGGTGCCCGGACGTGCCGAAGGCAACAGGCTCACTCGGGGGCGCCTCGTGATAAGCGGAGACGAGCTCGTCGACGTCGACGAGCTGCGACGGGTCCGCCGGCTTTCCGGCTCCCGGATGAACGGTCACCGGCCTACCAAGCTTCCGCACGGCTCTCGAAGATGACCCGAGTGTCGACGCGCGTAGCGGCCCAGGGCGACGAAGAGCGGAGTAGTGAGGATCGCGAACCGCATTCGTAGTGATTCTACAGCAGCGGGCTCAACTGATGCGGCGCCGACGCTAAGCGAAACGGCTCAACGAGAAGAGCGCGTCCTTGTTGCGCTCACCTAATATTTGGGAGGCGACCCGTTCGCCAAAGGCGGGGCCGTGCTTGAAGCCGTGGCCCGAGCCACCGCCCAGGATCCAAACATGGTCCGCTTTCGGATGCTGGTCGACGATGAAATCGCCATCGAGCGAGCTCTCGTATTGGCACACTTTGGTTCCGACGAGCGGCGCGCCTTTGAGCGCCGGGAAGCGCATCTCCATGTAGCGACGCGCCGCGGCGACGAGATCCGGCGTGGCGCTGCGGTCGCCATTCGTCGGGTCGAAGGTCGGCGCGTTCGGCGTCCCGCCCGCGATTTTGAACCCGCGCCACTCGTTCCCTGGGATGCCGTAAAAGCTCGGGCTGACCGCGCCGTCGAGAAAGCAAGGCATCTCTGTCTCGCCGAAGCGGGCATCGCCTGCGGGGGTCCCGAAGAAGAAAACTTCTTGCCGGTTGGGCCGGATGCGCTCGCCGATGGTCTCGGGGAACAGCTTTCCGAGCCACGGGCCGCAGGCAAAAACATATTGGTCCGCGAGCTGGTAGGTACCGTCAGAGAGAAACAACCCCTCCGGTAGCCCGACCTCGAGATCGATCGGCTTCACCGCGAGCTGGCGATAGGTGCCGCCCTCCGCAATGAAGGACTCGAGCACCGCCTGGCACGCGCGCCGCGCAAGCAAGTACCCGGCGTCGTGCTCGTAAAGAGCCCAGCCGACACCGTCCATGTTAATTTGCGGGAACCGCTTGCCCGCTTCGGAGGGCGTGAGCTCTTCGATCTTCAGCCCCGCGCCTTCGAGCAGCGGCACAGCACTCTTCGCGTAGGACGCATCTTTTCTCAGACGCAGCGAGCCGCATTGGAAGAGCAGCTTCTTGTTCCACCGCTTTTCGTTGTCACGCCAGAGCTCGAGCGCACGCGCCACGAGCTCGACGTAGATTTTCTGGTCGCCATAGGAAGCCCGGATTACCCGCGTCTCGCCGCCCGAGCTCGCGCGGGCGTGTCCCGGGCCCCAAGCGTCGACCAGGGTCACGCGGGCGCCTTTTCGAAGTAGCGACAACGCGGTCCACCCACCGAAGACGCCGGCCCCGACGACCACGATATGCTGCCCCTGCGCCGCTCGGGTGCTCACGCTCCCCGCCGCGACGAGCGCGCCGCTCGATTTCAAAAAGCTCCGTCTCGTGATCATGTCGTCCTCCGAGCGCAACGTAAGCTATTATGAGTCGTTTGCCAAGCGTCTCGGAGGAAAATTAATGCGTTTCGCTACCAAACAGGTTCATGCCGGCATCGAGCCCGATCCCACGACCGGGTCCATTCTTACGCCCATCTACCAATCGACGACTTTTGTGCAGGAATCTGTCGACCGGTATCTCGAAAAAGGTTATTCCTATTCGCGCTCGGGAAACCCGACGGTGCAAGCACTCGACAAGAAACTCACGGAGCTCGAAGGTGGGGCAGCCTGCGCTAGCTTCGGGACGGGCATGGCCGCGATCCACGCGGTGCTCCTTGCATTTCTGAACGCCGGAGACCACGCGGTTATATCCGACGTAGCCTATGGCGGAACGTATCGACTGTGCACGAAAGTCTTCACTCGCTTCGGCGTCGAGTTCACCTTCGCGGACACATCCGACCCCGAAGACGTGAAGAAGAGCATGCGCGACAACACGCGCCTCATCCTGACCGAGACCCCGGCCAACCCGACGCTCAAGCTCACGGACATCGCCGCGGTCTCCGCGATCGCGAAAGAGCACCGCGTCCCCCATGCGATCGACAACACCTTCTTGACACCTTATTACCAGCGCCCCATCGAGCTCGGCGGCGATCTCGTTATCCATAGCACGACGAAATATCTCGACGGCCACAACGCGACCGTGGGCGGCGCCGTCGTGAGCGCCACCGACGAGCTTCACGAGAAGGTGGCTTTCGTACAAAACGCGACCGGTTCGATCATGTCGCCGCAAGTCGCTTGGCTCACGCTACAAGGCTGCAAAACCCTCACAGTGCGCATGGACGCGCAGTCCGCGAACGCAATGGCGGTCGCGAAATTCCTCGAAGCGCATCCCAAAGTCGGAACGGTCCGCTATCCGGGACTTCCATCCCATCCGCAACACGAGCTCGCGACGAGTCAGGCGAGCGGCTACGGTGCGATGGTGTGGTTCGAGGTGGAAGGCGGTATGGCCGCCGGGAAGGCCATCATGGATTCTCTCGAGCTCTGGACGCTCGCGGAGAACCTCGGCTCCGTCGAGTCACTCGTCACCCATCCGGTCACGATGACCCATGCCGATGTCGAGGAAGCGGAGCGCAAGCGCGTAGGGATCACGGACGGCCTCGTGCGGCTTTCCGTCGGTCTCGAAGATGTGCAGGACTTGATCGACGACCTCGAAAAAGCGCTCGAGAAGGCCTGAGGCGGGCGAACGGCTTTACTCTATACGCTCCGTTCGCGTCTTGTTGCCTTCTGCGTCCCTCCAGAAGCGCTCGCCTTCGGCTTTGACGAGACCGAGGCCACGAGCGTACCACTCGATCACGTTCTCGCCATATTCGGTGCCTGAATAGTCCATACGCAGCATGTACCGGCGGATCTTCAGACAGTCCTCGTAGTCTTCAAAAGCTTCCACGGCGAGAAGCTCTGCTTCGAAGTAGTGAGCGCCCACCTCCCGCTTCTCACCATCGACGCGCAGGACGAAGCGACGCTGGCTCGTGTGGGTCTCGCCTACCGCCATGGTGACAGGAAGGAGCACCACCGGCCTTTCGTAGCGGAGGATTCCACCGTCTGGCGATGCGCTTTCTCGAATGAGCAGGCCCGCCTCCGGATCGAAATTCCGGGCCTCTCCGACATAAGGGGCGACAGAGATGTCTACAAGGGCGAGGGCGAGAGCAACGGCGGCAATCACGCGCCAGATTATACCCCGTTGTCGGAGCTAGCGCAGACCAGCTGTCTTCGCCGACGCGGGTTCCATGGAGAACTCGCAGTGCCTTCATGCGCGGTCGACATACGCTACCGTGACAAGAGGTAGGTCATCTTGACGACCAGGCGACGATCTCTCACGAAGGACATGATTCGATCGTCTTCTCGCAGCTCATCGTAGGCGATGTAGAGGTCACTCCCGGGCGTGTATCGGAAATTGAACCGAACGGTCGTGCTCAGCTGTTTCGTGGAGGAGTTGTACTGAAAGAGGCCTCTCAGGGTCGTCCGCGGAGACAGTGCGTAGTCCAACCTGAGTATTCCTAGATTCACTACGAATTCACCGTCTGGCAGATCCACGTCATTACGCCGGTATTGGAACTCGGTGGCGAACCGGTTGGTCGCGCGCAGCCCTATCGCAGCGTTGATATCCGTTCTTTTACCGTCGAAGAAAGTCTGGGGGGCGTAGGTGAAGCGCTCGTAGATCCGTTTCGATGGGTCGGAGTTGAGGGTGAAGTTCCAGGCACCAAAACTGTAGGCGCCCGCCGGAATCGTCACGTCCTCTTGAATCCGGAAAGGCACGTCGAGCTGCTCGAAACGCCGGTTGTAAATGAAGTTGATAAAGGCGCCATTCTCCATCCTGAAACCGACCATGTAGTGGACGCGGCGGGATAGAAGACGGTTGTTCTGATCCGTTGTATAGGTCATGTTCAGCATTGGCAGCATGACGCGAATGTTGAACTTCTTCGGACGCGGCGTCGGTCCTATATGGAAATTCGTCGTGCGAATTCCACGACGCGGGATAAAGCCGACTTCCGCGTTGAAGTTGTCCTGGATATCCGTGTATTGCGCGAAGAGATTCCAGTTTTGATCGAGCCAGCCGACGCGCCCCCAAAACATCTTGTCTCCCGACGTGATGTCGGGCGAGGAGGTCTTTGCGAGGAAGGAGTTGATGGTCAGATGATTGCCTAGAGCCAAGGTCGCATCGGCTGCGAAGGTGCGATTGTATTGCGATCCTGACTGTTTGTTGATTATCAGGCCGCCGACCTTCGATTTAGAAAGAATATCCCGGCTATAGCGGGTGACGAGAAAGTTCTCGCCCGGCGCTCCGAAAGCATCGTCTGTCTGCAAATCCATAAAGGCAATGTTGTTGCGACCGACCTTTCCCGTCAGTCTGGCCCCACCAAGAATGGGAATGGACTCACCAGAGTCACCGCGGCCGATGCGGCGACTGAAAAACAAATGTTGCCCACCCTGTGTTCCAACGTTGAACTGCCCGGCATTCTCCAAAAAGAAATCTCGCTTCTCGGGAAAAAACAAACTGAAACGCGTCAAGTTCACCTGCTGCTCGTCGGCCTCGACTTGGGCGAAATCGGTGTTCACGGTCAAATCGAGATTCATGCTCGAGCTGATCCCGTACTTCACATCGAGCCCCACATCTCGGAGGGCCGACGTCGTCGTTTCGGTGTCCGCGCGGCTTGTGTCGGTGCCGGCGAGGACGTACGGCTTGATACGGAGATCCACTCCCTGACTCAGCGACCGCAAACCTGTAAGCGTGCCGGCGAGACTGACCCGGGTCAAGGCATAGGCTTTGGGAATCGGAGCCCAAAAGACACTCTCGTTCTTGCGCCGAATGGTGCGCATGAAATTGATGCCCCACGTCTGTGCTTCGAGCCGCCGAAAGCGCACGGTCGTCATGGGGATGGCGATCTCGGCGGTCCACCCGGTGGCGTTCCGGCGTGAGGCGACCATCCAGACGCCATCCCAGTTGCGATTGACGTTGGAGTTGTTTCCACGACCCTGGCCTTCACCCTCCTCGAAGATCTGCTGCTCGAGCTTGGCGCCCAGTGGGTTGGTGACGAACATGTATCCCGAACGAGAGTCGTTGAAGGTATCGATGATGACCTGGAAGTTGTCTTCCTCCAGGATCCTGTCGGAATCACGTCTCATTTCCGTGGCGACGAGCTCGCCGGAGTCGTAGGCCTCGACGCCGATGAAGAGCCAGGCCTCAGCATAAATTATCCTGACTTCGGTTCGTTCCGTTGCCGGAGCACCTTCGTTCGGCTCTTGCTGTGTGAACTGGTCGATGATCCGGGCGCTTTGCCAAACCTCTTCGTCCAAGACGCCGTCGATCTCCGGGATGTCCACGATGTAGCGGGCTTCGACCTGGTAAGTTTCTCGATTGGCGGCGATTTCCTCCGCTACAACCGCGCTCTCGAGAAAGCCGGTGAGGAGGACGAAAAAGAGTCCCGCGGCGAGCATCCTGCGGACGGAGCGCGGTCTCAAGTGCGTTTTCAACAAGTAGATGATCCAATCATCAATCTGTTTCGCGTTCCAATCAGTATGTGCTATCGAGGACAACGAGTCTTTCGGACGACCAAGCGCCCATATTGCGAACTAGCTTTATCCATTGTAGTGCGGGGTTGTTCTGTTAGCAGATGGCGCCCTGACAATGGCATGACATTCCGGCTGGGACCGAGGGGGTATGATGGCCTGTGACCCGATTGACATACGCTTTGGGTGGCGCTCGAGAGCTAGCGTTTGGAGGCACTCGTGGAGCGGGTGCTGGCAACGACGAGAACCGACGAGAAGATATCCTTCACTCGATTGGATCCAGGAGCACTGGTGCGCTCCGCCATCGAGCTCCTCTCGGCTCGCGCGGAACAGCGTCAGGCTCGCGATGGGTGAATCGATCCACGATGTAGAGTTTCCCGAAGTCTCCTGGGACGCGGAAGCGGTGCGGCGCGCGTTGCTCTCCTACATGGAACAGCTCGTCGAGGAAAGAGGCGAGGCTCGCGTGCTGTTCTAGACGGAGTTGACGGCTGCGAGCTTCGCTAGAACGAAGCGCGCGCGCATCGACCACCAATGCTCGTGGGCAGGGCTTCGACCGGATCGATCTTCATCGCACTGAGCGTCCCAACGCTGCGCGCAGCGCGGCCATAGTGAGATAGGTGGTGGTCACGTTGTAGGAGACGTGTCCGTGGTTCGAGCGCGTCCTCTCGATCTCGTCGATCCATCCGCAGCTGATACAATCCTGCGCCAGAATGGAGAGCTCAATGGCTAGTCATAGAACTCTTTTGAAAGCCGTGGGTATCGGCGCGACGGTTCTCGTCGTAGCCTGCACCGACCGAGTCAGTGACATGCGCGACGAATCCAAAGGCGAACGCAATATCTTGTTGGCGGAGTGGTCGGGGAGCTACGGCGGCGTGCCGGCGTTCGACAAAATGGACCTCGTCGCTCTGAAACCGGCTCTCGAGGGCGGCATGGCTTTGAACTTGGACGAAGTCGACGCGATCGCGAGGAACTCCGCCCCCCCCACCTTCGAGAATACGATCCTCGCCTTGGAGCGCGCGGGGCGCGATCTCGCCCGCGTATTCACCTATTGGGGGATCTGGAGCGCGAACCTCTCCACGCCGGAATTCCGCGAGATTCAGGGTGAAATGGCGCCCAAACTCTCGGAGTTCAACTCGAAGATCACCCAGAACGCCGTACTCTTTTCGCGCATCAAAGCGGTCTACGAGGGCGAAGAGATGGCGTCACTGCGGCCCGACCAAAAACGTCTAGTGTCGCTAGTCTATGACGGCTTTGCGCGTAATGGCGCAACGCTTTCAGATGAAGCGAAAGAGCGATACGCGGCAATCAATCAGCGGCTGGCCGAGATTCATACGCAGTTCGGAAATAATGTGCTCGCCGACGAGGAGGGATATGTCCATTACCTTACGGAGGATCAATTGGGCGGCTTGCCTGATTCCTTCGTCCAGGCTGCCGCGGCCACCGCCGCGGGAAATGGGCGCGATGGTGAGTACGCCGTCACCAACACGCGCTCCTCGATGGATCCGTTCCTGACATTCGCAAACGATCGTGGGCTGCGCGAAGAGATCTGGCGCACTTACTATCAGCGTGGCGACAACGACGACGAGCACGATAACAACGCCATCATCACCGAAATCTTGCAGCTCAGACATGAACGCGTTCGACTTCTCGGCTATGAAGACTACGCTATGTGGCGACTCGAGAATCGAATGGCCAAGTCGCCCGAGCGCGCGTTCGAGCTGATGGAGGCGGTGTGGCCCGCGGCCATGGCGCGGGTGGAGGAAGAAGTCGCGGATATGCAAGCCGTCGCCGACGCCGATGGAGCAGGCATCACCATCGCCCCTTGGGACTATCGTTATTACGCGGAGAAAGTGCGCAAGGCGAAGTACGACCTAGACTCCGACGAAGTGAAACAATACCTGCAACTGGACAAACTTCGCGAGGCCATGTTCTTCGTCGCGGGTGAGCTGTTCCATTTCGACTTCAACCCGGTTCCGGAAGACTCCGTCCCTGTTTTTCACGAGGACGTGACCGTTTGGGAAGTTACCGACAAGAATTCCGGCGAGCATATCGGCATCTGGTATCTCGACCCCTATGCTAGACCAGGAAAACGCTCCGGAGCCTGGGCGACCACCTATCGCAGCCACGAGACGTTCGATGGCAAGAAGACGGTGCTCGGTTCGAACAACTCGAACTTCATCAAAGGAGCGCCGGGGGAGCCCGTGCTCGTTTCCTGGTCCGATGCCGAAACGCTGTTCCACGAGTTCGGCCACGCGCTGCACTATTTTTCGTCGACCGTCGAATATCCTACGCTCAATAGCGGCGTGCGGGACTACACGGAGTTTCAGTCGCAGCTTCTGGAGCGGTGGCTAGTCACCGACGCGGTGATCGATTCCTACCTCGTTCACCATGAAACGGGCGAGCCGATCCCGAAGGAGCTCGTCGCGAAGATCAAGAATGCTTCGACGTTCAACCAAGGCTTCGAGACGACAGAATATCTCGCTTCCGCGCTCGTGGACATGAAGTACCACACAACGGATCCGACGGGCATCGACCCCGACGCTTTCGAGCGCGAGGCGCTTTTGGAGCTGAGCATGCCGAACGAGATCGTCATGCGACACCGAAGCCCGCATTTCGGGCACATCTTCTCCGGCGAGGGCTATTCGGCCGGCTACTACGGCTACCTGTGGGCCGACGTGCTCACGTCCGATGCGGCTGAGGCCTTCCAGGAGGCGCCGGGCGGTTTTTACGACAAGGATATGGCGAAGAAGCTCGTCGACCACTTGTTTGCCGTGCGCAACGCGGTCGACCCGGACGACGCCTATCGCGCCTTCCGTGGTCGCGATGCCCGGATTGACGCACTCATGAGAGACCGCGGCTTTCCCGTCCCGGGTGAAAAGGCGAACGCATCGACGGAATCACAGGCCGACGGCCCGACCTCGGGATGCTGAACGGCGCCTCCGAGACAACAGTTACACGACGCTCGCGGTTTATGCGCGCGTTATTTTCGCATTGCCCGTAGGGTCAAGATACTCGAACGACAACCGGGTCAGCAGGATGCGCGGACCCGCGGACCGGTTGAATCGACCCTTCCTGTCGGATAGGTATTCCAGTCCTTCGGAAGGAGTCGCGATGGACTGGAAGACCATGCTGGCCTATATCTCAGGATCCGTGGACGAGGAGCTTCTCCTGCGGAACGAATATCTTGTAGCCGAGAATCGGATTCTTCGGAATCAGACCAAGGGTCGCTTGCGCTTGAACGGTCTAGAGGGCGCCATTCAGTGCCGTGAACGGCTTGGCGGGTTGCTCCGTTTCTACCATCGGGAAGCCGCATGAATATCTTGACCCTACGAGCAAAACGCGAGTGACACATATGGGATGAGATTGATAGCACGCGCCAGCATTGCTATCGCGTGCTATCATGGTTGATATTTGCTGGAGGTTGGGTGATGCCAAGCTTGAGTGTGCGGAAGATTGAAAAGGACCTCTACGAACGTCTCAGAGTCCGGGCAGCGCGGCATGGCGTATCTATGGAAGAGGAAGTACGGCAGATTCTCCGGCTTGTGGTTGCGGCGCCGGACCGGCTCGGCGACCTCGCGACTGAATATTTCGGTGAGAACGGCGTCGAGCTCGAGCTGCCGTCGCGTGAGCCACACGAACCCTTGACGATTGTTGAATGATTTTGCTCGACACGAACATCGTATCCGCCGTGATGGCTCCGTCACCGCCGCGCAAAGTGGTTGGTTGGCTCAACACGCAGGAAAGCGCCACCTTATATTTATCCACAATCTCGCTCGCCGAGATCGGTTACGGACTTCGGGTATTGCCGGAAGGTAAACGTCGACGCTCTCTCGAGGAGCGCTTCGAAGAATTTGTCGCGCGAGCCTTCGATCAGCGAATCCTGAATTTCGACCAATCAGCGGCCCAGATCTACGGTGAAGTTATGGCTCATCGTCGGAAAATCGGCCGCCCATTTGGCATCTCCGATGGACAGATTGTGTCGATCGCGCGCGCGCGCCGCTTCGCTGTAGCGACGCGCAACGTCCGTGATTTTGTCGAATGCGGGGTCGAGGTGATCAATCCGTTCGAATTAACAGAATAGACTTCTCGCAACCTGCGAGGAGACACTCGAAGTCTCGATCCTCGGCCGGTCTTCGATGACCATCTGTGAGGGGAGCGCTCCACACGGCGCCAGTTGGGGCGACGACGACAGCATCGTGTTCGCAGTTTCAAGCGGCTGTGGCGGGGCTGCGGCCGGCGGCGGCGAGCCGGAGCAGCTGACGACGCCCGAGCCCGGGTAAGCTCATAGATGGCCCGAGGTCCTTCCCGGTGGTGATGCGGTGATTTTCACTTTGATGGTGGTGGGCACGGGCGTCGAGAACGCTCAGATCGCAGCGCTGTCGCTCACGACAGGCGAGACCAAGCTCCTCGTGCCCCGGGCAACTCGCGCTACGCCGGTACCGGCCACATCGTCTATGGGGTGGGCGGAACGCTCCTTGCCGTGGGGTTCGACCTCGAGCGTCTCGAGGTCACGGGCGAGCCGTTCCGCCACCGACATTTAGACCGACCGTCGCGACGCTCCCTGCTTGCCGACGACCCATCGTTGTCGTAACATCGTCGCTCGAAGATGTCACTCTTGCCCGGCCACAAACTTGCGCATTACGAGATCCTCGAGCCTATCGGCAAAGGTGGCATGGGTGAGGTCTACCGCGCTCGCGACACCAAGCTCGGTCGCGACGTCGCGACCAAAGTGCTTCCTGAGGAATTCGCGAAAGACGAAGAACGACTCGCCAGATTCGGGCGGGAAGCCAAGCTTCTCGCATCCGTCAATACCAGGGCGGCCGCGTGTCGACGCTGACATCGAAGAGCTGGTGGTCTGTCTTGCCCAGGAGAACAAGTCCTGGGGTTACGACCGGATTGCCGGGGCGTTAGCCAACCTCGGGCATGAGGTGAGCGACCAAACCGTCGGCAACAACGTAGCATAACGCGGCTCGTTAATGCAACGGCAAGCGTTATACGGTCAGCCGGCCAATTCTTGTTTGGTTCCAATTTGGGTACCGTCAAGTTGCCGTTGCGTGAGATTGATGACGAACGCGAAGCTCTGAGACGCTGCCTATTGGCTGGCGATTTGGGCCGTAGCCACAGCCAATCTGCCGGCGATCTCGCGAGCGAGGTTAAGCATGACGCGAGCGCCGGTGGCTGGCTCCTGGCTAATGAAGCGCTCCATAAAATCAGCGCTCAATAGCAGCGCTTGTGATTTTTCTCGAGCGATCACAGAAGCGGTGCGCGGCACGGCGGTCAAGAATCCGATCTCCCCGAAAGTATCTCCGGGACCGAGGATACATACCGGGGGACCCGTTGACTTATCGTTGTAAACCTCGGCCAGTCCGCTGAGCAAGATGTAAAGGGTATCGTCCCGATCCCCCTGGCGTACGATCTTGTCTCCGCCTTTCAACTCGACTATGGCCGCACTCGCCAGAAATTTTTGTGCGGCCTCCCGCGACAGGCCGTTCAACAAATTCACCTTATGCAAAGGGTCGCCCGAGACTCGTTCGGTCAACAGATCGAAGAATACGTCATCTTCCAGAAAGGCCGCGCTTTCTAAATTTAGATAATCCGGATAGCTCGTAGCAAACCAATTCCGCGCGGCGACGTCATCAGGAACTGCTTTAGCTAAACGCCGTAGGGGGGAGCGGATTTTTTTGAAATGTTCTTGATCTCCGACAAGCAAGAGAATGGGTACTTTGAAGCCATATGCCGTATCGTTATACCCCGCCGTATAACGGCGGTAGCCGAGGTGTTCGTAGAAAGGCAGCAAGTGGGGGCTGCAATCGCCATAGCTCACTTGCGTCCCCCGCGAAACAGCGTCCCCGTATGCGGCTTGCATGAGGCGGAAGATGATCTTTCCATGGCGTAGCCTGGGGTGCAAGATAAAGCGGCTGGTCGTGCAAATTCCGCCGAGCTCGACCGCTTCGATGGCCGGCTGCATTTGATATTGGGCGATAATAGAACCGGGGTCTGGCAGATCGACCGGATGGATGACCCGCAGCGACCCCATAACTTCGCCATCCTCGAAAATCGCATAGGAAACCGCATGAGCATCGTAGGCGTCAAGAAGCCTCTTGCCCTCGTGGTCGGCGTCCTCTGTCATGGCAAGCTCTTCCACGTAAACCCGGTAACGGAATTTGAAGATAGCCTCTTGTTCCTCTGAGGTTTCTATGCGCTTGACCGTAAAGGCCACGGTTATCCTGCCTCTGCCTCTCCAATTTGCTGGAAGATACGAACATAAAGGTCCGCAACTACATCCGCAACGTGATGCACGTCGTCCATGTCTGCCGGTTTGACATTCTCCGTAATTTCCCGGGTCAGGTCCGCGGCGTGACCTTCGTCAGCATCCCCATGCCCGGCTAGAAACTTGACCCCCTCTGGCAGTTTCAATCCATCCTTGATTCGCCGGGCGCTTTCCGAGCCCAGATCATCGCCCATGGCCTCTAGAATATACATCCAGCCGAACAGACCGACCGGATTGGCATGCGCCGCCCAGTAATATTCGATTCCGATCATGCTGGCACAGGCGGGAACGGGACGTGTCGCGCGGACCGCCTGTTCGTCAATCCCCAAAGCCTTCAAATCCTGCAAGGCCCAGAGATCGTGCCCCAACTCCTCGCGCGCATGCTTCAGGAGATAGTCTCCGAGCTTAGGATTTTCCGGGACACAGCGAGCGCCAGCCATGCCGATGACGACGGCGCTGTGAACGGCATAGTGCCAAACGTTGGTCAGGTAGCGCGCGTAGACTTCACGGGTCATCCAGAAAGGAGTCGCTCGTATTCGTCGTGAGTGCCGATCCAGAACCAGAAGAAGGTGTCCTCCTCGAGAAGGGAGAGAGCGCGGTAGCCGTTGCTAATTCGAACGGACCAAAGTTCACCGACTTTCTTGAAGCGCAAGGAAGGATGACGAGGATGGGCGTGCCACAGACGGT